>JAACFM010000048.1 GCA_009937445.1 Gammaproteobacteria bacterium | reverse complement strand
ACGCTGAGGGCGCCCGACTGTTGAGCAGATTCACGCATCAGAGTGCCGGCACGCAGTGAGTCCACGACGCCAACGGTGGGGAACCAACAGGCACCGAGGAGCAGATCTTCCTCCAGCCAGGGAAAGAGTTCCTTGGCTCGCGCAGGCGTGACCATTTCGGCCTCTATGCCCCAGCATTTAGCAGACGCTATGCGTCGCTTCAGCTCATCCATCCGTGCTTCGGTACGTGCAAGCTCCAAACCGCCGCATTCTCTGAATACCCCCAACTCCTTATATTGCCGCATGCTGTCGAGGGTGATTTCGGTCATTATCTTGCCGTGATCCACTGGATAGATAAAGTTGGACGCGTGACCGGTGGAACCGCCGGGATTGGGGAGAGGGCCAGTGTCAATCAACACCAAATCCTTCCAACCAAGTTTGGAAAGGTGATGGACGATACTGTTTCCGACGATGCCGGCGCCGATGACGACGCATTTCGCTTTGCTGGGGAATTTTTCCATTGTCTTAACCGTTGTCAGTGTATGGCTATTGGATTTTGATTAGCGGGATGTTCCTTGAACAAAGTCCACAAACTTGCTGAAGTGTTTTTCAAGGGTTCTCGCAGCTTTTTCGGGGTCTCGCTTTTGCAGGGCTTCGTGCAGTTCTTCGAAATCAGCAACAATGTGGCGAAAATATTCGTGGCCTTTGGGGGCCAGGCTCCAGATTCGGACCGTTTGATTTCGAAGGTTGCCAAGAATCTTTGCCAACACGGAATTTCTGGTCGCGTGGTCGACAAGACTGTGAATCTCAAGGTCCAGACGCATGATGGCCTTGGTGTCCGTTTCGTTCTTTAGAATTTGTATTAGTTCCTCAAGCCGCAGGAGCTCGTCTTGGGTAATGCGCAGGGCGGCCAGCTTTCCGGCCATGGGGATCAAGTGCGTTCGCACTTCGAACGTGTCTCTCAGTTGCACAAAGCTGACTTCGGTGACAAAGGTCCCACTGCTCGGAACCATACGGACCAATTCGTCTGACTGGAGTCGGATCAGGGCTTCCCGCACCGGCGTTCGACTGACCTGGAATTCCTCCATCAGGTCCTTTTCACGGATCAAATGCCCCGGTTCGTAGTCCAGCAAGATGATCCGGTCTTTTAAAGACTCGTAAATGCCGGGTTTATCCGCGGTGAGTGATTGTTTCATTCTATTCAACCGATATATTGGTGTTGGTAACACCGATATATCAATGCTAGAATACGCCTGCATTGATTGCAAGCAGAAATTGCAAGAGCAGCGCAGCGGTTCGAAAGAGGAAGTTTGATGGATGTTACGAGAGAACTCTTTTGGAATATCTCGTCCACAGGCGAGTTGGTTTTCTATGGATTGTCGTTTCTGGCAATAGCCCTTTTTGTTTATGGCGTCGTTCGCCAGATCGAGAGAATAAAGCGCGGCAAGAATGTTGCATTCAACAAGGGGTTTTCTCTAGCACTTCTGCTTAATGGTGTGAAAACAGTTTCTGCCAATCAGCGCATCTATCGCGGACATGTGATGACGGGGTTGATGCACCTGATGCTCATGTCGGGCTTCATCATTCTTTTTATCGGGACCTGTATTGTCGTTGTTGAGTACGATCTGTTCCAGAAGATCCTCGGCAAAGATCATGGCTTCTGGTATGGAAACTTCTTCCTGGGTTTTGAATTGGCGATGGACGTCTTTGGATGTCTTCTAATTCTGGGACTCTTCATCGCAATCACCCGCCGATTTGTGTTCAAGCCCAGTCAACTCAAAATTCAAGCCAGAGAATTCCTGTTTCCCGCCTGGCTATTGCTGATTGCTTTCACCGGTTTTTTCATTGAAGCACTGCGCCTGGCGGCTACGGCGACAGAGTTGGCCTACAATGCCCAATGGTCGCCCGCGGGATACCTGGCATCCGGCTTGTTTGCCGCAACTGCTGTAGAAGACCTTGAGTTATACCACCGTCTGTTGTGGTGGTTTCACGGCGCCATCGTGTTACTGGGGATAGGCTACCTTCCCTTCGCGCCGAAGGCGATGCATATGCTCAGCGCCGGGTTCAATGTCATGTTCAGAGATCTTCGCAGCGAGGGCCGTCTGACTAAACTGGATGTGGAAGGAGCCTTTGAAAGGGAGGAATCCATCGGGCTTGAAAGCATTTCCGATCTGAGTCAGAAAGATTTGCTCGACCTCCAAAGCTGTACAGAATGCGGGCAGTGCGAACTCAATTGCCCCGCTCATAACGCCGGAAAATCGCTGTCACCTCGCAGTATTATTCTTGATCTTCAGGCGCAGCTCAAAGAGGAACAACCACTCTTTGGTGCCAGAAAGGAAGGCAAGCCGGTTGTCGGCAACGCTGTGTTGACGGAGGACTTATGGGCCTGCACGACCTGTAAGGCCTGCGTGGAAGCGTGCCCCGTTTATATTGATCCGCTTTCTAAGATTCTCGAAGCCCGTCGTAGCGAAGTGATGATGCAAGACCGCTTCCCGCAGGCTTTTGAAGCCGTTTTCAACGGCGTGGAAATGCGCGGCAATCCCTGGAATGAACACCCGACGTCCCGTATGCAATGGGCTGCAGGTCTCGACGTGCGCACCATGGCAGAAGTGCAAGAGGCTGGCGACGAAGTCGATTACCTTTTTTGGGTGGGTTGCTCTGCGACCTTTGATCCCCGCAATCAGAAAATTGCCCGAAGCCTGGTAAAGATCATGAACGCCTGCTCTGTGAGTTTTGCAGTGCTGGGTGAAGAGGAAAGATGCACAGGTGATTTCGTGCGCCGTGTTGGTAACGAGTACCTTTTCCAGACGCAAGCCGAGCGCAATGTAAAGACGCTAAACAACTACAAGTTCAAGAAGATTCTGGCGGTTTGCCCACATTGTATGAATTCTCTTAGCAAGGAACACAGCGAGTTTGGCGGGGTTTATGAGGTTCTCCATCACAGTGAATTGATTGCAATGCTGGTGAAAGAAAAGAGAATCAACCCGCAAAAAATCACTGATAGAAATATTACCTTTCATGACCCCTGTTATCTCGGGCGACACAATGGCATTTACGACGCTCCGCGTCAGGTTCTCAACGCTATTGGAAATGCCGTCACGGAAATGCAGAACAGTCGTTCGAAAAGCAGCTGTTGTGGTGCTGGTGGGGGCCGCATGTGGGTGGAAGATGAGCCGGAAAAACGTGTGAACGACCGGCGGGTTGACGAAGCGCTGCAGACACTTTCCTGTGGTGAGACGATCGCCGCGGGAGCCGGCGTTATCGCCTCGTCTTGTCCTTTTTGTATGACGATGATGGAAGACGCGTTGGGCTCGAAGGAAACGGCTGTCGTGAACAAAGATATTGCGGAACTTGTGGCGGAGACTATGGGATTGGAAGAATGAAAAAAAATCGCTATGACTACATTGTTATCGGTGCCGGTTCGGCAGGTTGCGTACTGGCCAATCGATTGACGGCCGATGCTGCAAACAACGTATTGCTCATCGAAGCTGGTGGTGCTGATTACAGCGTCTTCATCAAAATGCCAAGCGCGTTTGCGTACCCGATGAATTCCAAAAAATATATATGGCCATTTGCATCGGAGCGGGAGCCCTATCTTGATGACCGTGCCCTGGATTGCCCGCAAGGCAAAGTATTGGGCGGTACGTCTTCCATCAACGGAATGGTTTACGTCAGGGGCCATGCCTGCGATTTCGATGAATGGGAAACACTCGGGGCCAAAGGTTGGAGCTATCGTGACTGCTTGCCTTACTTCGTCCGGATGGAGACATGGGTGGGCGGCGCCAGTGAATATCGTGGTGACCACGGTCCGCTTGGTACCGGCAACGGTAATGGTATGAAAAATCCGCTGTATTCGGCCTTTGTAAAGGCAGGTACAGAAGCTGGATACCTGCAAACAACAGACATGAATGGCGCTCAGCAAGAAGGCTTTGGGCCCCTGCAAATGACGGTCAGAGACGGTGTGCGAGATTCGACGGCACGTGCGTATCTGCGCCCGGCGATGCGACGCAGCAATCTCGAGGTGGTGTCGCATGCAAAAGTGCAACGACTCATCTTCGAGGGGAAGCGAGCGGTTGGCGTCGAGTTTCGTCGCAAGAATGCCCTGCATGTTGTCCACGTTGACAAAGAGGTGATTCTTTCAGCCGGATCAATCGGCTCGCCAACCCTTCTACAACGGTCCGGAGTTGGACCGGCGCAGGTTCTGGCGGAAGCGGGTGTCGAGTTAACGCATGAACTTCCGGGTGTTGGGGAAAACCTGCAGGACCATTTGGAGGTCTATATTCAATACGCGTGCAAGCAGCCACTCACCTTGAACAACAAGCTGGGCCTGATCAGTAAGGGTTTGATTGGAATGCGCTGGTTGTTGTTTAGAGACGGCCTTGGTAGCACCAATCACTTCGAAGCCGGTGCCTTCATACGTTCGCAGGCGACGCAAAAGTGGCCGGATATTCAATATCACTTTCTACCTGCAGCGATTCGTTACGATGGTGGCGCGGCAGTGCAAGGTCATGCATTTCAAGTGCATGTTGGCCCAAACAAACCCCTGAGCCGCGGACGGGTGCGAATTGTCTCGGCTGATCCGAGCGTCAGGCCCAGTATCTTGTTTAACTACCTTAAGGAACAAAAGGACATCGAGGACTGGCGGCGTGTTGTCCACTTGACGCGTGAGATCATCGCACAACCAGCCCTGGATGCATTCAGGCGTGATGAGATACAGCCGGGCATTGAGGTACAGACCGATAGCGAGATCGACGCCTGGGTCCGGCAGAATGTTGAAACCGCGTATCACCCGTCGTGCGCCTGCAAAATGGGTGCGGACGATGATGAGATGGCGGTTGTCGATTCGGCATGTCGCGTTCGCGGTATGCAGGGATTGCGGGTTGTGGATTCGTCTATTTTCCCGTCGATTACAAATGGCAATCTGAATGCACCGACTATCATGGTGGCTGAGAGGGCCGCTGACATTATTTTGGACCGCCAGCTTCTTGCAGCGGCCGATGTTACGCCTTGGGTCGACCCTGAATGGGAAACCCGGCAACGTCAGAAACCACCCGAGAGGCGTTTTTCTACCTGAAAATCGTCAAGAGTGAGATATGGGACCGGGGGAGACTTTTGATGGTAGGATTCTACCCGTAGATACAAAATTTAATTCACTGGCCGTGCTCATCGTGCACGTAAGCAATGGAGAGGGTAGAAATGAATCGAACTTTGACAACAAGCGTTTTCCTGACGATGCTGCTCGCATTTTCGTCCACACAAGCGTGGGATCCGAAAGGAAAAGATGACGACGTGGCTAAGGGTCAGGAAGCAATTGCTGCATTGATTGAGAGTGACTCAAGCATGCAACGCTACTTTGATGCGGCGGCTGGCTACGTTGTCATTCCGACTGTCGGAAAAGCCGGACTCGGAATCGGCGGCGCAAGGGGCAAAGGTTTTCTTTATGAAAACGGCCAGCCAACAGCGGAAGTGACAATGACACAGCTGTCTATCGGATTTCAGTGGGGCGGGCAGGCGTACAGCGAATTCATCTTTTTTGAAGATGCGAGCGCACTCGAGCATTTCAAGAAAGGTAATTATGAACTCGGCGCGCAGGCTTCTGCTGTTGCGATTACCGCTGGCGCTTCGGCTGATGCTGGCTATTCAAGCGGCGTAGCCATTTTTACGATGGCAAAAGGCGGTCTGATGTATGAGGCCTCTGTCGGCGGACAGAAGTTTAAGGTCAAAGGCCTGTAGAGAATCACTGCGGCAGACGCTATATCGCTGTTCACACTGAAGCCGTAAGGCCAGACCTCGTTTTTGGGGCCAGCGGCTACATCGGAACCAACCTGGTCGAGTTCCTGCTGGCCGAGGGACGAAACGTCCGTGCGTCTTCGAGAAATATCGAAGTTTTAAAGGGCAGGGGCTGGGAGGATGCAGCGCTTTGTCAGGCAGATGCGCTCGATGCCAACAGCCTCGATGAAGCGCTGGACGGAGTCGACACCGCGTATTACCTCGTGCATTCGATGGCTGCTGGCAAGTCGTTCCCTGAACTCGATGCAAGAGCGGCGCGCAATTTTGCCGCTGCCGCGTCACGACAAAGCGTGCGGCGCATCGTATATCTGGGTGGATTGACGCCGGAAAACGCGCATTCTCTTCATCTTCGATCCCGCGAGGAAACCGGCACTATTCTTCGTGAAGGCACTGTGCCTGTGACTGAATTACGTGCCGGTATGATCATTGGCCCCGGTTCGGCAGCGTGGGAAGTTATCCGCGACCTTGTGAATCACCTGCCGGTCATGATCACGCCCCGCTGGGTTTCCTCCAGATCCACGCCTATTGCATTGACCAACTTGCTGCGTTATCTGGCAGATGTGCCGAAATATGACGAGACCGCCGGTCAGATTTATGACGTTGCCAGCCCGGAAATTCTCACTTACAAGGAAATCATGCTGCGCTACGGCAAGCTCGTCGGTAAGCGACCGGTCATTATTCCTGTACCCGTGCTGACTCCGCGGCTTTCCTCTTACTGGCTGCGCTTCGTGACCTCCGTACCGACGGAAGTGGCGCGGGCGCTGATCGGTGGGCTGTCACAGGATGTCATTGCACGGGATCAGCGGCTTGCGAAGCTGATACCGCAAACGTTGCTGGGCTTCGACGCAGCGGCGACCGAAGCACTAAGTGCCGATCGGCAGCATGCAATGCCCGCACATTGGGTAGAGAACGCCGTGGTCTGTGAAAGTTTCAGTCCCGAATACGCGTTCTACGCGAAGCGCGCATACGGAAGTTCCGTAACAACGGCACAGCCGGCTGATATCTGGGCCGTCATATGCGAGTTCGGTCGTGGTGGAGATTTTTTCTATGGGCGGCCGCTTTGGTGGCTGCGCCGTTTAATGGATTGGCTGGTCGGCGGCCCTAGTTTTCGCCGCCGACGCCGTCATCGCAAGGAACTGCGGGTAGGCGATGTCATTGATTCATGGCGTGTCGTCGACATTGAGCCCGAGAAAAGTTTGACACTGCTCATGGAAATGAGAGCGCCAGGCGCTGGTGTGCTCAGATTCTTGATTAGCGATCTGGGCACCGAACGGCGCATCGATGTCCAGGTACATTGGCACCCGGCAGGCCTATGGGGCTTGCTGTACTGGTATGTGACGTTCCCTGTCCATGCGCTTCTCTTTGACAGAACAGCGCGTGTGATAGGCAAACGCAGCCGCACTAACGAACAGCCGGTCTTGCAAGACTCATAGACCAGAGCGCTATGGCATTGTTTCAAGGTAGCGCAGGATAGCCCGTGATTCAGGGAGCCACCGTTCTTCGCAATTCGGCCGCTGCAAGAAAAGTCCCGTCGAGTAGGTCTATTAATGAACAACAATAATTAATAAAGGACGTACAGCCATGAATAGAATTTCCATCGCCGTCTGGGACGAGCTCCAGGACCGAGTCCCAGCGCACGCTATTGTTGCGAATGTCGATCTTGTGATCGTTCGTTTCGACGACGCCGTATCCGTTCTTTATGGTCGCTGCGCACATCGCGCTGCGCTGATGTCAGATGGCCATGTTGAGGGCGACAACCTGATCTGTGGTGTTCACGGTTGGGACTACCGCGTGGACACCGGCGTCAGTGAATACAACAATTCCGAAACATTGCCGAAGTTTGATGCCTGGATTGAGGACGGCCATGTGCGGGTTGATCAGGACGCTATTGAAGTGTGGGCGAAGAAACACCCGCAACCGTACAACCGCGAAGCCTATCAGGGCGCGTATCAGGACCCCACTGGCACAGCGGACGAACCGCACGTAAAACTGATACGCAAGCTGGCCGGCGAGGGCTTAAGCAAGGTTGGTCATCACGGCCCGTCCGCCGCCATGGGCGTGCCGCGTGATTCGCTACCGAAGTGGGATGATCTGCAATTCGTCGTGGGGCAATTGCACAAGTTGCCACTACTGGACGACGAAGCGGTCGGTACCGATCTCGTCATCGGCGCCAATGCGAAAAAGCCACTCAGGCTGGATATCCCGCTGTTCGTTTCGGACATGAGCTTCGGCGCGCTTTCCGAGGAAGCGAAAGTCGCATTGGCAAAAGGTGCGGAACTGGCCGGTACCGGAATCTGCTCGGGTGAGGGCGGGATGCTGCCGGAGGAACAAGCCGCCAATAGCAAGTATTTCTATGAGCTGGCATCGGCGCGCTTCGGATTCTCCTGGGAGAACGTGCAAAAAACACAGGCGTTCCACTTTAAAGGTGGGCAGGGTGCGAAGACCGGAACAGGCGGGCATCTTCCCGGCAACAAAGTCAAAGGCAAGATAGCCGAGGTCCGAAATTTGCCTGAAGGCGAATCGGCAATATCGCCGGCACGCTTCCCGGACTGGACAGAGATTAGCCAGTTTCGTGACTTTGCCGACGAGCTGCGGGAGAAGACCGGTGGAATACCGGTGGGTTACAAGTTGTCAGCACAGCATATCGAGAAGGATATAGATGCGGCGCTCGATATCGGAGTGGACTACATTATTCTTGACGGTCGCGGCGGTGGTACCGGTGCGGCGCCGCTGATTTTCCGCGACAACATCTCGGTGCCAACAATGCCTGCTCTTGCAAGGGCGCGCCGCCATCTCGATAAGAGCGATGCGGCGGGTGTAACGCTGATCATCACCGGTGGCCTCAGAACACCGGCGGACTTCGCCAAAGCCATGGCTCTCGGTGCAGATGGCGTCGCAGTCTCCAATGCCGCCATTCAGGCAATAGGTTGTCTGGGGATGCGCGCTTGTCATACGAATAATTGCCCGGTCGGTATCGCAACCCAGAAACCGCATCTGCGCGCGCGACTACCGGTTGATATTGCGGCAGAGCGCCTGGAACGTTTCTTCACCGCTTCTGTGGACCTGATGAAAGTGCTGGCGCGTGCCACCGGGCACCGCCATCTCAGTGATTTCACGCTCGATGATTTAACAACGTTCAAAAGCGATATTGCTCAGTTGACGGGCGTCGACTATGGCGGCGTGATGACAATCGGTAACGAGCACTCGAACTGAGCAATTCGCTGCCGAAAAAGCCTGTCAAAGAGCAGAATTGATCAGGTTAATAGTGTTCGAATTGGTCAAATTTGACGATCGTGTTAATGCTTTGGTGCGTGCATCGTGTACGCCATTGCAACAAAAAACACGGAAGTTGAATGATGACGGTAATCCCGGCGACGCCAAAGTCGCTTTAGAGCACAACTCTTCTTCGACAAGGTGCTCAGCGGAAACCTGAATATCGCTTGCGCGACCTGTCACCATTCGTTCACGGGCACAGGTGACCGATTGGCTCTGCCTGTCGGCGAGGGCGCCCGTGAATTCGAACGCCTGCGCTATTGCCGCCTTTGAGGCAGTCAATTGGCGCTCTGATAACAGCCCGTTTGACCGGTACCTGCAAGGTGAACGTGGCGCGATGAGACCCTCCGCGAAAGCTGGCATGAACGTCTTTTACGATCAGGACAAAGGGACGGGGCATGCGACACCCTGGAAGCCTTGGTCCGGTATCACCTGGTTCCTGTGGTGGCACTCTGTAATTACGATCCATCCCAGCTCAGACTGCCAAGTCGTGCCGATCTTGATGCCAGGGATGCGTTGGCAATGTCGGATCCCGCCGTGCTGGATTTGAGGCATGACGTCCCGAGGTCCGTACCGAGTGGCTTGGCCCTCGCAGAATAGAATGACAGGAAACTCTAACCCGGCAGGTTTCCCAGCGTTTCCGGGAGCATCATTTTGTCATTATCATCAGAACTCAGTGGGTGACGGAGGCGCTTCCACCCTGACTGGCGGTGTTTTCTTGAGCGCTTCGAGTAAGTGCTTAACGGCGGTCTCAAGCGTCGGGTCCTGCCCGGCAGCGACGAGTTCCGGTCGGTCGATGACTTCGATATCAGGCGAGACGCCTTCATTTTCAACAGCCCACTCACCGTCCGTGCCCATGAAGCGGAATGTCGATGCCAGAATGCTGCCACCGTCCGCCAGTGACGGATTGCCGGATATGCCGATAAGGCCGCCCCAGGTTCGTGTACCAATCAGCGGGCCCAGACCCAGTTTCCTGAAGTAGTAGGGGAACGCATCACCACCGGATGCCGAATAACCGTTGATCAATGTCGCTTTCGGCCCGTCATGTGCGAAAGCGGGTGTTGCATAAGGCTCGAGACCCCGGCGCTTCCAGTAGTTCAACGGTTTTCGAGACACAAGCTCGATCATGCGATCGGGAATAAAGCCGCCGCCGTTGTAACGCGCGTCGATGATCAATGCATCCCTGTTCATCTGCGGCATGAACCGTTTGAACAACTCGCGGTTTCCTTCCACAGCTGTATTTGGCAAGTGCACATAGCCAATCCGGCCACCGGATAACTCATCCACGCGGCGCGCACGATCTTCAACCCAATCGAGATATCGCAACTGGGTTTCCGAGGTGATCGTATTGACCATGACGTCGCGACTGCCGCGCTGGCGCGGCCGCTCATTGACGGTGAGAGTAACAACGTCGCCACCGGTGTTTTCCAATAGCTGGTAGAAGTTTTTCACATCGCCTGTTGAAACGCCGTTGACCGCAATAATGTAGTCGCCGACGGATACATCGACGCCCGGTGCAGCGAGTGGCGAAAAGAATATCGTCTGCCAGGCTTCTCCTTTGAAAATTTTGTTAACACGGTAAAAGCCGTTGTCCCGTTCAAACTCGGCGCCCAGCAAACCACCATCGCGCCGTTCCACGGACGGTTGATCGCCCGATTGCACATAGATATGCCCGGCGTTCATCTCGCCAGCGATCTCACCGAAGATGTAGTCGAGATCAGCCCGGTGTGCGACGTGCGGAACGAGCGGTTGGTATTTGGCTCTGATTTTTTCCCAATCCTGACCGTGCATGTTGGGGTCGTAAAACCAGTCGCGCAAAATCCGCCAACCGTCGACGTACATTTGTTGCCACTCTATTTTCGGATCGACGAGCAGTTCCATATTGTCGAGTACCAGTCGGCCTTCACTTGCATCTTGCCCTGGGCTGAGATCCGCAGTGCCGAGCTCGCCGCCGGCAGAGTAGAGGAGTTTTTCACCGTTTCCTGACAGCGAGAACGCCTGTACTCCCTCAAGAACAAGCTCTTCCTTCTCATTCTCAAGATCGAAAAGCATCACGTTGGTGTCGCCATTTTGGCCCGAGATATACACCGGACCTTTTGGTGAGGTCATCAGGTTGTCGTAGTTACCGCCAGCCGATTGCAGGGCAACAACGCGGTCCGCCAGTCCGGCGAAGTCAATTTCGATAAGTGATTTCTGATCGTCCGACCCCTTATCTTCTTCATCTTCATCTTCATCGGCGTCAGCAGCCGGCATCACTTCGTCGCTCTTGGGCAGGAATAAGGCAGGTTGGTCTGAGTTCAGCTGTGCCGCGTATACGCGGATCGAATCAGTCACCATATAGTTGAACTCGATGGAGCTGAATTGCAGGTCCTGATCGCGTGACGAGAGGAAATAAAGGTATCGACCCTTTGGATCGAATACAGGTGTGCCTTCATTCGTCATGTCAGACGTTACCTGGTGATTACGCCCTGCTTGCAGCGAATGGATCCAGATGCTTCCGGTTCCCAGCTCGTTGTTCTTGACGTAAGTAAGGAAACGACTGTCGGGAGCCCAGCTGTAATCTGTAATGTTGTTGTGATTTGACGCGTCGACGACGCTTACCCGCCCGCTGTCAACGTCAACCATATTGAGCTGCTGGTTGGTATCACCGAATAGCAGCTTGCTGGAGTCGGGAGACCAGAGTGGTGGAAATCGCCAAACGGCGCCATCTTCCGTGACCCGCCTGGCATCGCCGCCGCCCACCGGTCGCACCCAAACCTCGTACTCGCCAGATGCGTCCGACAGAAACGCCAAAAGTTTTCCATCCGGTGACCAGGTTGCGTCGATCTCCCTGACATTCGGTGTGCGCGTAAGGTTTCTAACAGGCCCATCCTTGGCCGCTACGCTGAATATTTCGCCGCGTGCGGTTATCAGAACCCGTTTGCCACTCGGCGAGAGATCGGCAGCTTCAATAAAGTCTGATGCTTCTACTACCCGGGGTAGTGTGGCCGGACGGTCGCCCCCGACTGTGATTGACAGCCTTTGCGCTGCGCCGACGGCCGGGTCATAACGATAGAGCCAACCGCCATTTTCGTAAACGATAGCGGTCGGTCCGGCGCTGGCCCACAGGACATCAAACTCCCGATGTGATGTAACAGCTTCCGATCCGTCCGCTGAATAGCGATAGAGGTTCAGTGTGTAGTCGCGATCTGAGGTAAAGAAAATATCGTCGCCAACCCATAGCGGCTGATGATCGGTTGCAGGGTTATCGGTCAACTGCTCTGACGAACTGTTTTCGAGATCGTAGATCCACACGTCCTGCGCGCGGCCGCCGCGATAGCGTTTCCAGGTTCTGAATTCACGGTCGATCGGTGTGTAGACGACTTTCTTGCCGTCCGGCGAGAACATGCCGCCACCGCCTTCCGGGATTGCCATAGCAGACTCATCGCCACCGTCTGCAGGGACGAGGTGATAGCGGCCCATACGCACGCCCCACGGCAGGCGATTCGCGCGCACCAGCACATGCTTGCCATCGCGTGTCCAGTCGAGGATGCGATAGTCGGAGCCACCACGTGGCGGCATTGGTCCCACATCGTTGTACCAGGTGAGCTGACGTGGTGTGCCACCGGCAGAGGGGATCACATAGACCTGTCGAGTACCGTTGTATTCCGCCGAGTAGGCAACTTCAGACCCATCAGGCGAAAATTTTGGAAACTGTTCCATGCCTTCATGCGATGTAAGCCGGACAGCAGTGCCACCACTCGTTGAAGCCACGTACAGGTCGCCGGCGTAGACGAAGACGACGCGAGTCTCGTGGATATCGGGAAAACGCAGCAAACGCGTTTCATCCGCGAAACTGTCTTGCGTGATCGCAAAAAACAGAACAATCAGAACGGTCCTGAGTAAGGGCATCTAAACTCTCCACTGCAATTCGGCGTGTATCCTAGCATCGGGATGATTGCGGTGGTCGATTCAACTCGCCATGGCCATCCCGCTCGCGCTCCTTCAGGTTGTCATCAGGGCGTATACGTCATCGCGTTGCATGCCGCGATAAATGCCTTGATCTGTTCGGCAGTCACTTCACCGATGGTGAAGTAGGGGAACTTGATCATCGGCTGGTCCTGAATAAAGTCCTGAATCACAGCCGCGTCCAGAGAGTTGCCTTCACCTGCCTGGGTACCGAGCCACTTTGGCATCAGCTCGATCAACAGAGGCTTCATTTCCGGGTTGGACCAGAGTTCTCTGAAGAACGTGTATTCAGTGAAACGGTAATGCAGTTTCTCGACAGATTGCAGAGTGACTCCTTGCTGCAGCCGAATGTCACGAGACGATGCACCGACGAGTAGCTGGAAGTCGCCGCTTTCGGCGAGCCAGCGTTCGTGCGGTGTGCTGTAAAAAGAGAAGTCTCTTTCGGCAAGTGAAAATTGAACCTGCTGGCTCGCACCGGGCGCAAGCTCCAGCTTGTGGAAACCCTTCAGTTCTTTTTCTGGCCGCTGCACGCTGGCTTCCTCGTCCTGCACATAAAGCTGTACCACTTCCTTCCCCGTCACCTTACCGGTGTTGGTTACCGTGACGGTCACCGTCAGTGACTCCCTGTTCGACAGGTTCTCCGACGACACTTCCAGATCGCTGTAGGAAAACTCGGTATAGGAAAGGCCATGGCCAAAGGGAAACAACGGTGCGATCTTGCGCTTGTCGTAATAGCGATAACCGACGAAGACGCGCTCTCCGTAGAGCACCTCGCCCGCCTCGGCCGGGAAATTCAGGAAGGCCGGTGTGTCTTCCAGACGCAGCGGAAAGGTCTCAGCCAATTTGCCGGAGGGATTCACTTTGCCAAAGACAACATCGGCAACGGCGCCGGCACCCGCCTGACCACCCAGCCAGGCCTCGACAACAGCCGGGACCGTGTCAACCCAGGGCATCGCAACGGCGCTGCCATTTGTCAGTACGACCACGGTATTGGCTTGCTTCTCGGCTATCGCCGCAATCAGACGATTATGCGAGGGTGGCAGGTCAATGTGCTTGCGGTCTATTCCTTCAGATTCATAGTGCAGTGGCAGCCCGGCAAGCACCAGGGCGACGTCAGACTCGGCCGCCAGGCGGGAAGCCGCCTCGATCATGGTGAAGTCGGCATCATCGGCCAGGCTGTATCCCTGGGCGTATTCGATCTCAAAGTTGTCTGCAAACTCTTGCCCGATGATGTCCATGAACTTATCTATCCTCGGAGGTTTCACCTCTGAGCTGCCATTGCCCTGGTAGCGCGGACTCATCGCGAACTCGCCGATCACAGCAATCTTGCGATACTTGTTGCCGGTCAATGGCAGTACTGCGCCATCATTTTTCAGTAGTGTGATGGCCTCCGAGGCGACCCTGCGTGCCAGGGTGTGGTGATCATCCAGATTCTGTTTGCGACCCGTCTCTGCCACAGCATTGGCTTTCACCACGACCCGCAGAATGTCGCGTACCACACGGTCCAGCTGCGCTTCTTCCAGTTCGCCACTTTTCACCGCATCGATGAGTATCTGGTTGGTTATGTGGCCAGGCTTACCGGGCATCTCGATGTGCATCCCCGCGCGGATACCTTCGACCCTGTCAATGACGGCGTCCCAGTCAGAGACCACAACTCCTTTAAAACCCCATTCCTGCTTCAGCTTGCGGGTCAGCATGTCCCGCGATTGACTGCCATAGACACCTTGCACGCGGTTGTAGCAGGCCATCACCGACCAGGGCTGCGCTTCACGCACAGCAATCTCAAACGGGGTCAGGTAAATTTCGTTGAGCGTTCTTTCATCGACGTCGGAATTGGCCCACATCCGCTCGGTTTCCACGTTGTTGGCAACAAAGTGCTTCAGCGACGTTCCCACACCCTGGGCCTGCACGCCGTCAATGTAGGCGGCACCCAACTTGCCTGCAAGGTAGGGGTCCTCGGAAAAATATTCGAAATTTCGGCCGCCAAGGGCAGAGCGTTTGATGTTGACGCCGGGACCCAAAAGCATGTTCACGCCCAGCGCACTGGCTTCGTTTCCAAGCGCGGCTCCCACCTCGTTTAACAGCGCCACATCCCAGGTTGCAGATAGCGCCGAAGCGGTGGGAAAACAGGTAGCCGGATGTTGGTCCCCATAACCCCAGGTATCGGTGGACGGCGCTCTTCTCAATCCATGGGGACCGTCGGCCATCCAGATGCTTGGAATATCCAGGCGATCGATCGGTTGCGTACTCCACGCATCCCTGCCAGACGTCAGCAGCACTTTTTCTTCCAGGGTCAACTGGGACAGCAGGCGGTCGATATTGTTATCTGACCAGGCCTGCTCTGCGTCAGGCTGCGCCGCGGCGGTGGTGGCGATCAACTGCAGTGCGACTGCGAGGTAAGTGCTGTTTTTTTTCATCGTGCTGGTCTCTTTTGTCACGGCTTGGACCTGACAGGCAGGCGCTAAAAATCTCGCCCAACCTGCCACATTGAGCAGCCTGATAGCAATGCATTTACGGCAATTGTGTATCGTGAATGAGCAGTATTCTGAAAAATATTGTGGAGGTGGACGGCGGAAGCTGAAACTCGCGACCCCTGACGCTGGCGATCGGGGGTGTCAATGTGCGTGATCAAATCGCACCAACTCCGCAAGCGCCAGGGCAGGCGGTTCCAGTCGGGCCACTGAGCGGCCTAATCGAACAACATATACGAGCGGAGTTGATCCTATGGAACCCATATTTGTTGCCAGACTAGCCATCGCTGAGTCGATATCGGCGTCACTGGGATTCGGATTATTGGCAAGCAGGTCAGCCGCCTGCAGGCGCCGCACAGGGCAATGCCGCAGCCGTATTTGGTGCCTTTGAGCTTGAGTTCGTCGCGGATCACCCACAAAAGTGGTGTGTCAGGCGGAGAGTCGGTTTGTACTGTTTCGCCGTTGAGTTTGAACTGGATCACGATTTACCCCTTTTCATTATCGACCTGATGGGATTTATCCTGCCGTTATCGGGGAGCAAGGTCAGTTCGCTTTGTTGTTCATCAGTGGTGGCGGAGGTCGGGCATTCATCGCACAATGAAGGTCTCATGCAGGAGCTGACCAGTGAATAAAGAAAGCGCATCGCCAACGATCGGCCTGGCCCTGGGTGCAGGAGCTTCGCGTGGCTGGTCACACATTGGCGTGATCAAAGCCCTGTTGGCAGAAGGCATCGAACCGGATATTGTTTGCGGTACTTCAGTTGGCGCCATTATCGGTGCCTCTTATGTGGCTGGAAATATGCAGAATCTGGAGGATTGGGTTCTGGGGTCGAGCCGCAGCGACGTCCTGCGTTTTTTCGACATCAAATTTTCGAAATCCGGTTTTGTCGACACCGGTCGATTGAACTGGTTTCTGCACAGCTACGTTGCTGGTGACGATCAGTGCATCGAGGACATGCCGAAGAAGTTTGCGGCGGTGTCGACCAATCTGGAAACAGGACGTGAGGTCTGGTTTACCCGTGGCGGCATAGCGAACGCCGTACGAGCGTCCATGGCAATGCCGGGACTGTTTCCGGCCGTGCGCATCGACGAACGCTGGTTGGTCGATGGCGGCCTGGTCAATCCCGTGCCGGTCAGTGTTTGCCACGCATTAGGGGCGGACGTCGTGATTGCCGTTAATTTGAACGCGGGCATTTTCGCCAAACGCCGCAATGAAAGTCGGGAAGTCGTGCAGCCAGACGGCAAAGGCGTTCTTGGAAGTATCAAACAGCAGGCGAGAGATTACTCGAACTCGATCTTCCCAAATCGGGGGAAACACGATGAGGCTCCCGGTCTATTCCATGCAATTGCAAACTCGATCAATATATTTCAGGACCGCATCACACGCAGCAGACTTGCCGGCGACCCGGCGGACGTGCTGCTCGCACCCAAAGTTGCTCATATCGGCATGCTCGAATTTCACCGTGCCGCAGAGGCGATCGAAGAGGGCGAGAGAAGTGTGAAAAGGGCATTGCAGGAAATTCGCGGGTTAGCGGACCTGGTGTCAAATTCATCTGATTGATCGCAGGTTGACCGACCTTGCTATGATCGTGACTGATAGACAGGGGGTCTTCATGAATTTCAAATCTACTGTGATCGTGGTCGCGTTTGCTTTGCTCTCTGCGTGCGGTCAAAAAGAAGAGATAACAACGACTGCAGCAGTTGCCCAGTCTGGGAATGATGCATTCGACGCCGCTGTAGGGGAGATGACAACGGCTTATTTTTCTCACGCTCCGCAGGTTGCAACGCAACTTGGCGTACCCGAGAACCTGGTCCCCGGAATTGCCAAGCGATTGATGGACCGGTCAATTGACGGTAACGCCAGTCGTGTGCGGGATCTCGAAGCAGCCCTCGCCCAACTAAAAACTCTTGATGTTGTCTCACTGACTTCAGACAGACGTCGCAACCATGCTGTGATTACGACATTGTTTGACGGTGCGCTTGGACCGTCGCGGCAAGTCGACTACGGAACGACCACGGGAGCTTGGGGCCTTTGGTTTTTGCCCTATGCGATTGTCCAGAATTCCGGGCCGACCGTGGATATTCCCAATTTTCTGAATTCTCATCAATCTGTTGCAAGCGCTGCGGACGCAGAGATATATCTCGAACGGCTCGCAAGCGTGAAAGAGACGTTGGACGGAGCGCTCGAAAGCTACCGGCACGGTGTGCAGCGGGGCGCCATTCCTCCGGACTTTATCGTTGAGAAGTCGTTGTCGGTTGTTGAGTCTTTCATCGCACCGGCACCTGATAAAAACGCCTTATACCTGACGTTCACTGCGAAATTGCAGGCAGCGGGCGTTGAGAACGCCGAGGACTATGCCGTTCGTGCGTTGAGAATTATTGACGCCGATGTCATACCGGCCTACCAGCGTATCGCCGACTACATGGGAGAGATCCGCTCGTCTGCGCCGCACGATGCCGGGGTGTGGCGCCTGCCAAATGGAGCAGCGCTTTATGCTGCAATGATTCGGCACATGACTGACTCAGATCTGTCGGCCGATGAAATCCATCAGACGGGACTTGATGAAGTCGCTCGTATCGTCGCAGGGATGGACCAAATATTGCGCTCCGAAGGTTACACCGAAGGGACCGTTGGCCAGCGCATACAACGCCTGAATGTTGAGTCGCGATTTCTGTATTCCAACGATGCGCAAGGAAAAGAGAAACTGCTGAGCGATGTGCGTGCGTACGTGGAGGAGATGTACGCAGTGTTACCAAACTGGTTCCATCAAGTGCCAAAGCATAAGGTTGAAGTGCTGATGATCCCCGAGTTTAGTCAGGACTCGGCACCCATGGGTTATTACAACAACCCGGCACCGGATGGCTCCCGACCCGGTTACTACTTCATAAATCTTCGCGATACCACATTGCATCCGAGCTGGACCTTAAAAACCCTGAGCTATCACGAAGCGGTGCCGGGACATCATCTGGACGGCGCAACGGCGATGGAGCGGGAAGTGCCGTGGATCGTGAAAGCGCTGCGGTCAAATACGAGCGGAGAGGGCTGGGGGCTTTACGCAGAGCAGTTGGCGGCTGAGATGGGCATGTACGACGATGACCCGTTTGGCGACCTCGGTCGTCTGCAGGCTGAGCTGCACCGTGCGGTTCGTCTGGTCGTTGACACAGGGATGCATGCGAAAAAGTGGAGTCGCGAAAAAGCGATCGAGTACATGGTCAACACCGAGGGACTGGATGAGGCAACAGCGATATCCGAAATCGAGCGATACGCCGTATGGCCCGGACAGGCTCTCGGTTATAAGCTCGGTCAGCTGAAGATACTTGCGCTGCGAGCAGAAGCGCGGCAGGCGCTGGGCGACGAATTTGATATTCGTGATTTTAATCAACAGGTACTAAATGTCGCTTCAGCGCCGCTGCCGTTTATCGAGACAACGGTACGCGAATGGATCGCGACTGCGGAGTTCACCCGATGAAAATTAACCCGTTTGTTATGGAGCGTACCCAGTGTCTGCATGAGAATGACGTGCAGTTCAACCTGTCAGAGAGCGGCGTGCAGCCGCTGACCATTGCTGAAATTCTGCCTTCTGCGGAAGCAAGGGCTGGCATTCTGAACCTGCCGCTTTCTTATCCTCACTCGAATGGACAGGAAGAGTTGCGCAGCAACATTGCGGCGTTCCACGGCCTTGCGGATTTTAATGCTGTCACGGTGACTAACGGTGGCTCCGAGGCCAACTTCACGACGCTCTGGGGACTCATTGAAGCAGAGCAGCGCGTCGCATTCATGGTGCCGAATTATCTGCAGGGTTTCGGATTGGGCGAAGCCTGGTCAGAAAAAGTCGATACGTTTGACCTCGTCATGGACTCGTCTGCAGGCGGCGGATTTGAGTGGAAACTCGATCTCACCAGCCTTGAGACGGCGGTAAGCAAAGACACTGGCGTCATTGTGGTCACGAACCCGAACAATCCGACCGGTTACGTGTTGAGCGAGTCGGAGATGGATGCAATTGTCAGAGCGGCGGAAAGGGCAGGTGCATGGCTCGTCGTTGACGAGATTTATCGTGGTGCTGAAGTCAGTGGTGAAATGACGCCGACGTTCATGGGTCGCTATGACAAAGTGATCGTGACAGGCGGTACGTCAAAGGCATTCGGTTTGCCCGGACTTCGGACTGGCTGGATTGTCGCGGCGCCTGAGATTATCCGTCATCTGTGTCAGTACCATGACTACATGACCCTGACGCCATCCGCTATCTCTGACCACCTCGCGAACACTGTCATGCGGGAGGACCGGCGAGCGCAAGTCATTGAACGAACCCGCTCGATCATTCGCAGCAACCTGCCCGCCGTCGAACGCTGGATAGAATCACATACGGACATTTTCGACTACAGTCAGCCGCACGCGGGTGCGATTTGCACGGTGCGTTGCAAGCCGCCAATTGAATCAATGGCGTTGTTTGAAAAGGTTCTGGCAGAGCAATCGGTTCTCATAACGCCGGGAGCACACTTCGGCTTTGGCAACTACATTCGAATTGGTTTTGGCTATAACCTGGATAAGACGGTGCAAGGCCTGCAACGGATGGATGCGGTCCTCGAGGAACTCAAGAAAAACTGAGCTTCTTCAAGCGCGCAGTTTTTTTGTATTGATGTCCCTGCATGCGACGCAGAATATTATCGAGCATGCGGATCGTCGCGATGATGTGCGGGCCCTTGTTCAACATCACGCAGTCGGCCCGCTGTGACATCGCCGCGTCGGAAATTTCAGCGCGGGATGGTCGGCCCTTTTTTGCATTCAGTTCAAGGACTTGTGTTGCCCAGATGACAGGCACCTGCGCAGCCTCGCAAATCCAGAGGATTTCTTCCTGAACCTCGGCCAGTCGTTCCCAGCCGCATTCGACCGCCAGATCTCCTCTCGCAATCATGACCGCGACCGGGTAGCCACGCATCGCTGTCAACAGCAACTGCGGCAAATTCTTGAATCCTTTCCGCGTTTCTATCTTGATGACGAGGCCAAGATCCGACGTGCCCAGTGACTTCATCTCTTCTTGCAGCGCCTCCACGTCTGCCGGCCTGCGCACGAAAGAAAGGCCGACCGAGTCGGCGTTCTCCACCACAAATTTCAGGTTTTCCCTGTCCACCGAAGTTAGCCCGGGAAGCGGGATGTCGGTATCCGGAAAGTTGATTCCACGATCACTTCGTAAGCGGCTTCCAGTGGGCTTGGCCTTGGTAATCTCGCTCTCGATCTGATCATCACTGATTGACCGTACGACGCCTTCAATCTTACCGTCGTTGAACGAAATTCGATCGCCGACGGAGATGAATTCGAAGACTTCCGGTTGCCGACAGGAAATATGCGCTGCCGTGATGATGTGGCCATCGTCGCCTTCGACAGCGGGTGCTCCAGGGATATTATCGCTTTGCAGAATGAGCGTTTCGCCGGGTCGCAACAGAATCGGTTGTTCGACTATTGGCAGCGACCCGACGCGGTATGTCAGTTTTTCCCCTTCCTCGGCTCGATGCAGGCGCAGCTTGGTGCCGGTGGCTATGTAGGCACCCTTGTAAGTCTCCACGACGAGTCCTTTCTCGTCCTTTTGAATAACAATCAGTCGCCGTTTTTTGCCGCGCGTGTCTTTGAACCGAATTTCATCACCGATATGCGCGTACTCAATGCATTCTCGCGGTACGGGAACGACAGCCGCCTTCGTTCCGGTCCAGACGATATCATCAGGAACAAATCGTATGCGTCGCGGCGCGAGAATGCGGCCCATCGGGTCGCGACGTGGCCGGATATGCATGACTCTTGGACCAGATTCCAGTTCGCCCGTCCGAATTTTCGGGCCAGCCAAATCCATAAATATCTGACAGTCGGCTGAAGCGCTCTCGCTCGCGCGTCTGGTCTTGTCGACCATCGCTGCCCAAATCTCTTTATCATCATGCGCGCAGTTGATGCGCGCGATGTTCATCCCTGCAGCGAGCATTTCCGGTATCAGGGCGTCGTCACTGGCCGCCTCTGTGGGAAGCGTGACCATGATACGAGTAT
>JAACFM010000007.1 GCA_009937445.1 Gammaproteobacteria bacterium | reverse complement strand
CACTTGATGATAATTGTGTTGATACGGTACTGATCACTTATACGCTCTGCACGATACCGGATATGGCAAGCGCCCTTAAGGGTGCGCGACGGGTAATGAGACCGGACGGCCAGCTGTTGTTTTGTGAGCACGGCATGGCGCCGGATGCGAATGTCATGAAGTGGCAGGAGCGACTGAATCCGGCGTGGAAAAAAATTGCGGGTGGGTGCAACATGAACCGCGACATACCCGCGGCCCTCGCCGCGGCTGGATTTGAAATCAGTGACGATAATCGGATGTACATCCCCGGAATCAAGGCGCTGAGTTACAACTACTGGGGTGCGGCGACAATTCGTTGAACCGACGCGCCTCTCAAGGCTCTAAGTGAGGATGATGAAGAAACAACTTCGAAACCGACTTCTGGTGATCGCATGGCTGGCGACATCATTGGGATCTGCGATGGCGGGTGATGTCGACCTGCAGAGCATTTTTCCTGCGTCCAACAGTGCGCTTGTGGCCGCGCAGGGCGAGGTGGCCTGCACGATGCAGTATGACCCGGTCTGTGGTGAAGACGGGAAAACGTACAGCAATGATTGTGTGGCGGGGGCGTCGGGCGTCGCGGTGATAAGTGCCGGCGCGTGTCCTGACGCAGACCCGGATGGTTGTCCGGACGTTTTTGACCCGGTCTGCGGGGACGACGGAAACACCTACATCAACGAATGTTTCGCACAGAAATCTGTAGTCGAGATTGCCGGACTGGGTGCTTGTACACCTAACGGCTGTCCGAGTTACGAGGACCCGGTTTGCGGCATGAACGGCAGAACGTTTGTGAACCGCTGTGAGGCCGAAGCCGAGAGGATACTTGTGCAGCGAAGAGGTAACTGCGATATCGACAACTGTCCGAAAGTGTATGCGCCGGTTTGCGGTGAGGACGGTGTTACCTACGACAACGCATGCTTCGGCGAGAAGGCCGGCGTAGCGAATTTCACCGAAGGGCTCTGTAACGTTCGTCCTTGCCCGCGGCTATTTGTACCGGTTTGCGGCGAAGATGCGATGACCTACGGAAACGCCTGCTTTGCGGAGCGCCGCGGTGTATCGATCGAATACGCCGGCGTCTGTGAAAGTCTTGGCGAAAATTGCCCGAACGACTTGCTGCCAGTTTGCGGTATGGACGGTGAAACCTACGACAATGCCTGCCAGCTCGATAATGCTGGCGTGCAAAAAGCCTATGCCGGGGCGTGTGTCGGCGGCTGAATCTACCTGAGGGGTGTCTTACCAGGCGGGGCTTAAGCGGCCCCTCTCGCCCTTCTTGTAGGGAAGCCACACCAATCCGGTGATGGCGATATGGATGTCGGTGCTTTTCGCACGCACCACAATTTCGTCCAGCTCTTCAGATTGTGCGTCGAAGGACGTATCAAGCGCCGCAACCTCTTTTTCAAGTTCCGCGCTCAGAGCGGCGATATCAGACTTCACTTTCTCCGCCGTTTGCTTCGCCCGCTCAACGTCAGCCGCCTCTTTTGTGGTGCCCCCCGCCGTGCGGATCGCTGTACCCATCTTCGACGCCGACGCGCTCGAAAATCGCTTTCTGCCAAGAACGGCACCGAGAATCGCCGTGCCAAATGAAATGGCCGTATCGAGCTTCTTCTTGGTTGATTGTTGCGTCTGAACGGCGATAGCCTGCTCTGCCCGCATCAAGCGGTTTTCGAGCGTATTGACCTTGCCGGCGTAGCGCTTGCGCACCTTCGCGATGGCCAGATCACGCTTCTCGCTGGCAACGTCCTGGAGCCGCGCCCGGAAGTCCCCTTCTGTTTCGCCGGCGTCCGATGTCAGGCGAAAACGCTTGCTTCGATAGAGGGTGACGTTTTCATTCTGTCGCAACCAGCGTTTGTAGTCCTTGCTCCAGCCGGCGTAAGCTTTCGGGTTGTCAGCAGCAGCCGGACATTCGGCGTAGCTGGCCGCTTGTGAACCCGCGCTCGCAAGGTCATCGATCGACACGGCCAGCGACTCGGCATAATCCCAGTCCACCGCGATGGGTCCGTCGCCAAATTCCACCGCATGCAGCACCGGACGTTCGTCTTCGATATTGTAGCGCGAGCTGCTAAAGACGACGTCACCGCCGGCGACAAGGCGCGGATGGTAGACGATGTCGTCGCCCTGTCCGGGCACGAAATACTGCTCGATAGAGGGCGGCAGTGCCGGAGCGAAGTCACTGCTCTTGCGTTTGGGTTTCGACACCGCTTTGGCCGCAGCCGAGATTTTGTTTTTCGCTTTCGACATTAGCGTACGAATGTGGTCGCGCGTCAGCGGACCGGCGAGATAGGACATCACCCATCGAGTATTGAAAACAACCGCTTCATTCTCGTGAACGTTGTGCAGGAGAAAGCGTCGCTTGCCGAGTCCTGCGATCGTGCGCTCCATGGCCTGTTTGTCGAAGTTCCCACCACTGGCACCCTCCAGGCCCTCCATGACGCGAGCTTTGTCGCGCTCTGTCTGCAGGCGCCCAATGAACCACGTGCCGGTATTGGATAAACCTTTGTAGTCGAGGTCCACCGGGTTCTGCGTCGATAGCACCAGGCCAAGACCGTAGGCACGGGCCTGCTTTAACAAAGTGAGGAACAGCTTCTTGGACGGTGGGTTTGCAACCGGCGGCATATAGCCGAACAGTTCGTCCATATACAAAATGGCCCGCAGGCTTGAGGTGCCCTGCTGCGCACGCATCCACGCAATGAGGTCATTCAACAACATGCAGACAAAGAACATGCGCTGTGCGTCATCGAGATGAGCAATCGACATCACGGAAATACGCGGCTTGCCCTCTGCGGTATAGAGCAGGTTCTTCGTGTTTAGCGGTTCGCCCTGCATCCAGGCCTCAAAGCCTGGCGCGGCGAGCAGGTTGTTAAGTCGCATGGCCAGCGCAAAGCGATCTTCTGCGGGGAAGAAGGCGTCGAGATTCATCACGCCAACCCGCGTGATCGGTGGATCCTGAATTTCAGCAATCAGGTTGGGTACGTCAAGGCTGCGCCCCGCTTGCCAGGCATGGTCGAGCAGTCGCGAAAGCAGAATGTGCTCTCGACTGGCAACCGGGTCAGTATCAATGCCCAGCAAGGTCAGTATGCCGGTCGCCGTCGACTGGACCCGCTCTCTATAAAGATCGAGGTCATCGATCAGCCCCTGGTCGGGCGCGTTGAATGATTGCAGCACCGATATGGGTAAACCCGCGTTGCTGCCGGGTGTGTAGATGGCGAGGTCGACGTTTTTTCTAAATTGCGCGATGCGTTTTGCGGTTTGTCCCCACGCTGCCAGCCCCTTCGTCCAAAGCGCAGCCTGCCCGGCTGCAAACTCGGCCGGGGTCTGGCCCTTGTCCGTTGCTGTGCGGGTGTTGATCCAGGGGCGAAAGCTCTCCGGTTTCAACTGAGGAAAAGTCAGCAGCAGGTTGCCCATATCGCCTTTCGGATCGAGCGCGATGACCGGAATGTGGTCAAGCGCAGCCTCTTCGAGCAAGCCGATTCCGAGCCCCGTCTTCCCGGAGCCCGTCATGCCGATAATAACGGCGTGGGTTGTCAGGTCCTTCGAGTCATAGAGAACCAAATCCTCTGTGAGTTTTTCAGAGTCTGTGTCATAGCGCTTGCCGACGTAGAAGGCGCCAAGTTTCTCGAAGTCTTGCATCCAACCTCGTCCTTATGGGTAGGTATAACTCGACTGAATTCCGAGCGGTAAACCGATTGCGAAGTAGACCAGAAGGAAGATCGTCCACAACACCAGGAAGCTCATCGAGTACGGCAACATCAGCGCGGTCAAAGTGCCGATACCGGTGCCCTTCACGTAGCGCTGGCAATACACGACGACCAGCGGGAAGTACGGCATCAGAGGCGTGATGATGTTGGTGCTGGAGTCGCCGACGCGGTAGGCCGCCTGAGTCAGGTCAGGCGATATCCCAAGCGACATCAGCATCGGTATGAATATGGGCGCGAGCAGGCCCCACTTGCCAGAGGCCGAGCCGACAAAAATGTTAACAACGGCCGTCAGGATGATGATGCCGATGATGGTTACAGCGGCCGGCATCGCCAGCGCCTTCAGGAAGGCGGCACCCTGCAATGCCAGCAGGACGCCGAGATTCGACTGACCAAAGGCGTAAACAAATTGGGCGATGAAGAACATGATGACAAGGTAATACGACATGCTGTGCATGGACTTTGTCATACCGACAATAATGTCTTTTGAACTCTTGACGGTTCCGGCAACGATGCCGTAGACCACCCCGGGCACCAGGAACAAGAAGAAGATCAGCGATACAATCGAGCGCATCAGGGGCGCCTGGAAGCTGGATATGTTGCCCGTGGCGTCACGCCACGGTGAGCCTGCCGGCAGGGCGGTGGCGATTAAAAGAATGATGCCGAGAAGCATGGCGATCAGTGACCAGCGCAAGCCTTTGCGTTCCTGTTCCTGCAGGTCGTGCATCTCCGGCAGGTCCTCAGCATCGCCGTCAATTTCCGTGCCTTTAAGGCGGGGCTCGATGATTTTCGAGGTGACGTACCAGCCAATGCCGATGATCAGTATTGAGGATGCCGTCGTGAAGAAATAGTTGTTCAGCGGGTTGAGCTCAATCGCCGGGTCCAGAATTCGGGCGCCGGCCTGCGAGAGGCCCTGCAGCAGCGGATCGATGGATGAGGGAATAAAGCTTGCGGAGAAACCACCCGAGACGCCGGCGAAAGCCGCGGCGATTCCTGCCAGCGGGTGCCGGCCTGCTGCGTAGAAGATGACACCGCCCAATGGAATAACCAGAACGTAACCGGCATCGGCCGCCGTGTGACTGGCGATCCCTACCATGATTACCATCGGCGTCAGGAAGCGGTCGCTGGTGACATTCAAAAGCGCGCGCAGTCCCGTGTTGATAAAGCCGGTCGCTTCGGCGACGCCGATACCGAGCATGGCAACCAAAACAACGCCGACGGGATGAAAGTGCGAGAAGTTCGTCACCATCACTGACATAAACTCAGTCAATGCAGAGCCTGACAGCAGGTTATTGATGACCAGCGCCTCGCCCGAGCGCGGGTCTACAACGTTAAACGTGACGTAGGACAGCAGCCAGGAGAGCAGCCAAACGATAAACAGCAACGCAATGAACAATACGGCTGGATCGGGCAGTTTGTTACCGACGCGTTCAACCGTAGCAAGAAAGCCGCCCGGTGCGGCGGTTTGATTTTGTTCAGACATGCGAGCCCCCTGCTTATTATTTACACGGGAGTGTACTCAATCAGTGCGGTGGCGTCGCGTTCGTCGGGCCTTGTTCAGTTGCCACAGCGCGCGCTCGCGAGATGTCGGTAGGGCATCGCCTCGCAGATCGCCCTGATGCTGGCAAGGCAATTGCTGGGGCTTTGTCCATCGTCGGACTCGACGTCTTCGTACTTGGAATCTTTGATCGGTAACAATACTGTTTGGCAGATACCGGAACAGCTACGACAGATTGTTTCGCCTTCAGCCGTCGTACTGCTGTCCCCGGCAAGCGTCGACTGATCAATAAGTTTGCGCTGGTTGGCTGCCCAGAGGACGGTATTGGCCCACAACACAGCATCACATTTGTCGGCATCTGCGATTTCGTCGATATAACCGTATTTTTCGCCAATCAGGCAGATACCAATACCGGCCTGGAGGGCCTTCATGTCGGACCTGGTGACACCTGGCGACTCGGATATCGGGCCCATTTCGTAGGCCGGCTTGCCGATGCTTGCGGAACTATCTTGGCCGCGCGCCCCACCCCCACTCGGCTTCGGCCTGTCCTGCGCAGCAGCCGGAGCGCCAAGCAGCAGGGTAACGAGCGTGGCAATGGATATGATCTTCATGTGCTTCAATTCAGAATTATCACACTTCCAGTTTAGTACAGGATCGGCGTTTTCGCGCCGTACCGTTGGCCAACGGCCGTTTCTGAGGGCGGCTACCAGCCGCAGCTGCGTCCCGCATTTTGCTCTTTCAGGTAAGTCATCAAGGGCGCGAAGTAATCGATGATCGCGGTCGCATCCATTTCCCGCGTGCCCGTCAATTTCTCAAGCGCATCCTGCCAGGGCTCACTTTGGCCAGATGCCATCATGTCGAAGAATTTCTTGCCCGCCTCCTTGCTGCCGTAGATCGAACACGATGCGAGAAGGCCTTCGTGCCCTGCGGTTGCACACAAAGAACGCTGGAACTGGAACTGCAATATGCGCGCGAGGAAGTAGCGCGTATAAGATACATTGGCCGGGATGTGAAATTTCGAACCCGGATCAAAGTCTGCTTCACTACGTTCGTTCGGCGGTGCGAGCCCTTGATACTTCAGGCGCATATCCCACCAGGCCTTGTTGTAGTCCTCTGGCTTGATGTCGCCGGAGAACACTCCCCAGCGCCACTCATCGATAAGCTTGCCAAACGGCAGGAAAGCGATTTTGTCGAGCGCCATCCGCATCTGTCGGTTGATGATTGCCTTGTTACTGATCTTGGCAGAGCTCACGAGTCCGATTTCTTTCAGATAGCCCGGTGTCATTGACAGCGTTACCGTATCGCCGACGGCCTCGGTGAAACCGGAGTGGGCGCTGTCCTGAAACAGCGGAGGCTGATCTTTGTAAGCGCCTTGATAGTAATTGTGTCCAAGCTCGTGATAAATCACACGCAGATCCTCGTAGCTCTGGTTGATACACATCTTGATACGCAGGTCGTTACCGCCATCGAGACCCCAGGCGCTGGCGTGACAAACCACTTCGCGGTCCTGCGGTTTGGTGAATTGCGAGCGGGTCCAGAACGTATCAGGCAGCCGATCCATACCAAGGGACACATAAAAGCTCTCGGCTAATCGGACCATCTCTTGGGGTGAGTAATCTTTGTTCTTCAATGTTGTATCAACGTCAAGATCTGACTCACCGGGATAGGGTTCCATAATGTCGTAAATGTTTCCCCACTCCTGGGCCCACATGTTGCCGAGCAGGTGTGCGGGGATCGGACCGCCCTCGGGCACTTTGTCTTCGCCGTAGTGCTCGCCGAGTTTCGCGCGAACCGCACAATGCAGCTCCTCATACAGGGGCTTTACCTGTTCCCAGAGCCGCGCGGCTTCGTCCTGGAACTCAGCCGGACTCATGTCGAAGCCAGCGCGCCACATTTCGCCGAGATCACCGTAGCCGAGTTCGCCCGCCCCCTCGTTCGCCAGCTCAACGTAACGCTGATACTTCTCACGCATTGGTGGTGCAATCGTGCGCCAGCCGCTCCAGTACTCTTCAAGCGCGGCGTAATCTTTGGAGCTCTGCATCAGAACTTCGAGCTCAGATCCGGAAAGGCAGTCGCCGTCATTCCGGCAGTACTTGCCAGCACCGTACATGCCGCTAAGATCAGTCGCGATTTGCGCAAGCTCTTTGCGTTTTGCCGCGTCGTTTGGCGTCGGCAGGGATGTGCCCAGTTTTAGCAGATCAATCGCCCGCCGCGTTGCCGGGGCCAGCTCCTGATCGTCATAGGCGAGCGCCTGCTGCACCATGCCGCCATGCCACTTCGCGTACTTCTCGCGCGCGCTAGCGGCAATGATGGCCGTGTCCTCAGTAATGTAGGTTGCGCGAACCCAGTTGGCGGCAATGGCTTCGCGGCCAAGGGCTTTCAGCTCGGCGTTTGCGCGGGCGACGAACGCTTCAGCCGTTTCTGCAGGAGCAGTAACAGCGACTTCATCAGCGGCCTGTTGCGAGCAGGCGCTAATCGCAGCCACGAGCAATGCGCCCGCAAAAAATCCAGCGAGTTTTTTCATATCAGGATCCAGTAGACCTGTTAATCGTGCTTAGTGAATGCCATGCATCCAGCGCTTGAGTATCGGTGAGATCAGAATCATAAATGCGCCGGCAATTATGCCGAACCACATCAGGAATGAGAACAGCTCCGTGTACGAAGCGAGGGCCACAGCCACGTTCGCAGATTCACCTGCTGACGTATCGATTGCCGCCATCTTACCGATGCGGGTAGCAACTGTTTCAGACAGCGCCGTCGCCAGGAACCAGGTTCCCATGCTGACACCAACCACGCTGCCAATGGACAGCTTGGTTACAGCTGACAAGCCGACAGGTGACAAACACAGTTCGCCAGTGGTGTGTAACAGGTAAGCGAGAATCAGCCAGATCATACCGACCTGCCCCGCCGCGTCCGGGAATTCAGCACCCATAACCAGCGCACCGAAGCCAAGTCCGACCTGCATGATGCCCAAACCGAACTTCACTGGCGTATTTGGCTCGAGATTCTTCTTTGCGAGCCAGGTCCAGAGTGCGGCAAACGGGATCGCCAGCAGCATGATGAAGCCAGCGTTCAGCGAGCCGAACTGAGATGCCGTGAAGGTCGTGTTTCCAAGCGAGCGATCAACGACACGATCGGCGTACAGCGTCATTGAGCCTGCCGACTGTTCAAACAGCGCCCAGAAGACAACCGTTGAGAGAATCAGGATCATCAACACAACGGTCCGCCCGAACTCCGGAGAGTAGTGAGTCAGGAACCCGTAAACGACGAAACCGAGGATGAGCAGAATCGACAAGTACAGCACTTCGTCGGCGACGGCTTCAAGACCGCCAACCGGGTGCAGATTCGCGATGACCGCAAGAATGCCGGAAATGATCGCTATCGCGGCTATGGCGTAGGCGACGTTATTGTTGGCATCCTGTTTCGTGTGCACCATCGAGTAAAGAATGAGGCTGACAATCGCCACGATCAGAAATACATTCTGCGTAATCAGGACAACCGGCTCATTCTGCACCAGGAACCAGAACACAACGAGGAACGGCAGGCTGGCCAAGTAGATGCCCCACTCGACATTGATCGGCCCGAAAAGCTTCTTCTTCAGCTTTTCGGGTTCCGTTGGTTCAGCAAGGCCCATGAGGTACTTCTGGCCAAGAGTAAAGGTGATGAGACCGATGATCATGCCGATACCCGCCGCGCCGAAGCCGTATCGCCAGCCGAAGGTTTCACCGAGCCAGCCACACAACAGTGTTGCTGCGAACGAGCCGATATTGATGCCCATGTAGAAAATTGTGAAGCCGCCGTCACGGCGAGGGTCATCCTGCGAATACAGCTTGCCGACGATCGTTGAAATGTTCGGCTTCAAGTAGCCGACGCCCATAACGATTAACGCGAGAGCGAAATAAAAGACGTCGAGTGCTGCGGTATCTCGCATGGTGATGTCGTTTGCAAGAACGGTACCGGCGGCGATGACTTCGCCGGAGGCCAGCGTCAGATTTTCAGCGAGAGTCGTACCCGCCGCATAAAACTTCGCCGCGTGGCCCTCAACAGCCATCAGGATGTGACCCAGTGACAACATGACGCCACCAAACAAAACTGACTTACGCATGCCGAGGTAGCGATCGGCGATCATGCCGCCAATCAATGGCAATGCGTAGACAAGTCCTGCGTAGGACCCGAGAACGTCAAGGCCGGCTGCGTCGGTAAACAGGTGATACTTCGTTAAATACAGAAGCAGAAGATATTTCATTCCGTAGAAAGAAAAGCGCTCCCAAAGCTCCGTTGTGAAGCAGACATACAGGCCAACAGGATGGCCGAGAAATTCGGCTTGCTTGGATAGGTCGTCCGGTGATCCGGCAACGGCTTCGGTCATTATTTTTCCCCGGTTGGCGCCTGGCGCCTATTAGATTTTCTTGAGCCTAAGGGCTAAGCATTAGACACTATTTGCTTACGGCTTCCTACTTGACAGGGCGAGACTTGAACAGTTTCGCCATGAAGATTCCAAGTTCATATAAGAGGTATACGGGAATCGCGAGCACCGTCTGGCTGATGATATCAGGTGGCGTTAAAAGCATACCGACGACAAAGGCACCCAAAAAGACGTAAGGGCGGGCCTTGGCCAGCGTGTCTGTTGTCGTCAGGCCAGTCGATACCGTCAACATGGTTGCAATAGGTGTCTCGAACGCGATTCCGAACACCAGTGCCACCATCATTACAAAACTAACGTATTCAGCCATATCCGGCTTCCACTCGACCATGTCCGGTGTGAACGTCGATACGAAACCGAAAATGAGCGGAAACACCACGTAGTAGGCAAAGGCCAAACCCGCGTAGAAAAGCAGGATGCTGGACGCGAGCAGTGGAAACGCGAAATGTTTTTCTTTCTTGTACAGGCCTGGCGCGACGAACGCCCAGACTTGATACAGGATGACGGGCATGGCGAGAAACAGTGATAGATAAAACGACAGAGAAATTGTTGCTGTCAGGGGCGTAACGGCCCCTATTGATTGAAGCTCACCACTGGGAACGAAGCGGGTCAATGGTGTTGCCACGAAGTCGAAAACATGGCGGGAAAAGGGTACCAGCAGAATAAACACACCAAACACGCTGCCAAAGACTTTGAACAGCCGGCTGCGCAGCTCGACGAGGTGCGACATCAGCGAACCTTCTGCGAGGCCTTCTTCTTCTTTCTCAGGTTCCTGTGTCACTTGGCCGGCGTCTCGTCTTCGTCCTCGTCATTATGCAGCGGCGAAAACGTGTCGTTGTCGTTCGGTTTCAATAGTTCGTTGGGGTTGAGGTCTTTGGGGTCTATACCAAAGTTCTTTTTGATGCTGACCTCTTCTTCAAGCTGGCGCTGCAGTGAACGGGTCATCTGACGGGCTTTCCCCATCCAGCCACCAATTTGACGCGCCACGCGCGGTAGCCTCTCGGGCCCCAGAATCAGGAGCCCGATCAAACACAGGAGAATAAATTCCGAACCACCGATCCCGGACATAGGAGGGACTTAGGCGTCTTTTCGCTCGCGGGTTTCGTCAACCGGCGTGTTGTCGAAATCAGCATCAGAGTCGTCGCTGATCTTGTCGCTCTCTTCCTCAGCTTCATTCATGGCGGAACGAAAGCCCTTAACAGACTTACCGAGATCAGATCCCAGCGACGAAAGGCGTTTCGTGCCGAAAATGGCCAGCACGATGACCAGAATGATCAATAACTGCCATGGACCAATATTGGCAAACATCTTATTACTCCTGGGGCGTTGCCCCGCTTTTCCAAAAGGGTTTTGATTCCCTTTTGCAGGTTTGGACTATAGGCACCGGCAAAAGCCGGGCGCGAATTATGTTCATGATACGCCTGCGAGTGCAACAAAACCGTACCGGTGTCACACGCCGCCTGCGATTTGATCAGGTCTCAAGCCAAAAGGTCACCGGGCCATCATTGACCAGTCCGACCTGCATGTTTGCGCCGAAGCGACCGGTTTCGACAATGTCGAGGTGCTCAGCGCATGCGCCGACCAGGCTGTCGAAGTAAGCCGTGGCCTTTTCGGGATCAGCACCCTTCGTGAAGCTGGCGCGGGTGCCCTTGCGTGTATCGGCCGTCAGCGTGAACTGCGGCACCAGCAGCAGACCACCCGAAACGTCCTGGACGCTAAGGTTCATGCGGCCTGCAGCGTCCGGGAATACGCGGTAGGTCAGGATCCGCTCGGCGAGACGCTGGATGTCGCGCTCCTCATCGTCGCGGTGAACGGCGACCAGCACGAGCAGCCCACGATCTATTTTGCCGATGACTTGGTCGTCGACAGTGACGCTGGCGCCTGTGACGCGCTGCAGGAGTCCTATCATTTCTGTTCCGGGTGTCCGTATTTGATGCTTTTCGAGCCTTTATTAATGCATCAAGCACAAACGAATAGCTACCCCAAATCGAGCTTCTGCGAGACTGAGCCTACCGACCGGTGGGTGGGCGCGCTCGATGTTCGTCCCCCTGGTCTGCCAGGGACGGCGTCGCCGGGACAAAACCCGTCGGTCGGACCACGGAAGGAGGGCCCCGGCCTGCGGTCGGGGCCCATTTTTGGCAAAAAGTGGTTTTATTACTCATTTAATATGCAAATATAAACCAGTTAGTGGGAATTAATAATATATTTATTTTCCCACATTTAATGCTTCCCGGTCAGGGTTTTGCCCATTGAGTGCGGCCCAGTGTCCGAATAGACTAACGGTCAACGTCAGGGACTGAAATCACAATGAAAAGAAGAGAATTTGTTGGCGGCCTCGCCGCTGCAGCAGGATTGGCCGGCTGCGCGAAACCACAAAGCGACTGCACCACCGGGGTGAATGTCCCGACGGAGTCCTTTGAGTGGTCTTGCGTGACATCGTGGCCACCAAGGTTTCCGGGTCTTGGAATGGCGGTCGAGAATCTCGCCGAACGACTGGACAGGGCTTCTGGCGGGCGCCTGAAAATAAAGGTCTACGGTGGTGGAGAGCTGGTTCCGCCCTTTGAGGTGTTCGATGCGGTTAGCCGCGGGACGGTGGAGATGGGCCACGATGCATCGTATTACCACAAGGGCAAAGTAGACGCTGCACAGTTTTTTACCGCCATTCCCTTTGGGCTCAACTACATGGAGCTCAACGCCTGGATTCACTATGGGGGCGGCCACGCCTTATGGCGGGAGCTTTATGAGCCCTTCAATCTCGTACCCTTTCTGTGCGGCAACACGGGTGTGCAAATGGGTGGCTGGTTCAACAAGGAAATCAACAGTGTTGATGACCTGCAAGGTCTCAAAATGCGAATCCCCGGACTGGGCGGAGAGGTTTTGCGCCGCGCCGGTGGAACGCCGGTTACCTTGCCGGGCTCCGAGATCTTTACGTCTTTGCAAACCGGCGCAATCGATGCGACCGAATGGGTCGGGCCGTATAACGATGTTTCGTTCGGGCTGCACAAGGCGGCCAGATACTATTATTACCCGGGGTGGCAAGAGCCCGGCGCGGGACTCGAGTGTATGATTAACAAGGATGCATGGGAGTCACTGCCGGAGGACCTGCAAGCGCTGGTCGAAATAAGCTGCCAGTCGATCACCGTCGACATGGCTGCGGAGTACACGAACGGAAATGCGAATTCTCTGCAACAGATATTGGCTGACCCTAATATTGAAGTGCGACCCTTTCCAAACGAGGTATTGCAGCACCTGAAATCAATAACGGCCGATATTGTCTCCGAGCTGATGGCGAAGGATCCGGCTTCGGAAAAGATTGGCAAAGCGTTTTACGAATATCTCGAGAAAATGGAAGCCAACACCAACATTTCTGAAAGGGCCTACCTGAATTCACGGCAAAGCTGAGCAGACAGTTGAGGTAGCAATCATAGGTGCCGGCATCGCCGGCATCGCCACGGCGTATTACTTGTGCGCCGTGCGTAACAAGAAGTCCGTGTTGCTCATCGACAGCCGTCAACCGATGAGCTTCACCAGCGCGCAGTCGGGGGACAACTACAGGAACTGGTGGCCGCATCGCACGATGACGGACTTTACCAACGACAGCATCGACGAGCTGGATCGTCTGGCGCGAGAATCTGAAAATGTCTTTCATATGAGAAGAGGCGGTTATTGTCTCGCGACGCGCAAGAAAGACCTCGACGACATGTTGGCCGCGATCCCTGGTGATATCGACGTAGACGTCCTGACGACAGGTCAAAAAATTCGAGAGCGCTTTCCCGCGCTGTCGTCCGATATTCGAAACGTTGTCCACATCCGCCGCGGTGGCGATATCAGTGGGCAGCAACTCGCCCAGTACTTGCTGCAAGAATTCAACGCAGGCGGTGGCCGGCGGCTGCGCGGAGAAGTAACGGCGATTGCTGACAAGAATCAATACCAATTGAGCGTCATGACAGAGTCCGGTCTGCGAACCGTAGAGGCCGAAATGATCGTCAATGCCGCGGGACCGTTCGTTGCTCGAATCGCTCGAATGCTGGGCGTCGATCTGCCCGTGAAAAACGTATTTCAGCAAAAGATCGCCTTCCAGGACCACCTTGGCGTGATCCCGCGCGATATGCCGTTTTCGATCGACCTCGACGCCAAACGACTGAACTGGACCGACGAAGAACGAGAAATGCTCGTGGAAGATCCGGCGCTCGCCTGGCTTACCGAGACATTACCCAGTGGGACACACTGCCGACCGGAGGGTGGCGCTAACGGCGAGTGGGTCAAGCTCGGTTGGGCGTACAACCAACAGACCTCTGCAGCGCAGGAAGATCTCGCCAACGAACCGGCGATCGACCCGAGCTTTCCCGAAATCGTTATTCGAGGTGCGGCGAGTTTCCTCCCGGCGATGGCGGCTTATGTGAGTCAGCCACCGCCTCGCTTCAGCCATTACGGCGGCTATTACACGATGACAGCAGAAAACTGGCCCCTGATTGGCCCGCTGGATCGGCGCGGAGCCTTTGTCGTTGGTGCGCTCTCCGGATTCGGAACCATGGCCGCGTGTGCGGCGGGTAAACTTTGCGCAGACACTGTTTGTGGCGACAGGTTGCCAGCGTATGCCGCCGACCTGAGTCTTGCGAGACTCGATAACGAAGAGCTCATGTCGGATCTGGCGGCGACTCAAAACAAAGGCCTGTTATAGCCAGGTTCTGTAGACGAAAAAAAACCGGCCACCTTGCGATGACCGGTTTCTTCGACGCTAAGCGCCCTTTTTACTTTGGCTTACTGGAAGGAGTAAATCCCCTTCAGGTACCAGGAGCCACCCTCGTAGTTCGCGGCACTGCGACGTGGGTATTGCAGACCAACGCTCAGACGATTGGCGTTTGGTGGGCCGATCGTATCGACGAACTCATCAAGTATGTTTACGGCACCCAAAGCGACGCGCAGACTGTCGGTTGCCTGAAAGCCAAGTTCCATATCAAGATAGATCGTTGAACCGATCTTGGCGCTTGGATCCACCGCTGCACCAATCGTGCCGCGCTCATCATAATGTTCGCCGTAGTAGGTAGCGCGAGCCATCAGATCCAACTTATCAGTGAACTGCGTATTGGCCGACAACGTAAAGCGATGTTCCGGATAGTTGTTCTCAATGTCTTCAACTGTTCCATCGCTTACCGGCGGGATTCCGTTTATCAGCGACTGACCGTCTACACTGATCTGATTGAATGCATACGCGAAGGTAAGGTCGGTGTTGTCTCCGATACCACCCGTTACAACCAGGTCGATACCCTGATGACTGACGTCCAGCGCATTCGTGTAAAACGAAATTGACGAAATTAACGGGTCGTCGATAGTTATGTCGCCAACGCGGTAAATACGGTCGGACACCTCGATACGATAGTAGTCAGCCGTGAGCGTCCAGTTGTCAAAAATGTCGGATGCGAAGCCGATGCTGAAGTTCAAGGACTTCTCTTCAGTCAGCGGCGCGCCACCATTTTCAAGTGCGAGTGACGATGTTGGTGCAACGAGCTGTTCTTCCTGCTGCAGTCCCGAGCTTCCGTCAAATGTGGTGATGGTGGTTCTGACGTTTGCCTGGCCCGGTGTTGGGGCGTGGAAACCTGTCGAAACAGCACCGCGGAAAGCGAGCGTGTCGCTGACACGGTAACGACCCGCAATTTTGGCGTTTGTTGTAGGACCAAAATCGGAGAAGTTTTCGTAACGAATGGCGTACTGCATCAGAAGCGCATCAGAAACATCGTGCTCAACGTCTGCATAAATCGCTATGTTGTCACGGGTAAATTCACCGGCTTCAGCCGGACGGCTGGCCGTCATACCACTGGGACCGCCACGGAAGGTCGCGGCTGGCTCACCAGCAATCACACTGAATTTCTCTTCGCGCGCTTCAGCACCGAAAGCAAGATTTACGCTGTCGCTAATTGGCAGAGAGAAATCAAGGTTGAAGTTATTCTCTTCTTGAATGTACCCACCCATGTCAAAACCCATCTGGGGAATATTCAGGCTGTCATCCAGGCCAAGATCAACATTGACGGTATTGTTCAGGTAATAGCTGAGTTCGTCTTTGCCGTAACCGTAGCTGACGTCGTACAGCATGCCATTGTCAAACTCGCCCCGCATACCAAGGACCAGACTGGCATCTTGCTGATTGCCGTCGAGGAATGGCGTGTAGCCAGCGGGCAGGCCGGTAAAGCCCATGTCGCGCAGTGGCGCCAGCGTGCTGTGATCGTAGGTGCGGTAGAAGAAGCGGTAGCGACCGTCTGTCTCAGCGGCGCTGAAGCGAGCATAGATTTCGGACGTATCGCTAATGTCGAAGCCCGAATTCAGGAAGAAGCGAATGCCTTCTGTTTCCGGACGACCCCACGACTGCAGAAGGGGTGCGTCGCCAAACGGCGCATCAGCACCGATAACGCTTGGGTCGACGCCCAGGTCGATCAGCGCGTCGTAGTTGCTGGTGCGCTGTATGCCGCGTGAAAGACCGTCGTTGTCAACGTATTCCAGGCTGACGTTCGCAAAGCCGCTGTCGCCTAAAGCGAAACCAGCGTTAGCCGCGAGCTTCGTGCTTTGCTCGCCTTCATAGTGTTCGCCATAAGTAACCTGTACCGAGCCGCCCTCAGACGCGTCTTTCATTACGAAGTTGATAACGCCTGCGATAGCATCTGATCCGTATTGTGACGATGCGCCGTCACGCAGTACTTCGACACTCTTGACCGCGATACCCGGGATCATGCCGACATCAGCGCCATGCGCGCCATTACCGGCAGCCGGTGCGAAGAACTGCACCAATGCAGAACGATGTCGGCGTTTGCCATCGACAAGAACCAGTGACTGGTCCGGTGCGGTGCCGCGAAGCGACGTCGGACGAACAAATGCGCTGCCGTCGCCGGTTGCTGGTGTCGCGGTATAAGACGGAATCAGTGCTTTCAGGTTGTCGGTCAGGTCAGCGGTGCTGCCAACAGAGCTAAAGTCATCAGCGCTGATAACGTCGATCGGAACGGTTGAATCTGATGCCGACCGCGGCTTCATGCTGCGCGAGCCGATCGTAATGACCTCTTCGATCATTTCATCGTCCTGCGCAAGTGCGCTTTGGAACGTCAGGCCCGAGCAACCAAGCACGAGCGCTAGCGCGCCATAGGAAATGGATTTCTTACTCATTTTGTTTTTCCCCCGGAAAAATATAACTAGACAAAAAATATAACTAAACAATCTTGCGATACGCACCGTGCCAATTAGTTTTATTGGCTCAACCCGTAAACCTAGCGGATGAGTTATATCAATGCAACGAATGATTCACTATAGTCTATCTATAAAACAAATGTTTCATTACGTGCCGTTGATTCTATGTGCGGCGCACAGCAAGAAGCGAGTGCATGCACAGCCGATACCCTGAAACCATCAGACTGCTTATCGATTCGTACCCGAAACTGACGCCCGAACTACAAAAGGCGGCCCGTTTCATGGTGGATCATCCTGAAGAAGTCGGTCTGAATTCAATGCGCGGCGTTGCCAGAGAGGCGGGCGTAAAGCCGGCGACGATTACCCGGCTGGCAAAAACCCTGGGCTTTAGCGACTACGAATCGCTCCGCGAGCCGTTCCGACAGCGTCTTCGAGCCGCCTCTCCGGACTTCGCCAGAAAACTGCAGCGCGTGCAGCACCTTGGGCAATCAGGCGAGAAGGCATTGTTCGACGATCTTCGCACGCAGGAGATAGCCAATATCAATGGTTCGCTGTCCGACGCCAACTACGCGGTCATGGACGCCGCGGCGCAAACGATACATGACAGTCGAAGGGTCTACGTATTGGGAATGCGCGGCGCCCATGCCCCCGCATTCCTGTTTCACTATGCCTATCAGTTATTCCAGGACAAAAGCCAGCTGGTTGACGCTGCAGCTGGCATTTTTGCGGACCAGCTGCGCGGTATCGGTGCAGGGGACTGCCTGTTGGTGATTTCCTTTCCGCCGTATACGCGACTTACGATTGACGCAGTGGAATACGCGGCAGACGCCGGAGCAGACATCGTGGCAGTGACCGACAGTATCGCCTCACCCGCGGCCAACGCAGCTGCGCACACTATCGTTACGAGAAATCAATCGCCTTCTTTCTACCACTCATTCACCGGAGCGCTGGCCGTTACGCAAGCGCTGGTAACGATGCTCGTTACGAAGGCAGGCGGCGACGCGGTGAAAATCGCCGAAGACGCTGAAAAGCAGCTGTCACGAATCAGCGCCTATTGGTAATCACGACATGAGTTTTGCGTTGCACAGAAATCTGTTGAAGAGGCCGCCGCGCGCGGTCAGGGGTGACGGTGCCCACCTGATCGACAGCGCGGGAAAACGCTATTTTGATGCGTCCGGTGGCGCCGCCGTTTCCTGTCTTGGCCACAGCCACCCCGCCATCATCGAGGCCATTCAAAAACAGGTCGAAAAACTTCCCTATGCGCACACATCGTTCTTCACGACGGACGTTCTGGAAGAGCTCGCGGAAACCCTGGTTACCGGTGCGCCGGGCATGAGCAAGGTGCTGCTTTTGTCCGGTGGGTCCGAAGCGGTCGAAGCCGCGCTGAAATTATCCCGGCAATATTTCCTGGAGTCCGGAGAGCCACAAAGGCACCTCTTTATCGCTCGTCGCCAGAGCTATCACGGCAACACCCTCGGCGCGCTGGCGGTAGGCGGAAACGAGTGGCGACGCGAATCGTTTCGGCCACTTCTGGTTGACGGCCATCACATAGCACCATGTTTCGAGTACCGCGAGCGAAACACCGAGGAAACGCAGAAAGATTATTGCGAGCGGGTGGCTCTTGAGCTTGAAGACAAGATTGAGGAGCTGGGCGCGGAAAACGTCGCTGCTTTTGTCGCTGAAACAGTCGTCGGCGCGACGGCAGGTGCGGTTGTCGCGATACCCGGCTACTTCAGCCGTATTCGAGAAATCTGCGACCGCTATGGGATTCATCTCATTCTCGATGAAGTCATGTGCGGGACAGGCCGAACCGGCTCCATGATGGCGTACCAGCAAGAGCAGATTGAACCCGACATCGTCACGATGGCGAAGGGACTTGCGGCCGGCTATCAACCCGTGGGCGCATTACTGTGTACCCGCAAGATCGTCGAGACGCTAAGAAACAACAGCGGCTATTTTCAACACGGTCACACATTCATGGGACACGCGACCGCGGTGGCGGCCGCACTCGCCGCGCAGCAAGTAATCAGAGACGAGAACTTGCTCGACAACGTTGCGCGGAGAGGTAAGCAAATAAAGACGCAGCTCCGCAAGGCGTTTGCGAATCATCCCTACGTTGGCGATGTTCGTGGTCGTGGCATGTTCATTGGCGTCGAGTTTGTGCAGGACCGGCAAAGCAAGAAGCCGTTCGACCCGGCGCTAAAACTACATAACAAAATTCAGGCGCAGGCGATGGACGACGGCCTTCTTTGTTATGGGATGGGCGGCACAATTGATGGGCGACGCGGTGACCACATCCTTTTGGCGCCGCCCTACAATCTCGATGACAGGGGTCAGGAGGAGTTAGTGGAGAAACTAATTGCCGCCGTAAATCTTCCCTGGTAGCCAGGTTACAAGCTCAGGGAATGCGGCGAGTAACAGCAAGGCGAAGATCTGTATCGCAACAAAAGGTATGACCCCGCGATAGATTTGTGCCGTAGTAATTGACGGCGGCGCGACACCGCGAAGATAAAACAAAGCAAAGCCGAACGGTGGCGTCAGAAATGAGGTCTGTAAGTTGATCGCGATCATGATGCCGAGCCAGACAGGGTCCAGACCCATCGCCAGCAATACTGGCCCAACGATGGGCACAACAACAAACGTGATCTCGATAAAATCGAGTACGAATCCCAGCAGGAACATGACCAGCATAACGACAATAACCGCACCAACAACCCCCCCGGGGAGCGACTCCAGCAACGCCCGTACACCATCGTCACCGCCGTAACCCCGAAAGACCAGCGAGAAAATCGAGGCCCCGATCAGAATCAGGAACACCATGCTGCTGATACGCAACGTGCTCCGCATGATTTCTTGCAGGCGCTCGAGATTCAATTGTCGGCGTGCGATAGCCATCACGAGCGCGCCCATGCCGCCTACCCCCGCCGCCTCGGTTGGTGTGGCATAACCACCCAGAATCGATCCAAGAACGGCGAAAATCAACAGCAACGGCGGCAATAGCGCACGAAAAACGTCGCGAACAGACACGCTCTCGCCTGGCTCGCGGTGGTGAGCTGGCATCGTATTGGGCTTAAAGAAGGCAACCGCGAGTATGTAAATGATGTACAAAAACACCAGCAGGAGACCCGGAATCAAGGCGCCGGCAAACAGGTCGCCCACCGATACGGTTTTCGGAGAGAAAATGCCCATATCCAGCTGCGCCTGCTGGTAGGCCGTGGTCATGACATCGCCGAGCATCACCAGAATGATCGACGGGGGAATGATTTGACCCAACGTGCCAGACGCGCAAATCGTGCCCGCTGAAATTTCGGGTGAGTATCCGCGCTTTAGCATGGTTGGCAGCGATAACAGCCCCATCGTTACGACGGTCGCGCCGACAATGCCGGTGCTGGCGGCGAGTAGCATCCCAACCAGGGTGACCGATATACCAAGACCGCCCCGTAATGTACCGAACAGCGCACTCAGCGTTTCAAGCAAGTCCTCAGCGATGCGTGCTCGCTCGAGTGTTACCCCCATAAAAACGAAAAGCGGAACGGCGACCAATGTTTCATTGGTCATGATGCCAAAGATACGATTTGGCAGGCCCGATAGAAACGCTTCATTAAAACCACCGCCGAGCACACCGAACCCTGCGAACAGCAGGGCGGTTCCGCCGAGCGTAAACGCAACGGGAAAACCCGCCAGCAGTATCAGGATGACGCTAATGAACAGCAGTGCGGCGACCCATTCCACGCTAGTTGCTCCGCAGTTCTTTCAGGCTGCGGGCCAACAGCGAAAAGCCCTGCAGACTTACCGTAATCGGCATGACGACGAGAATCGACTTGAGGAGCGGAAGCAGAGGATAGGGCAAGCCACCGGACTCACGCGATGCCTCTTGCAGTCGCCACGACACGGCAACAAAATCAAAAGCCGCCCACGCGAGAAACGCGCACAGTGGAAAAAGAAATAGAAGGATGCCGAGAATATTGACCCAGGCGCGGCCCTTGGCTGACATGTCCCGGTAGAAAATATCGACTCGTACATGCTCTTCCTGTTGCAAGGTGTATGCCGCACCCACCATAAACACGAAGGCATGCATCCAGACCACAGACTCCTGTAGCCAGATAAAGCCCATGTCGAACACATAACGCATGACGACGACAACGAAGGTCACGAGGACCATGAAAAGCGTCAGCCATGATGCGGCCTTACCAAGGCGCTCGCTAAAGCGATCCAGCATTCTAGTGCCGCCAGAAAGTCGGTGTAATCAGTACCAGCAGCGTGAAAATCTCCAGACGCCCCAACAACATTCCCGCAACAGAAACCCATTTTGCCGTATCGCTCACAGACATAAATCCGGACGTTACATCGCCGAGGCCGGGGCCCAGATTATTTAGCGTCGCGGCGACCGCCGAAAAGGCCGTTACCTGATCAAGCCCTGTTGACATCATTATCAGCAGCATCAGACCAAACACGACGATGTAGACCGAGAAAAAACCCCAGACGGCATCCACAACGCGAGGTGGGATGGCTGCGTTCCCGAGCTTCACCGGAATTTCCGCGCTTGGGTGGACAAGCCTCACCACCTCGCGCGCGCCCTGCTTATAAATAAGCAACCAGCGAATGACTTTGATGCCACCGGCCGTCGAACCGGCGGATCCGCCGATAAAGCTCGCGAAAATCAGTAACGCAGGCAGCGCGCCTGGCCACAAGGCGAAATTCTCTGTTGTAAACCCAGTGGTTGTTGCAATGGACACGGCTTGAAAAATACCCTTGATAAGGGTCTGGTCCGGATTGTTCAGGCCGCCATAGTAAAACAGTGAAAAGACGACGATGGTCGACAGAGACAATAATATAAAGGCGTACGCCCTGAACTCCGGGTCCCGAACATAATGCTTTACGGACACGTATCGCCAGGCGAAAAAGTGCAATGAAAAATTGATACCAGCGGCGAACATGAAGACGATAGCAACACAGTCGACCAGCCCGCTGTCGAAATAGGCCATGCTCGCGTCGTGAGTTGAGAAACCACCGATCGCAACGGTCGAAAAAGCGTGGCACAACGCGTCGAACCAGCCCATACCCGCCAGCCTGTAGCAGAGCATGCACGCAATTGTAAAAGCGAGGTAAACGTACCAAAGCGCCTTGGCCGTCTCGGTAATACGTGGCGTCAGCTTTGTGTCCTTTACCGGCCCCGGTGTCTCTGCCCGATACAACTGCATGCCGCCAACGCCCAGCATGGGCAAGACGGCGACCGCCAATACGATGATGCCCATGCCGCCCAGCCACTGCAGCTGCTGACGATAGTAGAGAATTGAAACCGGCAGCTGATCGAGCCCGGTTAGTATTGTTGCGCCGGTCGTGGTCAGTCCGGACATCGACTCGAAGACAGCGTCGGTGATTGACAGATCCAGACCGCCTGCGAAATACAGCGGTGCAGCCCCGAATGTACCGAGTACCGTCCAGAAGGAGGCGACCACAAGAAAGCCATCGCGCAGTCGCAGATCTTTGCGAGAACGATGAACCGGCAGCCAGATGAGGAAGCCTGCGGCCAGCGTGAGCCCGAAGCCCTGGACAAAGGGCAACCAGAAATGGTCTTCATAATAAATGCTGAAAGCGATGGGCGGCAGCATCGTCAGGCTGAACATCATCAGCAGGAGCCCGAGTATCCGCTGTACGACAGTCCAGTTCATTTAGACAAACGAAACGCCAACCTGGAAGAGACTCTCCAGGTGTTCGATTTTGCGGCGATCTGTCATAAACAGAATGACGTGGTCATCTGTCTCAATCACCGTGTCGTGATGCGCGATAATGACCTGATCGCCACGGACAACCGCAACGATGGCGGTACCCTTCGGCAGTTCAATATCTTCGATCTTTCGTCCAACCACTTTGGAGCTGTCTTTATCCCCGTGAGCGATGGCCTCCATCGCCTCTGCCGCACCCCGTCTCAGCGAGTGTACTTTGACCACGTCACCTCGACGCACATGTGAAAGCAGCGATCCGATGGTGATCTGCTGGGGCGATATAGCGATGTCGATGCTGCCCGCCTCAACCAGATCGACGTAAGATGCGCGATTGATCAGCGCCATCACCTTGTGTGCACCCAGGCGTTTCGCCAGCATCGAGCTGAGGATGTTGGCCTCTTCCGAGTTGGTTAAGCCGCAGAACACATCGATGTTGTCGATATTTTCTTCAAGCAGCAACTCCTCGTCGGCCGCATCGCCTACGAGCACGATCGCCTTGTTGAGCTGTTCGGAGATAAGTCGTGCGCGAACCGGGTCACGCTCGATTAGCTTGACCTGATTCGTTTGCTCCAGCGCAAGCGCGAGGCGCACGCCAATGTTTCCGCCACCGGCAATAACCACACGGCGAACCGGCTCTTCCAGACGCCGCATTTCACTCATGAAGACGCGAATGTCCTTGCGATCGGCGATGAAGAAGACCTCATCACCTTCCTGAATAACCGTGTCGCCCTTGGGCAGCATGGCCTTACCGTCGCGGTAGATGGCGGCTATTCGACCCTCTGTGTTCGGAATGTGATCCTTGAGCGTCGCAATCCGTTGGCCGACCAGCAGGCCCTCACGGTCTGCCTTGGCACCGACAAGACGCACCCGGCCGTCGGCGAAGTCGAGTACCTGCGAAGAGCCGGGATAAAGAATGAGCTGCTCTATGTGCGAACACACGAGCTGCTCCGGGCTGATGCGAACATCGATCGGAATCGCATCCTGCGTGAACAACTGATGCGCATTCATATATTCTGCAGAGCGAATGCGGGCGATTTTGGTGGGCGTGCGAAAGTTCGTGTAAGCGATCTGGCACGCGACCATATTGGTTTCGTCGGAGTTGGTCAGCGCAACGACGATGTCTGCATCACTGGCGCCGGCGCGCTCAAGCACGTCCGGGTATGCGGCATGACCGACCACGGTTCGAATATCGAGGCGATCCTGCAACTCGCGCAGGACGTCTGGACGCCAGTCAACGAGGGTGACCTCGTTGGCCTCTTCGCGAGACAAATGATATGCCGCGGATGAACCAACCTGACCTGCGCCGAGAATGAGAATTTTCATCGCGAGTAGTTTACATCAGATCGAGATTTGCATAACTGAGAACGAGCCATTTTGTCCCCGCCGACTCGAAATTGACCTCTACACGCGCGTGCGCCCCCTGACCCTCACAGTTGAGAATCACTCCATCTCCAAATTTCTTGTGATGAACGCGCTGACCGAGTCGAATGCCGATCTCACTACCCGCCCCGCCGATAGCTGTTCTGCGTTGCACCGGCGGTGCAGAACGCATGGGGCGGGCAACCTGCACACGTGGCCGAATTTCTTCGACATGTTCGTTTGGTATCTCAGCGATGAATCGTGAAGGCTGCGAAAAATTATCCATGCCGTGCAGGCGACGTTGTTCGGCGTGCGTTATGTACAGCGTCTGCATCGCTCGAGTGATCCCGACGTAACAAAGCCGCCGCTCTTCCTCCAGACCGTTCACGTCGGCGACTGAGCGCTGGTGGGGAAACAGGCCATCCTCCAGGCCGCACATAAATACCAGTGGGAATTCCAGACCTTTGGCTGAGTGCATCGTCATTAATTGCACGCAGTCTTCCCAGGCGTCCGCCTGGCCTTCTCCCGCCTCAAGTGCCGCGTGCGACAGGAACTCATCCAGCGGCGACATCTCTTCGGCCGGATCCGGCTCGAAACTTTTGGCTGCGCTGACAAGTTCCGCAAGGTTCTCGATGCGTGTTTCACCTTTTTCACCCTTGTCCTTCTTGAAGAAGTCGACCAGCGTGCTCAGGTGGATAACATGATCAACTTTGTCATGCAGCTCGAGACCAACGGTCTCGCGAGCCATACGCTCGACGAGCGACATAAATGTATTAACCGCATTCGCCGCGCGACCGTTGAGGTCATCGCTTGCGATAGCGCCTGCCGCACGCCACATTGAGCAGGCGTTCGCGCGCGCGTATGAGCGCATCATTTCGACGGTCCGCGCACCAATTCCCCGGGTGGGTTTGTTTACGATGCGCTCGAAGGAACTGTCGTCGTCACGGTTCGAAGTCAGGCGCAGGTACGCCAGTGCATCCTTGATTTCCGCACGCTCGAAGAAGCGCAGACCACCGTAGACACGGTACGGGATACGGGCATTGATAAGCCCCTCCTCCAGAACACGGGATTGCGCATTTGATCGATACAAAATAGCCGCATCGGCTCGCGCATGTCCTTGTGCGATCCAGTCACGTAAACGACCGATCACGAAATCTGCTTCGTCGCGTTCGTTGTACGCCGAGTAGATCTTGATTGCCTCGCCTTCGGTGCCATCGGTCCACAGGTTTTTGCCCATGCGCGAACCATTGTTCGAGATAACCGCATTCGCCGCATTCAGAATCGTTTGCGTCGACCGATAATTCTGCTCCAGCTTGACGACATGGGTACCCGGGAAGTCCTTCTGGAAACGATGGATATGCTCCACGCGCGCACCGCGCCAGCGATAGATTGACTGGTCGTCGTCACCGACGACAAAGGGCACACCCTTGTCGCCCGCCAGTAATCGCAGCCAGGCGTACTGGATCGCGTTGGTATCCTGAAATTCGTCAACGAGAAGATGCTGAAAACGGCGGCGATAATGCTCAAGCAACTCCGTATTATCGCGAAGGACCTCATGAGCGCGCAGCAACAGCTCTGCAAAATCAACCAGGCCGCCACGTTGGCATATTTCCTCGTAGGACTGATAAAAAGAAATTAGCTGGCGCCGGTCCGGCTCATTCTCGTCATCAATGTGCTTGGGTCTCAAGCCTTCATCTTTTTGACCGTTAATAAACCACTGAATCTCCTTGGGTACCCAGCGGCTGTCATCGACCTCCAGGCCCTTAAGAAGGCGCTTGATCAGGCGCAGCTGGTCATCCGAGTCGATGATCTGAAAATTCTGCGGCAGACCCGCTTCTCGCCAGTGGCGACGCAGCATGCGATGAGCCAAGCCATGAAAGGTGCCGATCCAGAGGTGTTGTACGGGCACATTCAGCAAGGTCTCGATACGGCTGCGCATCTGTGCCGCGGCTTTGTTGGTGAAGGTCACCGCCAGCAGGCTTTGCGGCGAAACACCCTCAACGTCAATGAGCCAGGCAGCCCTGTGGACCAGGACACGCGTCTTGCCGCTGCCGGCACCGGCGATAATCAGCGCGGGTTCCGAAGGCGCAGTCACGGCTTGACGCTGCGCGTCATTCAGGTTTTCAAGGATTGGAGTGACGTCCATTGGGGAGCCGTTGCCGCACTTAAGAGAGCGCGAAAGTGTATCAGGACTACTGTTCCCAGCGGACACCTAATACGTACTGATTTCGCTCATATTGAATACGGGTGTCATTCGACACCGTTTCTCGATAGCGCGCTTCCGCGACCAGACTAAGGTTGCGAGTCATTTTGAACGAGCCAATCAGCCGTAGCTCGGCTGATTCCTGGGTCTTGCGACCTGCAACCGGCTCGTGAAAAGCAAAGGCATTGGGAAAGTCGTAAAGTCGATAAACGCCGCCGGCTTCGAGGTCAAAGCGCCTGGCTGCTGTCCAGTGGAACTCGAAACCAACGCTGTCGCGCGTGTAGTCGTTGTAGCCGACATATTTATCAGCTCGCTCAGTTCGTTCCACCTCAAAGCCGAACCACATGCTTGGTGTAATTCGCTGTCTGGCAGTCAGCTCCAGCGAGTAATAGTCGTAACGAATGGTGGGATTGCCGGGGCGCTGCCCTCCATCAAGATCGAATCCAGGGCGGTCACCGTAGCGGCGGCTATACCCCTCAAACGTGACCCGGAACAGCGCAGACTTGGTGAACTTGTACTGACCGTAGACGCTCGCGAAAAAATACTCGTGGTCATATTCGGCAACGACTTCCTGCTCCTCGTAGTTCCACAGCTGGGCCTTGAATTTTGCACCGATCGCAACGCGCTGGTGTGACTGGCGAAACGTTAGCTCAGGGCCATAACGCAGATAGTTCATGCGATCATCGATATCAATGCCGTCGACATTCCGGCTATCGCCATCGTCAGGGTCGTAATAGGTTTCGTCGTGATGCGCGATCTTAAAAGCGCTATTCACAGAGCGCTCTCGCGCACCTTCCTTGCGATGATAGTCACTCCCGAAACTTGCCTCATGCAGGTACTCATTCCCGTTCTCAAGTTCTTTGTCCGTGTAATAGCGACCGGCCAGCCGATAGGCGACAAAAAACCCCTCGTGTTCGAGGCTGTTGATTCTGTATTTAGCACTCAGGCTGACGGGCACGAAAGCGCCGCTTTTTACGTCGGGAATAATGACGGGTCGAAGTCGGTCGGAGAGGTCGATATACGGCCGGTCGGGTGAGCGGAACACATTGTCGTCTGTACCGTAACCGACATGCGCGCGCAGCATCAGCTCCGAAAAATCGCGTTTCTTCTCGCGCTCCGCAGCGCGGATTTCGTACTCGTCCGGCGTTGCTCTTTGCTCGCGAATTCTGGAAATTGCGACAACGGCAAACGCCTGTAACTTCTCATCCTGATCCTGGTCACGTGCCAGACGAAACCAGCGCAGCGCCTCGTCCGTGTCGCCGAGCGCGTGCGCGTTGAGTCCGAGGTTGTAATGTGCGGCGACTCTGATGGTCGGGTCATCAAGCGCCTTCAACAACGAATCGCGTGCCCGAATATGCTGTCCGGCGCGGTAGTGCGCGATGCCCATGTTGTAATGCAGCAGCGGAGTGTTGAGCCCCTCTTCCCCGGCCTGGCGGTAGCGCAACAGAGCGGCCCAATAGAGGTCCTCGCGAAACAACCGGTTGCCATCGGCGAAGTACTGTTCAGCTGTTAGTGCTTGCGCACTTTGTACTGGCACAAAAGCAGCAACAAGCGCTAGCAGGATAAGGCAGCCGAAAGGGTGGGACCTGTAAGTCATACGTCCAGATTTGGGTTGTGTTTTGTCAGGTTGGAAGAGTACCGACTTTAGTGCCCTGAAAACCATGACGCAGTCGAGAAAACCCCCTCCGTTTGCGTGACAAACGAGGGGATTTGCATCTTTTGACAGAAGTGGGTCGATTAGACCGACCTAGTCATCGTCGCCATTGTCTTCCGGATCGTCGTCATCGTCGAGTTCGTCATCGTCGATTTCATCGCCGTCCTCGAAGTCATCGTCTTCTTCCATCTCGTCTTCATCGTCTTCGAATTCGTCGTCTTCGAACTCATCTTCCATTTCATCTTCAAACTCGTCGTCCATGTCATCGTCTGACTCGTCTTCAGATTCATCATCAGATTCGTGGTCTGAGTCGTCATCCGCTTCGTCGTCAGATTCGTCTTCCCAGTCCTCGTCATCGACGTCATCGTCATCCGGGCCGTCCATCTCACTCATGGCTTCCATGAGGTCGTCTGCATCGTCGAGAACGATCATCGTCACATCCAGGCCATCCATTTCTTCGTCCGCACGAGCTACCGCCGGGAAAAAGCTCATGACGGTGAGTGCCAGCACCGCCACAAAGGTATTGAGCTGTCGCATCGTTCTACTCCGTTAGCTGATGTCTACCCGCAGACGAAAGGTTCGCCCGCGGTCGTCGTGTTTTAGGGTTGCAAATATCTCGCCGCCCACGGGCGACGTGGCAATCAATTTGAGAGGTAGCAGGTTTTTGCCTGTTTTCAGGCTGGTTTCCCAGGTCACTTCTCGTTGACCGGGAAAACCCGACATTTCGATACCCGGGGGTAAGCGTACGGTCAAAGTTGCTGCGTCGAGTGCCTCGGCGGAGGCGAAAACCAGATTGATCGTGCGCGGTTCTTCCAGCGTCATGGTGATGCCGGGAATCGATGGATCGACCAGAGGCAAATCAGGCGGCGTCAGGAAAAAACCGCCGATCAGCCAGAGCGCCAACCCAGCGGCTATTGCAGACCCGAAACCCGTCATCAGCCAGTGGTTGCGCTGCCGGCGAGAGCCTTCGTGCGTTGCTCGCACCAGCGCCTGGTCAAAATAAGCGGCTGAGGCTTGTGGCTTCGGATAGTCCTTTAATAGCGCCAGAATCTCCTGATCCTGTTTGTCCAGATCTGCTTTTGAGTTTTCGGTTTGCATAAATACGTCCTGCTTGATCCCTTACACGTTGAGCTTCAGGAAAAGGTTCCGCTTGCGACCAGCATTTCACGCAAACGGGCCCGGGCGCGGTGCAGTCGAGATTTGATGGTGCCAACCGGAACCCCTGTAAGCTCTTGAATTTCAGTCAGTTTATAACCCTCATTGTCGTGCAGAAGCACTATCAGGCGGTGTTCATCGCTAAGCTTTGAGAGTGCTGCGTCGAGCTTCACCAGTTGTTCCTGGCGTTCGTAATCCCGCGCCGGGTTTTCGATCCCCGGCAGCCCTGCGAGTCCATCACCGGACATCTCGCTCTCTTCGACCGTCTGCATCCGACGACGGGCAAAGCGTCGTCGTTCATCGATAAACAGGTTGTACATGACGCGCGACAGCCAGGGCCCGGGCGCATCGATCTTCACGAGTTGATCGAGCTTTCCATAGGCCTTGATAAGAAGCTCCTGAAACAAGTCTTCAGCTTCGGCCTTTTGGCCGGTCAGGCGCCAGGCGAGACGGTAAAGGCGGTCAAAATGCGGCCGTACCAGTTTCTCGAACGTTTGTTGGTGATGTACCGAGCTCATTACACCGGCAGTTTAGAATGTTGTGCCTGCGCTGCAAGTGCGTAATTCCCATTTCAACTGCTTGGCAGGCGAAAAAACGAGCTAGAAACTTATCTGGTAGAAAAAGTAGTGATCGATCAGAAGTGCCAGAAACAGGTAGCCAAGATAGCTGATTGAGTACCTGAACATCTGCATCGGCAGTTCTTCATCTTCATGGTCACGATACATACGGATGGCGTAGTAGAGGAAATAGCCGCCGAGTCCGAGTGCTGCGATGAGATAAATCAGACCGCTCATGCCGATCAGGTAGGGCATGATCGTGACGAGCAGCAGCAGAATTGAATAAAGAAGAATATTGAGCCGTGTGTAAGGCACGCCGTGCGTAACAGGCAACATCGGAATTTCTACTTTCCGGTACTCTTCCAGCCGCGCGATGGCCAGTGCCCAGAAATGCGGCGGCGTCCAGACGAAGATAATCAGAAACAGCAGCAATGCTCCGCTGGTGACTTCGTTGGTCACGGCGGTCCAGCCAAGAATGGGCGGCGCCGCACCGGCAGCGCCACCGATGACGATATTTTGTGGCGTTGCCCGCTTGAGCCATACGGTGTAAATGCCGGCATAACCAATCAACGAGAAAAAAGTCAGTATGGCCGTCAGTGGATTGACGAGAAACCACAGGATGATCATCGAGGTGACGCAGAGGCCGGCCGCGAACATCAGCGCCGATTTTTCGGTGAGCTTGCCCTGTGGTAACGGCCGACCGCGCGTTCGCATCATCAAAATGTCAATGCGATGGTCCAGTACATGATTAAAAACGGCCGCGGATGACGCCGCCATGCCGATGCCGATCGTGCCGAAGATGGCCGGCATGACAGCGGGCCAAGCGGGTACGGACAGAAACATACCGACGACGGCCGTGAATACGATGAGCATCACCACGCGTGGTTTTGTCAGCTCGTAGTAATCGCGCCAGTCAACTCGTGTTTCTGCTTCTGTATTCACAGTTTTATGTGTTTAGCCTATGCGCGACAGTTTCAGAAGACGCTTGATGTCTATGACCATATCGCTGGGGTCAATGGTCGGCTCGAAATACATCACGAGGTTGCCCAGGGGGTCCATCAGAAAATATCCGCCAGCCGATAGTTCAGCAGGTTTCTTGTTTTTCAGAAGCGCTGACACCCGCTCATCCCTCACGGCGACGAGCCCTGCATGCTCATCAGCGAGAAACACTGTATCCGGGGACGATTCGCCGTGCAAGAAGACCCTTATCAAGCGGTCCATTTCCTTGCCCAGCATCTTTTGCGACTGGCGAATCGTGTAGAGGGCATTCTTGCAGCGTTCCGTACACGCGCTGTCATCCGGATATATGAGCACCCAATAACCGTCGCCGATGTTTGTCACGGTCGAGCCGGGTACTTCCTCGGCTACGTTGATGATGGGTTCGAGCAAGGCGCCGTGGTTGGTGCGGCCCTCAGGCTGAAAGTAACCCCCGTAGTACATCCACGTGGCAACGGCCAGCGGGCCAAAAAAAACGGATGCGATCAAAAGCATCTGTACTCGCGCCCAGGTTGTCTTCTTCTCTGTCATGAATCAAATCGCTTCTTGCGGTAGTTCCAGACCAGCAAACCGCACAGCACAGCCCCCATGGCAAACCATTGCAGCGCGTAACCGAAGTGCTTGCCGGGCCCGAACTCGGAGGGCACCCAGTGGCGGAGAAAACCGCCTTCCTCGTTATGGTCCATGAGCAGGACAAAGGGCTGCAACTCGCGCCCCAGCGCCGCCGACACCTCTTCCGACGATGGATAGACGGCGTGTTTTGGCCACGCATCGCTGGTAGGAATGGCATCACCCATCTTGTAGCCAGCCTTTGGCAATGATCCGGCGCGACCTCTGACGGTGACCTTGCCTGCGGGTAACGCCAGGCGCCCGGGGTCTATGCCGTTCGCATCTTTCTCAATCCAGCCGCGATTGACGAGCAGCAGCGGTTGGTCCTTGGCGATCTCAAGTGGTGTCAGGACGTAGTGCCCGTAGCGACTGTTGATGATGATGTTGTCGAGCACCAGCTGACGATCAGCGTCAAAGGTGCCGGTCGCGCTGAGGTTCTGGAAAGAACGCACGTCCATTCCGTCATGCCAGGGGGTATAGACAGACTCCGCCTGAAAAATTTGCTGGGTTGCGCGTTTCTCCAGGCCTCGAGAGACCTGCCAGGCGCCAAGAGCGGCGAACTGAATAACGAGAAATGTGCCGACAACCAGCGGCAGCCAGGTTGGTAGTGGCTTCCCGGACTTTTCGTTCACGCTATACTCCCCGAATGAAACTCATCGTCTTCGCGCTGCTCGCAGCAATCATTATCAGCCTTGGTTCAGGTCTTTTTTTCCTGTCCCGCGATGAATCTGATTCGCGCAAAGTCCTTACTGCCCTGAAAATCAGGGTGGCGCTGTCGGCTATCCTGATTCTCTTTCTCGTGGTTTCCTATTATATGGGCTACATCCAGTAGACGAAGACGTACAGGGCAACCCAGACGACGTCTACAAAGTGCCAATACCAGGCAACAGCCTCAAAGGCGAAGTGCTTGTCCGCCGAAAAGTGACCCTTTAATACGCGGAACCAGATGACCGTCAACATGATCGCGCCGATGGTCACGTGCATGCCGTGGAAGCCGGTCAGCATGAAGAAGGTCGACCCGTAGATGCCAGACGTCAGCTTCAGGTTCATGTGCTGATACGCTTCGATGTACTCAACGCCCTGCAAGTACACGAAGATAAAGCCCAGCACGAACGTTGCAGCGAGGAATGCGTTCACCTGAGCGCGCTTACCCGCGAGCAGTGCGTGATGAGCGATCGTAAGAGTGACGGAGCTCGTCAGCAGCAGGACCGTATTGATCAGTGGCAGGCCAAAGGGCGGCATCGCCTCATAGTCGCCGCCGACATTGCCCGGTCCATTGGTGGGCCAGGTGCTTTCGTAGCCCTCCCACAGCAACAGGTTGGTAAAAAAGTTGTTGCTGTCGCCGCCAAGCCAGGGAATCGACATGTTACGGGCGTAGAACAGCGCGCCAAAAAACGCGGCGAAGAACATGACCTCAGAAAAGATGAACCAGAACATTCCCTGGCGAAAGGACTTGTCAACCTGCGCGTTGTACAGGCCGCCGACGCTTTCGCCAATAACGGTACTGAACCAGCCGGTGATCATGAAGATGATGATCCCAAGCCCGGCGAGCATGATGTAGAAACCGGTATCAGCGCCGTTGAGCCAGGATGATACGCCAACCATCAGGAACAGCAGGCCAACAGAGCCGACAACCGGCCAGTGGCTGCCATGAGGGACGTAATAACGTTCGTCAGAATGTGGGGTCATGTTAATTCTCGAAATTCGCCGCTACCGGAGCGGTGTCAAAAAACGTATATTGCAAAGTAATGGTGTCGACATAGTCGGGCAGGTCCGGGTCGACTATGAACTGCAGCGGCATAGCCCGCTCTTCATCCGCCAGAAATTCCTGACTCGTAAAACAAAAACACTCGATCTTCGTGAAGTGCTCGGCCGCTGTTGTCGGCGCGACACTGGGTACAGCCTGTGCGACCTTGTCTTCCGCGCTCAGGTTCTTCGCGGTAAATGTCGCGTAATACATCTTGCCCGGATTTACCGTCATGCTGTCCGTATCGGCGGCGAACTCGAACTGAGCGTAGGAGTTCACGGTCGTTACGAATTCGATGCGGATTTCGCGGCTAAGGTCCGGGTTCTCTTCAACGGTCGCGGCTTCGGCGTTCGTGCGGCCACCGAAGCCGGTGATCTCGCAAAATACGTCATACATCGGCGGCAACAGGAAAACACCGAAAGCGAAGCTGCCGGCGGCCACAATGAGCAGCTGCCGAACTAACGACTTGTTTTCCTTGTTCTCAGGCACGTGCTACACCCATTGCGATAAATCCCAGAAAGAAAGCGAGCGCGACCAACGACACAATCAATGTTGTTCGGCGAATGTTCTTCTTGCGCTCGATATCAGTCATGTTTACTCGAATGCTTCGTTGGCTATGCGCGCCTGCGGCGGTGTCTCGAAGGTGTGGTAAGGAGCGGGAGATGGGACTGTCCACTCAAGTCCGTGCGATCCCTCCCAGACACGATCCGTTGCTTTCGGGCCTTGCTTCGCCGTCAGAATGACCCAGACAAAGATCAACTGCGACAGTCCGAAGCCGATCGCGCCAATGCTTGCGATCGTGTTGAAGTCTGAAAACTGCGTTGAGTAGTCCGGTATGCGGCGCGGCATTCCGGCAAGGCCAAGGAAGTGCATCGGGAAGAACGTGAGGTTGACGAAAATCGTCGACGACCAGAAGTGCAGTTTGCCAACCGTTTCGTTGTACATGTGGCCGGTCCACTTTGGCAGCCAGTAATAAGCGCCGGCCATAATAGCGAACACCGACCCGGGTACCAACACGTAGTGGAAGTGAGCAACAACGAAATAGGTGTCGTGATATTGCACATCGGCCGGGGCAACCGCGAGCATCAGTCCGGAGAACCCACCGATGGTGAACAAAAAGACAAAGGCCAGCGAGAACAACATAGGCGTCTCGAAAGTCATCGAACCGCGCCACATTGTTGCGACCCAGTTGAAAATTTTCACGCCAGTTGGCACGGCGATCAGCATCGTGGCAAACATGAAGAACAGCTGGCCGGTCAACGGCATGCCGACGGTAAACATGTGGTGCGCCCAGACGATGAACGACAGGAATGCGATGCAGGACGCGGCGTATACCATCGAGTCGTGACCAAACAGCTTCTTGCGGGCAAAGGTCGGAATGATTTCTGACACAACGCCAAACGCCGGCAGAATCATGATGTAGACCTCGGGGTGTCCAAAAAACCAGAAGATGTGCTGGAACATGACGGGATCACCACCGCCGGCCGCGAGGAAGAAGCTGGTGCCGAAGAACTGATCGGTGAGTAGCATGGTTACCGCGCCTGCGAGCACGGGCATTACCGCGATGAGCAGGTAAGCCGTAATCAGCCAGGTCCAGACGAACATCGGCATCTTCAAGAGCGACATGTCCGGCGCGCGCATGTTGATAACCGTTACGATGATGTTGATGGCACCCATGATGGATGAGATACCCATCAGGTGAACCGAGAAGATCAGGAACGGAAACGCATCACCGGTCTGCAATACGAGCGGCGGATACATGGTCCAGCCGCCGGCGGGAGAACCGCCCGGCATGAAGAGCGTCGACAGCAAAATGCCGAAGGCGACCGGCAGAATCCAGAAAGACCAGTTGTTCATGCGTGGCAGGGCCATATCCGGTGCGCCGATCATCAGCGGGATCATCCAGTTGGCCAGACCAACAAACGCTGGCATGACGGCACCAAAAACCATGATCAGCGCGTGCATTGTTGTCATCTGGTTGAAAAACTCAGGGTGCACAAACTGCAGCCCCGGAATCGCCAGCTCTGAGCGAATGACCATTGCCATTGCGCCGCCAATGAAGAACATCGTGAGGCTGAAGATAAGGTACATCGTGCCGATGTCCTTATGGTTCGTCGAAAACAGCCAGCGACCAATGCCCTTGTCCGGGCCGTGATCGTCATGATCCGCGTCGTGGTGCTCGTCGTGAGCGTTGCTTACGTCCGTATTCATTTCTTATTGCTCCGCGTCATGGCTGTTGACCCAGGCTGCATAGGCCTCTGGCTCGACGACTTCAACAACGATCGGCATGTAGCCATGATCCTTGCCGCACAATTCGGCACATTGGCCACGGTAGGTTCCGGTTTCGTTCGCCCGGAACCAGGCCTCGTTCACGATCCCGGGAATCGCGTCTTTCTTTATCGCCAGACCAACAACCCACCAGGAGTGGATAACGTCATTTGACGTGAACAGGAGTCGGACCTTGGCACCCCGTGGAACGACGACCGGGTTATCAACATCAAGCAGGTAGTTCTCAACCGAAAACGGATCGACGCCCGACTCCTTGCGGCGAGCTTCGACACTGGAGCGCGCCAGGCTGGAAAAAAACTCGATGTCCGAGTCCTGATATTTGTAATGCCATTTCCACTGATAGCCAGTGATCACGATCGACATGTCCGGATTCCTGGAGTCCTCCAGCTTCACCATCGTCTCAGCGGTCGGAACCGATATGAGGATAAGGATGATGACCGGGATAGCGGTCCAGATTATCTCAGCGGTTGTGCTGTGCGAGAACGTCGCGGACTCAGCACCCTTTGATTTTCGGTGCTTGATCAAAGAGATGATCATTACTCCGAATACAACAATGCCAATCGCGACACACCACCAGAACACCATCATGTGCAGGTTGTATGTTTCGAGGCTGAGGTCTGTGATGCCCTTGGGCATATTAAGCGCCCAGTCGGCTTTCGCCGTGCCGGCCAGAGACAGGCCGAGCAAGCTCAAAATCGTGTTTCGTATCATTAATTGTCCACCTTGCGAGCCGCATAGCGGTCGCACTACCTATGTTTTCCGGATGTGACGAAAGGTTGAACCGGCGGGTTCTGTTTGGCCCGGGTGCACCCGGATTTCGTCTGTCGGCCGGTCTGACGGGCTCAAGCCGCCAGAAAGCTCGCGAAGTGTACTCAAATCAGTTCGGCCATGCAATGCCGGATAGGTAGTAGCGAAAGAATGAATTGTCTATTTTACAAAGACTTACGTGACGACCGAATTTGTCGCCAGGATCAGGGACGGCGGATCGGTATCCGATTGGCGTCAATCTTGAAGTTTCCGGGATCATTTTTCAGCCCGGTGCCCCAGCAATGGCCATATACGAGCTCAAGATCCAGGGCGATATTGCCGCTGCTGGCGGCCTCATCCAGCGCCGTTACCATCGCCGCAAAACGCCGCCGGCCTGTCAGGCCTTTTGTCCGGTCCCGAAGCGCGTTGCGTGCGCCGCTGGCCGTCAGGTCGGCGAACAGGCGGTCCGTGTTTGTGTAGCTCACCGAGAGGCGGTCGACGTCCAGAACGGGGTCGGACAGGCCGGCATTGACCAGGCCATCGCCCAGATTGTGCATGTCCGGAAACCGGTTCACATGAACGTTATCGTCAACCTGACCCCAGGCACGAGCAATTTCCTGCAGGCTGTCCGGACCCAGCGTCGCAAACGCGAATACGCCACCCTTTCTCAATACCCGCGCGACTTCCGAAAAGACCGGATCGGGGTCGCCCAACCAGGGCAGGAGCAAATTCGAGAAGATGACATCGACACTCTCATCGGGGAACGGCAGTGCCCGGGCGTCAGCCTGTACGAAAGACGCTTTCGATAACCATGATTTCTTCGCGCGCGCCTTGATGAGCATGTTGCGAGCGAGATCGACTGAAATGACGTGCGCCGCCCGGAATCGTTTTGCAAGACTGCGGTTGGCAGCGCCAGTGGCAGCGCCCAGGTCGACGACTGTTTTCGCTTCGATCAAAAGCGGGTCGAGTCGTGATAGCAGCCCTTCTCGTGTTGCGGCATGCACGAAGTCAGCCTCATCAAAGCGGTCTGCAGCGCGCTCGAACCGCTGGCGAATATGCTTGGTGTTCAACATCGGCGAGACGTTAGCACGCTTTTACAAAGGAATACCCGCATTTGCGACGCACGGTCAGTAGCAGCACCTGCCACAATTTGCCTGTGAATATTGTTGACCTGTTAGCCCCGCTGAGCTGTGTGTTTTGTGGGACCCCGAGTGCGCCTGGCGAGAAAAGTATTTGTGCGGGCTGTTTTCAGGACTTGCCGTGGAATGAGCCGTCAGTCTCGCCGACACCCGGCGTTTTTGAGTGTGCCATTGCCATGTTGCACTACTCGTTTCCGGTTGATGTCGCTATCAAGGCGCTCAAGTTCAATCGCAAACTATTTTACGTACCCGCCTTTTCCGAGGTGCTTTGCAGAGCAGCAGAAAGCCTGCCGGAGGGTATCGATGCGGTTCTGCCCGTGCCGCTCCATTGGCGCCGAAAGGCTCACCGAGGATTCAATCAGGCGACGGAAATAGCAAAACCGTTCGCCGGGTTGCTCGGTGTTCCTTTGCTGCGCGGTATTCAGCGCGATCAGGCGACGCCGTTTCAGTCAGGGTTGGCGGCAAAAGAGCGGGTGCGAAATCTTCGCCGGGCATTCCAGGCAACGCGGATATTGACGCACAATCATGTACTGATTGTAGATGACGTTCTTACAACAGGGGCGACCGCTCGTGCGCTTGCGAAAGTCGCACTTGGCAATGGGGTGCGCAAGGTAAGCGTGCTGACTCTCGCGCGAGCCGGCTAAGCGTCCGGGCGACTAGTAAGCGAGCATCGCCAGCACGGGCCACGTTTCTACCCGGTCACCGGGTTGAACGTGTAATGCAAAACAATGCCGATAAAGACGGTCATGCCGATGAAGTGGTTATGCAGGAAAGCAGAAAAACAACCGGCTGGCTGACGGTCCCGTGCCAGCCAGAGGTGGTAGGCCATCATGAATCCCGCTATCAATACCGACAGGTAGTACCAGGCGCTAAGATCCGCGCGAACGCCGATCAAAAAAAGTGCAACGAGCATGAGTAGCTGCAAACCGGCGATGACGAAAATATCAACCTCGCCGAACAAGATAGCCGTCGACTTGACGCCAACCTTGAGGTCGTCCTCGCGATCGACCATCGCATAAAACGTATCGTAGATTATGGCCCAGATCATTGCGGTGCCGAAGACCAGCCAGGCAAGTTCAGGGGTCCCACCGGTTTGTGCGGCGAATGTCATTGGAACGGCCCAGCCGAAAGCCGCGCCAAGAATAAATTGTGGAATAGAAACGAAGCGCTTGACGAAAGGGTACGCCACAGTCAGAACACCGGCGACAATAGCGAGTAGCTGTGCGGGTCGATTGAGCATGGATGCCAGGCCAATGGCTATCAGGCTCAACGCCGCAAACAGAATCAACGCCTCCATCGGCGCTACCGCACCGGAGGCGATAGGGCGGGTCCTGGTGCGTTCGACGTAGGGATCGATATTACGGTCGACGTAATCGTTAAGAACGCAGCCAGCAGAGCGCATAACAATCACACCCAGAACAAAAACTACAAACAAGCCCTGATCGGGCGTGCCCTCCCCGGCCAGCCAAAGACCCCACAGTGTCGGCCACAACAGCAGCCAAATGCCGATCGGCTTGTCGATGCGCATCAGTTTGCTGTAGTTGCGAAGCTGGCTGGCCAGTTCCGGCGCGAAGTTGGGGGCAAGGAGATTTTTCATGGACGGAATTCTACACTTTCCCGTATCGGCTGGCGTCACCCAACCAGCGACGAACAATGGCGGCCGCCCGGGATTCGGACTCCTTGCGGATGGACTCTGCGGTTATCTGTACCTGTGGCATTAATTCGGCATCGCGGACGAGGTTGGCTATGCGGTAATCGGGTAAGCCGGTTTGCCGGGTCCCCAATAACTCGCCTGGCCCGCGTAACTCAAGGTCTCGCTGTGCAACGACGAAACCGTCATTCGTGTCCCGCAGTACAGCAAGGCGTTCTTTCGCGATTCGACCCAAGGGAGACTTGTAGAGTAAAACGCAATGGCTTTGCGCGGCACCACGGCCAACACGTCCGCGCAGCTGATGCAGCTGCGACAGTCCCATGCGTTCTGCATTCTCGATAATCATCAGGCTCGCGTTTGGCACATCGACACCCACCTCGATCACGGTTGTCGCAACCAGTAATTGAATCAGACCGTCTTTGAAAGCCTTCATGCCGCGCTCTTTCTCGGCTGGTCGCATGCGGCCGTGCACAAGACCGATGCGAAGGTCAGGCAGTGATGCGCTCAGCATCTGATAACTGGCTTCCGCCGCCTGATAATCCAGCACCTCTGATTCTTCGATCAGCGGGCATACCCAATAGGCCTGCTGTCCCGACTCACAGGCAGATCGGACACGAGCCACAACTTCGTCGCGGCGCGCTTCCGGTACGGCCACGGTAGAGACCGGTTGCCGACCGGGTGGTAATTCATCAATAACGGACGTATCAAGATCGGCGTACGCGGCCATCGCGAGTGTTCGCGGTATCGGCGTGGCGGTCATGACCAATTGATGGGGGTGCCCGTCGGCGGATACGCCCTTGTCACGCAGCGCCATACGCTGGTGAACACCAAATCGATGTTGCTCGTCGATAACGACGAGACCGAGCTTATGAAAATTGACACCCTCCTGAAACAATGCGTGGGTGCCAACGACCAGCTTCGCACCACCATTAGCGATTGCTTCCAGGGATTCTCGTCGTGCGGCGGCGCGCTGGCTGCCACTGAGCCAGGCAACCTCAATGCCGAGCGGCCGAAACCAGTCTGAGAAGCTGCGCCAATGTTGCTCGGCGAGAATCTCGGTAGGCGCCATGATGGCTGCTTGTACGCCGCAAGCGACTGCCTTGACACAGGCGATTGCCGCAACAACGGTTTTACCTGATCCGACATCGCCCTGAATCAGACGCATCATTGGATGCGGTTCGGCCAGATCCGCCAAGATGTCGTTGACAACCCGGTCCTGAGCGCCGGTCAAATGAAACGGCAGTTCTTTGACAAAGCCGCTGACGTCTTCATTGCCATCCGTCAATGCGATGGCATCCTCCGCCGCCGCAAGTACGCGCAGGTTTCGCAAGCTCAGGTAATGCGCCAGCAGCTCTTCAAAGGCCAGCCGCTGCTGACAGGGATGCGTACCCGCCAGCAACCGCTGAGTATCCGCGTCTGGCGGCGGACGATGCAGATAATTTATGGCCTCCGCCAGCGACGGCATTCCGAGTTTGCGCGTAATTGCCGAGGGCAGCAGCTCCTCCGGGGGCGCCGCCAGCATTTGCTGCAGGGCCTGGTCGGTCAGACTTCGCAAGCGCCGTTGCTGAACGCCTTCTGTTGCCGGATAGATTGCGGTTAACGAGTCGCTCGTTTCTGCATCCTGGCCGTCACGCATTATGCGATATTCCGGGTGAATCATCTCGAAACCGGACGCACCCCGGCGAACCTCACCGAAGCAGGTAAGGTTTGTCCCAACGTGAAATTGAGCCTGTTGCTGGCGCGAAAAATGAAAGAAGCGAAGAGTCAGTTGTCCACTGCCATCAGTAACTCGAACCAGCAGGTTCCGCCGACCCCGAAATACTGTTTCGGCGAGTAAAACTTCACCGCTGACCAGGCAGCGAGCGCCTGCTTCCAGGGCGCCGATCTTGACCAGCTGCGTGCGGTCCTCGTATCGCAACGGCAACAGGAAAAGCAGATCATCAACCCGGTGCAGGTTCAGCTTTTCGAGTGTTTTTGCGAGCGCTGGACCGACGCCTTTGAGACTGGTTAGCGATGTATTCTGTGCCATGTATGAGCGGCTTTATACCCGGGATTCAAACAACAAGGATCGCATCCGCCTCGACGTCGACCCCTTTGGGCAGCGACGCAACACCGACGGCGGCGCGCGCCGGGAACGGCTGCTCAAAAAAGCTCTCCATTACAGAGTTCACGGTCGCGAAGTTATCAAGGTCCGTCAGAAAAATCGTGAGCTTGACGACGTCGTTCAAGCTGCCGCCGGCGGCCGCAGCAACAGCCTGAAGATTTTCAAACACCTGTCTGGCGCGCGCCTCAAAGTCACCGTCAACGACCTCCATCGTCGCCGGCACAAGCGGAATCTGTCCGGATAGAAAGACCAGGTTCCCGGCTTGAATGGCCTGCGAGTAGGTGCCGATCGCGGCGGGCGCGTCGTTGGTGTGAATGGGCTTTTTATTCATCGTAAATTCCTGACGCTCACGCGCAGTCGCGCGATACACGTATGACATTTTTCATGTTGCGTACGCTACGCATTATCCTGGCAAGATGTACGCGGTCCTTCACCTGCAAAAGAAACGATAGAACCGAGCAGTCATCGTGACGCCCGAGTACCTCTACCTGTTCGATGTTTGAGCCGCAGTCGCCGATAGTTGCGGCAACTTCCGCCAGTACGCCAGGCTTGTTCCTGGTGTCAGTCTGGATCTGGCAGGCAAAGTCCCGATCGATATCTTTCTGCCAGTTTACCGAGATCCACTTCTCAGGTTGCTTGCGGAAATTCGACAGGTTGCCGCATTGATTGCGGTGTATGACGACACCACGCCCGGCGGTCAAATAACCCATGACGTCATCACCCGGGATCGGATAGCAGCACTTGCCATAGCTGACGACCATGCCTTCCGTGCCGGCGATGATCAAGCTTGCTGTGTTTTCTTCATCCTCCCCGTCCTCGCTGACCCCCGAAAGGAAACGTGCCGTTAACGGGGCGAGCCGCTCGCCCAGCCCGACCTGCTCAAAAAGTTCGGTGTTGTTATTCAGACCGAGCTCTTCCAGTGCCGCGGCCATACGAATCTTACCGACCTTGCGCAGCGACGACCCCAGGTCTTTCAGAGAGCGATCGAGCAGTCGTTTACCGAGGTCAACCGACTCTGACGCACGCAGATTTTTCATGTGCTGCCGTATTGCCGTTCTGGCTTTTGCAGTTCGTACAAACGTTAACCAGTTGGGGTTCGGTTTCGCCCCCTTGGCTGTGACGATCTCAACGGTCTGGCTGTTTTGCAGTTCGGAGCGCAAAGGAACAAGACCACGGTTGACCTTCGCCGCGACGCAGCGATCACCGACGTCTGTATGCACAGCGTAGGCGAAGTCGACTGTCGTTGATCCTTTCGGCAGCGGCATGATGTCGCCCTTGGGAGTAAAGACATAAATTTTGTCAGGAAAGAGGTCAACTTTGACGCTTTCGAGAAACTCTTCTGATGTTCCTGACTGATGCAGCTCTTCGAGGTTGGATAGCCACTCACGTGTGCGGCGCTGGGGACTTGCATCCGACTTCTCATCGGCTTTGTAGATCCAATGTGACGCGACACCTGATTCAGCAAGGCGATCCATATCGCGGGTCCGTATCTGCACTTCCAGTGGCAAACCTTTTGGCCCAAATAACGTCGTGTGCAATGACTGATAGCCGTTGATTCGCGGGATGGCGATGTAGTCTTTAAAGCGCCCGGGCATGGGCTTGTACAGGCCGTGCACAATACCCAGTACCTGATAGCAGCTATTAACGTCGTCGCAAATAACGCGAAAACCATAAACATCAACCACGTCCGATAGCAGCCGCTTCTTTTGCGCCATCTTGTTGTAAATGCTGTAAAGATGCTTTTGGCGACCGCTCACAGTGCCTTTGATGCCCTCGTCCGCCATCGCCTTGCTGAACTCTTCCGAGATCTTTCTGACGATCTGCTTCTGACTGCCCTGGCTTTTTTTCAGTGCGGTTTCGAGTACGCGGTAACGAAAAGGATAGAGGTGCTTAAAGCCGAGATCTTCGAGCTGTATTTTTAGCCGGTTGATGCCGAGACGATTCGCGATCGGCGCGTAAATATCGAGTGTTTCTCGCGCGATGCGTTTCTTTTTTTCGATCGGCATAGCGCCGAGCGTTTGCATGTTGTGCAGACGGTCGGCGAGTTTTACCAGGATGACGCGGATATCTTCGATCATCGCGAGCATCATTTTGCGAAAGCTCTCCGCCTGTGCTTCAGCGCGGCTGCGGAATTGAATTTGATCGAGTTTGCTAACGCCGTCGACGATGATCGCAACTTCACTGCCAAATCGGTCCGCTATGTCGTCAAGGGACGCGGACGTGTCCTCAACCGTGTCATGCAATATCGCCGCGGTGATGGCCTGCGCGTCGAGATGCATCTCGGCAAGCTCCTGGGCGACGGCCACAGGATGGGTTATGTACGGCTCGCCGGTTTTTCGGGACTGGCCGGCATGCGCTTCTGCGCCAAACTCATAGGCGGCAGTGATGAAGGCGACCTGCTCTTCGGGGAGATAAGACTGCAGCGTTTCGACAAGCCGCCGTAAACCGTGGTCGCGTTTATTCGCGCCCGGCAGTTTTGACAGAATTGTTGCAGCGTAGTCCATGCTCTGATCATACCCGCGGATCGGGGATGGTGTCGCTGTTGCTGTGCAGTGGCGCGTTAATCGCGCCTAGTCACGTATCGAGATACCACGTACCGGCAAGATGTCATCGATGGACTCAGCCTGCAGCAGATCCTCGGTCACTGGTTCTTCGATTTCTTCGAGAATAGACGGTGAAACGAGACCCTCGGCAATTTCGCGAAGAGCGATTACGGTAGGTTTGTCGTTTTCGAGTTCGACCATCGGGTCGGCACCGTGAGCAACGCGGCGCGCACGTTTTGCGGCTACGAGCACCATTTCAAAAATATTTTCGATATTGTCCAGGCAATCTTCGACCGTAATTCTGGCCATGAATCTGTTTCCTTAAATAAGGGGTCAGGACCCCTTTGGTTGGTGTGTTCGAAAAGGACTCTTAAGCCCTTTCGTGCAGGTGGGAGAGTCTAAGTGAGCCATGGGAGGGATTACGAGCCCATATAACCACATATTATAAGCGATTAATTCACTATGCGCAGGACCGCCTCGCGAAGCGCGGGATTGCTGGTCGATGACTCATCCCCCTTACCTTGCAGGACGGCCTCCAGTGCGACGATCGCTTCGTCGAGATCGTCGTTGATGATGACGTGATCGAATTCGACCCAGTGCGACATGTCATCGCGCGCATCTCGAAGCCTGCGCTCTATCACCTCGGGACGGTCGGTGCGCCGGTCGCGCAGACGACGCTCCAGTTCCGCAACCGACGGTGGCAGGATAAATATCGTGACGCAGTCCGGCATTGATTCGCGCACCTGCTGCGCGCCCTGCCAGTCGATTTCAAGGACCACGCTGTGTTTTTCATCGAGATGTTTTTCAACCTGGCTGCGGCTCGTCGCGTAATAGTTGTCGAATACTTGCGCATACTCGAGCATTTCGCCGGCATCGCGCAGGCGCATGAATTCATCGACGTTAACAAACATGTAGTCAACACCATTCGCCTCGTTGGAGCGTGGTTCGCGAGTTGTGTATGAAATAGAAAACCGCAGGGCGTCCTGATGTTTTCTGACGACCGCGTGAACGAGCGTTGTCTTGCCGGCACCGGACGGTGCCGCGAATACGAACAGTTTGGGCGCGGCGCTAAAGTCGTCACTCAACATTTTGAATTTGCTCTCTCATCTGTTCTATCAATACCTTCAGGTCCACTGCAGCCTTCGTTGTTTCGGTATCCGCTGACTTTGAACCCAGCGTGTTCGCTTCACGATTGAGTTCCTGCATAAGAAAGTCGAGCCGCCTGCCAACCGCTTTTTCACCCGCGATTGCATCGCGTATCTCGACCAGGTGGCTCTCAAGGCGGTCGAGTTCCTCGTCAACATCGATCTTCTGCGCGATCAGCGCCAGTTCCACCTCAAGTCTCGCAGGATCCGCTTCTATGTCGAGCTTCTCAATGCGTTCCTGTTGTTTGATGCGCGACGCAGCGAGAACCTCAGGCATACGCTTGCGCACCGTGCGGGCGACTTCCTCAATGTCGGCACAACGTGATTCGAGCATGTCTTCAATTCGCAAACCTTCACTCTGCCGCATGCCGTTTAATGCGTGTAGCGCGGTATCAAGTAGCGCGGATGCTTCTTCGAACAGCGGTTCGGCGTCAATCTCCGGTTGTTTCATTACGCCCGGCCATCGCAAAATCTCAATCGGGTTAATCGCAGCAGTCGCGGGCAGTTTCGAGGATAGTTCGGAAATGCGATTACCGAGTAGTTCGACGAGATCCGTGTCGAGCTGCATTTCCGTCTGTTGATCAACGGCGCGGCGGAAATACAGTCCGCACTCAATTTTTCCGCGGCCGAGTACGGCGCTCGCCTGCTGCCGGAATGCCTGCTCTTTCGGCCGCATATCCTCGGGCAACTTAAACTGCACATCGAGGTAGCGATGGTTGACCGCGCGAATTTCCCAAGTCAGCGTACCGAGATCGGTTTCCACGGACTCGCGCGCGAAGCCTGTCATACTGTGTAACATAATTATCTCCAAAGATTGTGTCGCGAGTGCTGCGTGGGTCACGTTTTTTGCGGGGACAACATTCTAAGCTGTGGCCGCCGTGTAAGGCCACTTAATCACTACGAATCAATATGCAGATCGAATACGCCAAAGTCTCAGCTCTCGGTGATCGTAAGGACAATCAGGATCGCGCCGCGGTCGTTGCGTCCAACGATGCCGCACTTATGCTTGTTTTTGACGGCATGGGTGGACATTCCGATGGCGCTCGCGCCGCGGAAACTGCGATTAAGGTCGTCCAGGACCTGTTCATGGCGGCGACGCAGCCGATTTTTGACCCGCAGGGATTTTTGTATATGGCGCTGGCACGCGCTCACGATGCGGTGGTGCTGATCGGTCAGGACGTCGCGGTTGATTTCCGGCCGCGCGCAACCGGCGCGCTTTGCCTCGTGCAGGAAGGCGGAGCATTTTGGGCACACATTGGTGATAGCCGGATTTATCAGGTACGGAACGGTCGCGTTCTAACCAGATCTCGAGACCACAGTCACGTCGAAGTGCTAATACAGGAAGGTGCGATTACCGAGGAAGAGGCGCAAGACCATCCTATGCGCAACTTCGTCGAGTGCTGTATCGGCGGTGATGCACCGGTGCCGGACATGAGTATTACGCAGCGGATGGGTTTGTTGCCGGGCGATGTGTTGCTGGCATGCTCAGACGGTCTTTGGTCCGGCCTGAGCGACAACGACATGGCAGAAATTGGCGCGCCCGGAGAAAATAATCTCGCCGCAAACCTGAAAGCATTGAGCGTCAAGGCGCTGGCGGTGAATTCACCCCACAGTGACAATACGACGGGTACCGCGTTAAGGTGGCTGTGCGGCTGAGCGAGCCGTATTCAGGAGAAACAACTATGCGCCCAAGTGGACGCGACCCCGGCAGCATGCGCGACGTGCGCTTTATTACTGATTTTACGAAACACGCGGAGGGCAGCGTATTGGCGTCCTTCGGTGAGACCCAGGTGTTGTGCACAGCGAGCATTGAAGAGCGTGTTCCCGGCTGGATGCGCGGCAAAGGCAGTGGCTGGGTAACCGGCGAGTACGGCATGTTGCCACGCGCTACCCACACCCGTTCCAGTCGTGAAGCAACTCGGGGCAAACAGGGCGGTCGCACACTGGAGATTCAGCGACTGATTGGTCGCTCGTTACGCGCGGTTACCGATATGAAGGCGCTGGGCGAGCGCTCGATTGTGCTCGATTGTGATGTGATCCAGGCAGACGGTGGGACCAGAACAGCGTCAATCAGCGGCGCCTACGTTGCGCTATGCATAGCAATGGGCCGCCTGGCGGCAAACGGCAAGCTGAAAAAGAACCCGCTCCACGGACAAGTTGCGGCCGTGTCGGTCGGTATTTACAGTGGAACCCCCGTACTTGATCTCGACTATGCCGAGGACTCGCAGGCCGAGACCGATATGAATATCGTTATGAACGAAGCCGGCCGATTTATCGAAGTACAGGGTACAGCCGAAGGCCACGCGTTCAGCGATGACGAGTTTAACGCAATGCTGGCACTGGCCCGCAGCGGCATTGCCGAGATCATCGTCGCGCAGAATGAGGCTATCGCAGCGGCGCTGTAGTGACTGGACGGCCGAAGCAAATAGTCATGGCCAGCGGAAACGCTGGCAAGATTCGGGAAATCGCACGCCTCCTCAAGGGGCTCGGTATCGACGTCGTCGCGCAGTCCGCGTTCGCTGTCGAGGACGCGGCGGAGACCGGGACAAGCTTTCGCGAAAATTCACTGATCAAAGCAAGACATGCTGCGGACGCGACGGGCTTACCCGCAATTGCAGATGATTCCGGGTTGGTCGTCGATGCGCTTGACGGTGCGCCGGGCGTCTATTCGGCCCGATACGCAGGCCCGGACTGCGACGATGAGGCGAATAACGACAAGCTGCTGACCCAGCTCGAAGGCGTTAGTGATCGCTCTGCTGCTTTTCATTGTGTAGCGACGTTTATTGAGCCTGGCGGCAAACCCCTGTTTGCTGAAGGTGAGTGGCGAGGCAGCATACTGAAGCAACGTCAGGGAGACGGTGGCTTTGGTTACGATCCAGTTTTTTATGTCCCTGATTGCGACTGTAGTTCGGCTGAGCTGACACAGGAGCAAAAGAACGCGCGCAGCCATCGTGGCCAGGCCCTGCGCAAACTGGTTGCATTGATCGAACATCGATTCTCGTGAACCTGCCACCCCTGTCGTTGTACGTTCACCTGCCGTGGTGTGTGCAAAAATGCCCTTACTGCGATTTCAATTCACATCGGGCCGGAGATTCACCGCCCAGGCAACGCTACGTAGAGGCGCTGCTCGAGGACCTGGGGCGTGAGGCAGTTCGCACCAAGGGGCGCTCGATAGAGAGCGTCTTTCTCGGCGGCGGCACGCCGAGCCTGTTTTCACCCGCTGAAATCAATGACCTCCTTGACGGGATCAGAGCGCTTTTCGGACTCATCGAGGGAGCAGAAGTGACGATGGAGGCGAACCCGGGAACGGTCGAATACGGATCGCCAGCGGGCTACCGGGAGGCGGGCGTTACGCGCTTGTCGATCGGAGCGCAGAGCTTTGATGACAAACTGCTGACCAAGCTGGGCCGTATTCATACAGGTGCCGATATTGTTCGCGCCGTGAAAGAGATCAGGGAAGGTGGGTTCGCCAACTTCAATATTGATCTTATGCACGGACTGCCTGATCAGAGTGTCGAAATGGCACTTGCTGATCTGTCCGCCGCGATCAGCCTCGAGCCCGCCCATATTTCCTGGTATCAACTGACGCTGGAGCCGAACACCATTTTTTATGCCCGGCCGCCGGCTAACTTGCCGGACGACGATCTGGCCGCTGAAATACAGGATCGAGGGCAGGCGCTGCTCGCCGAGCATGGTTATGCGCAGTACGAGATATCGGCTTACGCCAAAGATGGCCAGCGTTGTAAACACAACCTGAATTACTGGTTTTTTGGTGACTACCTCGCCGTTGGCGCGGGGGCGCACGGAAAAATAACGACGGATGGCGGCGTATACCGCTACCAGAAACCGGCGAACCCATTGCAGTACATGGTCGCTCAGGAGTCGAATGTTGCGCAGATGGCGCCGTCACTCCTGAGTTCTGGCGATTTAATATTCGAATTCATGCTCAATACGCTGCGGCTGAATGACGGTTTCAGCGAAGAGCTGTTCATCGAGCGAACCGGCCTGACGGCGAGTCATCTGCAGACAGCAACGATCGAGGCGCGCAAGAAAGGCTTGATTGCGCGCAACGCAAGGGGACACTGGAGGCCAACGGAACTCGGTCGGCGATTTTTGAACGACTTGCAGTCCCAGTTTATCGCCGACGACGCATAGAACCGACTAATGTCTGACCTGAATCGCGCGGTTTTATGCCGGGAAAACTAATTTGCAGGTATTCCGGAGTAAACCACGGAGATATTCATTTATGCACAAGTCAGGGAGTAAGCCTATGTTTTCAGTGTAAGAACGCACCGATCTCACTTTACCCTTTGCAAAGGGCATGTAACTCATTGATTTTATAGAACTATCAAAAGTGGACACAAATTAGTCATATTGACAGGGTTGCTTGAAAATCCGCAGCTTAGGGCATTCACTCAAAATTAATCCACAGTCTTATCCACAGGTTCTGTGGATAAGAAATAGGGGCTTGCGACAAAAGCTGCTTCCCTATATCCTACGCGCCCTTTTCGTACAGTAGCCTGCTCGGGAGAGCCAGAATAATGAAAGCCGATATACATCCCAATTACGACGACATCAAAGTCACCTGTAGTTGTGGCAACGAGTTCTCAACACGCTCGACGCTCGGCGAGGATCTCCTTATTGAAGTGTGTTCCTCGTGCCACCCGTTTTACACCGGCAAGCAGAAGATCGTCGATACCGGCGGACGCGTAGACAAGTTCCGCAAGAAGTACGGCATGGGCTAGGACCGCAGCTGTCATAACGACGCTAAAGGTTCCCCAAATACTGATTTACCACTATCCCGGCATGCCGGGAGCTCTGCTATGCTCGACCAGTTTGCTACAGGGAATAGAGGTTTGAGATGAGCGAGGAAGCATATCGACTGAGGAGCCCGGACGGCTCGAGCATAGAGTTGCCGGTCAGGAAAGGAACGGTTGGGCCAGACGTGATCGACATTGCACGTCTTTATAAAGAGACCGGGGCGTTTACCTACGATCCAGGGTTTGTATCGACTGGCAGCTGCGAGTCGGACATTACCTTTATCGATGGTGAGAAAGGCATCCTGATGTATCGGGGATACCCGGTCGAACAACTGGCCGCACACTCAAGCTTCATCGAGGTTTCATATCTCCTGTTGCATGGTGAGCTGCCAACGGCGACCGAACTCGCCGATTTCGACAATACGATTCGTATGCACACCATGCTCAACGAGGGCATGCTGAGCTTCTTTAAAGGCTTCCGCTACGACGCCCACCCGATGGCCATGCTGTCCGCGGTGGTTGGTTCCATGTCGGCCTATTACCACAACGAGATGGATGCCTCGAATGTAGGGCACCGCGATATATTTGCTCATCGTATTTTGGCGAAGTTGCCAACCATTGCAGCAGCAGCGTACAAGCTGAATAGCGGCCAGCCGTTCATCTACCCGCGTAACGACCTCAACTACTGCGAGAATTTATTGCACATGTTGTTTGCGGTGCCGGCAGAGCCCTATGAGATCGACCCGATCGCGGCTGAGGCGCTTGACCTGCTGTTCATATTGCACGCGGATCATGAGCAGAACTGCTCAACGTCAACAGTGCGCATGGCGGGCAGCTCCGGCGCGAATCCGTATTCTGCAATTGCAGCCGGCATATCGGCGCTTTGGGGTCCGGCGCACGGCGGGGCGAATGAGGCTGTATTGAACATGCTTGAAGAGATCGGTGATGTCAGCCAGATCGGCAAGTATGTTGAGAAAGCCAAAGACAAGAACGATCCATTCCGACTGATGGGCTTCGGTCACCGTGTCTACAAGAACTTTGATCCGCGCGCTACGATCATCAGAGACATGTGCCATAAGATTTTGCAGAAGCTCGACCGCAAGGATACGCCGCTGTTTGATCTTGCGCAGGAACTGGAAGAGATCGCTTTGAAAGATGATTATTTCATCGAAAAGAATCTGTATCCGAACGTCGACTTTTACTCGGGCATCATTTACAAGGCTCTCGGAATTCCGACGTCAATGTTCACGGTAATGTTCGCGCTCGGCCGTTCAGTTGGCTGGACGGCACACTGGCGCGAAATGATCGCAGATCCGAAAGGTAAGATCGCACGACCGCGACA
>JAACFM010000134.1 GCA_009937445.1 Gammaproteobacteria bacterium | reverse complement strand
ACCAACACGGATGTCGCACGGCGCCAGGAAGGCATCAGCTTCGTTCTGGTTGATATGAATCAGCCCGGCGTTACGGTAAAGCCGATCGTGTTGCTCGATGGCGAACACGAAGTCAACGAGATTCATTTTGACAATGTCAAGGTTCCGGTCGAGAACCTGGTTGGCGAAGAGGGCAAAGGCTGGACCTACGGAAAAGTCTTGCTGCAACACGAACGTACCGGTATCGCCGGCGTGGCGGGCTCGAAATACAAACTGGCGCGCCTCAGGACTTTGGCGTCCAGATCTGTTCGCGGATCCGTACCGCTATCATCGAATCACAGTTTCATGCGCAAGATCGCGGCAGCGGAAGTCGAACTCAAAGCGCTTGAGTACACAGAGTTACGCACTCTGGCCTCCGTAAGCAGCGGCAAAGCGCCGGGGCCGGAGTCGTCGATACTGAAGATCGCCGGGACCGAACTCAGACAGACTATTGATTTGTTGAGTCTTGAAGCATCCGGTTACTACGCATTGCCGTACATTCGGGATCAGTACGCAGTGGACTTTCCGGTTGATGAGCGCGTGGGCGAGGGAGCAGAAACGAAAACCTCATTGACCTACTTCAATGATCGCAAAGTTTCGATTTTTGGCGGATCCAACGAGATTCAAAAAAACATCATTGCCAAGCACGTGCTTGGGCTATAGGACGGCAATAAATGGACTTTTCACTTAATGAAGTGCAGTCGATGCTGGCAGACAGCATCGAGAAATTTGTCGCCAACGATTACGATTTCGAATCGCGTCAGAAACATTCCGGCAGCGAAACCGGGTACAGCAAGGAAGTCTGGCAGACCTTTGCCGAGCTTGGCTGGACAGCCGTGCCTTTCAGCGAAGACGATGGTGGGTTTGACGGTGGTCCCGTTGACATGATGCTTGTGATGGAACGCCTGGGCCGCGGACTGATCGTCGAGCCGTACCTGGCGAATATTGTCCTTGCGGGAGGCGTGTTGAAGCGCGCCGCCAATGCCGAGCAAAAGGCAGAATGGCTGGCACCTCTGATCGGAGGTGAATTGCAGGCGACCCTGGCTTTCGTGGAACCGCAGGCTCGATATGACATCAACAACGTGGCAACAACGGCTGTTAAGAGCGGCGACTCCTGGTTGCTCAACGGTAGCAAAGGCTACGTGTTAAACGGTGGAAACGCCGATTTGATCATCGTGCCGGCCCGTACTGCCGGCGAACAGGACGACAAGGGCGGAATCACGTTGTTCGGATTACGCTCGAATACTGACGGTGTTTTTATTCGAGATTACGAGACCATTGACGGTCAACGCGCCGCCGAGATCAATCTGCGCGACGTGACTCTGCCTGCGGACAGGGTCATTGGCGAGGTCGACTCCGGATTCGAAACACTGCAACTGACAATCGATGATGCAACGCTTGCCGTGTGCTCTGAAGCCGTCGGCATTATGAGCGTACTGACTGAGAAGACGATTGAATACAGCAAGAGTCGAGTACAGTTTGGCGTTCCGATAAGCAGTTTTCAGGCTCTGCAACATCGCATGGTCGAAATGTACACAGCCTGTGAACAGAGTCGTTCGGTAATGATGTGGGCGGCGATGACTGCGACAGACGGCGGCGAAGACACCCGCAAAGCCATGCACTCATTGAAATACCAGATTGGCGTCGCGGGCACTCGTGTTGGCGAGGAAGCCGTGCAGATACACGGCGGCATGGGCGTCACCTGGGAGCTTGATGTCGCGCATTACTTCAAGAGACTGACAGCGATCAATCTGATGTTCGGCAATGCCGACTGGCATCTGGATCGACTGTCCGGTACAGACCATCAATGATCCCGGATAGTGTTGTTGCATTTTTTGCCTCGAACCAGGAGGCGCTCTGGCTAACGACACTGGTTATCGATCTTGCAGGCACAGTGCTGCTCTATCGATTGTTTGGCAAAGCCGGCCTGCAGGTCGCAATCGCGACAGCCATCATCCTCGCCAATTTGCAGGGCCCCAAGCTCACGATTATTTTCGGCATGCAAACAAGTCTCGGCGTTATTTTCTATTCAAGCATCTTCTTCGCAACCGATGTGCTCAGCGAAAATTATGGCAAGGCGGAAGCCAACAAGGCCGTCCGAATGGGGTTCGCCGTCAGTATCATAGTACTGGTCATGCTCAGTCTGGCGCTGCTGTACTTACCGAGCACCAACCCCGGCACAGCCGCCTATTCGTCCAGTATTCACGAAGCATTCGCGACCATTGTGAATTTCACGCCACGATTTATTTTCGGCTCATTACTTGCGTATTACGTAAGCCAGAGCTTCGACGTCTGGGCATTTCATAAAATCAGACAAATGACGGGTGAGCGCTGGCTCTGGTTGAGAAATAACGGCTCGACGATGAGCTCGCAGGTTATCGATACGTTGATCTATTCTCTGGTCGCCTGGTGGGGCATCGTCGACCTCAAGACGGCAATTGCCCTGGGCGCAGCGAAGTACGTGTTCAAGCTGGGAATTGCTATGATCGACACAGTGTTTCTTTACTGGGCGAAACGCGCCTACGGGCAACGTCACCCGGCGGAGGTTTAAGCGTATGCAATTTTCAAGTGTCATTACATTAACGACCGATTTCGGCCACAAAGGTCCGTTTGCCGCCGTTATGCGCGGCGTGATACTTAGCCGCAACCCCAGTGCCCAAGTTATCGACCTGGCACACGATATACCGCCCCAATGGCCGCCCGAAGCGGGCTTCTGGATCAGCCGTGCGTACCGCTATTTCCCGCGTGGCACGATCCACGTGGCGATCGTGGATCCGGGCGTCGGCACAGAACGTGAAATTCTGGTCGTCGAATACGATGGTCACGTTTTCATCGCCCCTGACAATGGTTTGCTCGCACCACTGCTCGATCATGCCGAGAACGCGCGAATCTGGCAGCTCGATCTTGACCGGCTTGGTGCGCTGAACCTCGGCAAGCCCAGTGATACGTTTCACGGGCGCGACATCTTCGCACCTGTCGCCGCCGAACTGGCCGCGGGCAGGCTCTCGCTGGCAGCCCTTGGCAAGGCGGTCTATGAGTGGACTCCGGGTTGGCTCGACGATCCGGATGTCGGCGCCGGCAAAGTCACTGGCACGATTATTACCATCGACGCTTTCGGTAATCTGATCAGCAATATTGATCAGTCATTGATCAAGGATTTTCGGGAACCGATCGCACACATTGCCGGACACGCCATTCCGACACTGACGACCTACGGCAGAGCAAAACCGGGTGAGTTGCTGGCGCTTATTAACTCTTTTGGCGTTGTTGAAATCGCCAAGTCGGAAGGCAGTGCCGCAGAAGGAATTGGCTCCGAACGCGGTGCCCCGCTGGTCATTACGGACGGCTGCAAAACCTGATCTAGCCTTGCTGCTGCATCGCCTGCTTTTCCAGTTTCGCCCATGAATCTCGCAGTGTGACGATGCGATTGATCACAGGTGCTTGCTCTGTGTGCTCTTCGCTGTCGGTGCAAAAATACCCAAGCCGCTCAAATTGCACAGGCTGACCCGGCGCCAGGGCAGCAAGCGATGGTTCCATTTTTGCAACAACCGTCTTTAGAGAATCTGCATTCAGAACCGCATGAAAATCGTCTGCTGAATTCGGGTTCGCTACAGTGAACAGTCGGTCATACAAGCGCACGTTGGCATCGACGGCGTGCGCACAGGATACCCAGTGAATGGTTCCCTTGACCTTGCGGTCACTCGTTCCCGTACCGCTGCGAGTATCCGGATCATACGTGCAGCGAAGCTCTATAACCTCGCCCGCATCATTCTTGATAACGTCATCGCAGCGAATGATGTACCCAAAGCGCAAACGCACCTCGCCTTCCGGCTTCAGTCGGAAGAATTTCCGTGGTGCTTCTTCCATGAAATCGTCTTGCTCGATCCACAATTCGCGGGAGAATGGCAACTGCCTCGTACCGAGCTCCGGACGACCTGGGTGATTCATCGCCTCCATCATCTCGACTTCGTCTTCCGGGTAGTTCGTCAACACGACTTTCAGCGGTCGCAAAACTGCCATGCGGCGTTCTGACTCATCGCCGAGGTTCTCTCGAACGCAATTTTCAAGCACGCCCATTTCGATCAGTTTGTCTTTCTTGGTCACACCGCCACGTTTGACGAACTCGCGAAGCGCTGCGGCGGGATAGCCACGGCGACGCATCCCGGCAATCGTCGGCATGCGGGGATCATTCCAGCCTGCGACGATATTCTCTTCAACCAGTGCATTGAGTTTGCGCTTGCTGGTAATTGCAAAAGCGAGATTCAAGCGTGAGAACTCAATCTGACGGGGCCGGTGTGCCGGCTTCAACTGGTCGAGAAACCAGTTGTACAGCGGCCGGTGATCTTCGAATTCAAGGGTACAAAGCGAATGCGTAATCTCTTCGAACGCGTCGGACATCGTGTGTGCAAAGTCGTACATCGGGTAAATGCTCCAGGCATCCCCGGTGTGCTGATGACTGATATGCCGAATTCGATACAAGGCTGGATCGCGCAGGTTCATATTGGGTGAACTCATGTCGATTTTCGCGCGCAGCAACATCTCGCCATCCGGAAATTCACCGGCACGCATTCGCTCGAGCAGATCGAGGTTTTCTTCCACAGGACGATCGCGATAAGGGCTGTTCTTCCCAGGCTCGGTCAGCGTGCCGCGGTACTCGCGAATCTCGTCGGCGCTCAGGCTGTCCACATACGCCGAACCCATCTTGACCAGGCTAACGGCGGCGTCATAGAGAGGTTCGAAATAATCGGACGCATGCGTCAGACGGTCTTCCCAATCAAAACCGAGCCAGCGGACGTCACGCTCAATGGCCTCGACGTATTCCTCACTCTCTTTACCGGGATTGGTATCGTCGAAGCGAAGATAGGTACGCCCACCGGTTTCCGCCGCAACGCCGAAATTCAGGCAAATCGACATCACATGACCAATATGCAGGTAGCCGTTCGGCTCCGGCGGAAATCGGGTCACGATTTGTTGATGCTTGCCGGACTCAAGATCTTCGTGAATGATCTGACGGATAAAGTCGCGCGGTTCGGTATCGCTCATGGAATTCTGTTGGGTGGTTTTGGAAGGGGCGCTATTGTACTCGAACTAGTTTATCGGCGGGACATTTCGCGTACAATACCGCGCCCTCCTGTTCCAAAATCATTAGTAGTCTGAAATATGCCAATTATCACCTTGCCAGATGGCACCGAACGCCAATACGACACCTCCGTTAGCGGCAAAGACGTCGCTGAGAGTATCGGCGCGGGTCTTGCCAAAGCCGCTGTGGCTGTTCGTGTGGACGGTGCGCTGTGGGACCTCACACGGCCAATCGAGGGCGACGCGACTCTGGAAATATTGACCCGTGACTCAGACGACGGACTGGAGTTATTGCGTCATGATGCCGCGCACGTGCTGGCAGAGGCGGTGAAGGAGCTGTGGCCGGATACGCAGGTAACGATCGGACCCGCCATCGAAAACGGCTTTTACTACGACTTTGCTCGCACCGAACCCTTCACCGATGCGGATCTCGAGACGATTGAGACGCGTATGAAGGACATCGTTGACCGCGACGAGCCGATTCAGCGAGAAGTTTGGGAACGTGTCAAAGCAGCCGAATTCTTCCGCGGCATAGGCGAAGAATACAAGGCGGAAATCATCGAAAGCATTCCGTCGGCAGAAGACCTGACGTTGTATCGCCAAGGCGAGTTCATTGATCTGTGTCGCGGCCCACATCTGCCCTCAACCGGCAAACTTGGCAAAGCCTTCAAACTGACGCGCGTATCAGGCGCCTATTGGCGAGGCGATTCCAACAACGAAATGCTGCAACGCATTTACGGCACCGCCTGGTCCAACGACAAACAACTGCGCAAATACCTGCACATGCTGGAGGAAGCCGAGAAGCGTGATCATCGGCGTCTCGGCCGAATCATGGACCTGTTTCACTTCCAGGAAGAAGCGCCCGGCGCGGTTTTCTGGCATCCGAAAGGCTGGTCTGTATTCCAGTCGCTGATCGGGTACATGCGGCAAAAACAGAACGAAGCCGGTTACCAGGAGATCAACACCCCTGAAATTATGGCCAAAGCGTTGTGGGAGAAGTCCGGTCACAACGCGGCTTTTGGCGACAACATGTTTACCTCAGAGACTGTCGACGGTCGTGTTTACGCCGTTAAACCGATGAATTGCCCGGGTCACGTGCAGGTCTTCAAGCAGGGCATCACGAGTTACCGCGACCTGCCCGTGCGTCTTGCCGAGTTTGGCAAGTGCCATC
>JAACFM010000047.1 GCA_009937445.1 Gammaproteobacteria bacterium | reverse complement strand
GTAGCGCTGGTGGGTTATACGAATGCGGGCAAATCGACTTTGTTTAATGCGCTCACTGACGCCGGTGTGTATGTGAAGGATCAGTTGTTCGCGACACTGGACCCCACCGTGAGGCGCCTTGATCTACCAGAAGGCGAGCAGGTTGTTTTGGCCGATACCGTCGGATTCGTCCGTGATTTGCCGCACGAGCTGGTCGCAGCATTCAAATCAACGTTGCAGGAAGCGCGTGAGGCGGATCTTATTTTGCATTTGATTGACGCCAGCGATCCGAATCGCTGGCAACGTGTCCGACAGGTTAATTCGGTACTAAAACAGCTCGACGCAGATCAGGTTCCACAGATCCGGGTGTACAATAAGATCGACAAGCTGGATCGCGAGCCTCGAGTGACGAATAATCGCTCCGGTGAAGGGCGTGCGGTGTGGTTGTCAGCGGTGACAGGTGAGGGTCTGCCATTACTGAAAGAGGCTATCGCGAATCGTCTGCGGCAGAAGACAACACACTGTACCATTCAGCTTGAGCCGGCTCAGGGCAGACTACGCGCTAAACTTTTTGAGCTAGGCGCTGTCCTTAATGAAGAGGCATTGGTTGAAGGCGGTTGGACTTTGAATCTTCGAATGGCTGAAAAAGACTTGCGACGATTCATAAAGCGTGAAAATCTCAACATCGAACAAATGGAGCCTGCGTGTGCAAAGTCGCAGGCAGCAACGGCAGCAAACGAGTGAAAGCAAATACGATATGGCAAATAATGACTCAGGCAATGGCCACGATCCGTGGAAACGGGGCGGCGACGAGCCGAACGATCTGGATAAAATAGTTCAGGATTGGCAAAAACGCTTTAGCAGTATTCTCGGCGGTGGTGGCGGCACCGGCGGCGGGAGCGCAGCGAGCAGTTATGCATTAATTATCATGCTGTTGATAGCGTGGGGACTGACCGGTTTCTATCGTGTTGACGAAGCAGAAAGAGGCGTCGTGCAACGGTTTGGGGCCTACACAGTTACCTCAGACCCTGGCTTGCGTTGGCATCTTCCGTTTCCGATAGAAACAGTGGATATCGTCAATATCCAGGAAGTCAATGACTACAATTTCAGCACCGAGATGCTGACGGCTGACGAGCAATACGTCTTTATCGATATTGTTGTTCAATACCGTCGCACAGATCCTGTGATGTACAGCTTCGAGGTCGCGGATCCGGATATTACGCTTCAGGATGTGACCGAAAGTGCACTTCGTGGTGTTGTTGGCACCAGCTCTCTGGAGCTCCTTATCGGCGAACGCCGGAATGAGATTCCGCAACGGACAATGGACGAGCTGCAAGATACGCTGTCCAATTACGGCGAAGGAACAGGCCTGACAGTGACGTCGATTAATCTCAACGTCGTTGATTATCCCAAGTCTGTTCAAGAAGCCGTCGACGATACTCAGAAAGCTCGTAACGATCGAGATCGGTATCGGCTGGAAGCGACCACGTACGCGAATGACATCATTCCTCGGGCGCGTGGTGCGGCACAACGTGTTCTTCAGGACGCCGAAGCCTATCGGGATCGCGTTATCGCAGATGCCGACGGTGAGGCTGCTCGATTTGAGGCGCTGTTGGTCGAATATCAGAAGGCGCCGAGGGTTACTCGCGATCGTCTCTATATCGATGCAATTGAAAATGTTTACAGCCGCACGAACAAGGTGTTGATCGATTCCGAAGGCAGCGGCAACCTTTTGTATTTGCCGCTTGATCAGTTGATGCGTCAGGCTGGCGCCGGGACGGCAGCAGGATCGTTGCGTTCAGGCGAAAACGAATTGCCGCCCCTTGATGCTGCTTCTGCAGGTCGGGCGGAAGAAAGTCGCGAAAGGAGGACCCGCGAATGAACAACTCCAGATTCCCAGTGGTCGTTATCGTTGGGCTGATTGTGGTCACGTTCGGCTTGTCTGCGTTCACGGTTAACGAGCGTGAACTTGCGATAAAACTCCAGGTTGGTGAGGTCGTGCAATCGAAACTCGAACCCGGCCTGCATTTCAAGATTCCAATCCTGCAAACCGTGCGGAAATTTCCGAGCAGAATTCTGAAAATCGATGACGCGCCACAGCGTGTCTTTACACTCGAACGCACGGCCATGACGGTCGATTATTTTGTGAAGTGGCAGATCGTTGATGAAGTGCCGTTTTACACCTCCACAGGTGGTGTTCAGGAGGTCGCAATGAACCGCCTCCGAGAAATCATCAAGAACTCGATTGTGACCGAATTCGGTAAACGCACAATCGTGGAGGCAATTTCAGTCGAACGTGTCGAACTCATGAGAGACATGCTGGCCAATGCGACTGAAACCGCACAGGGGCTTGGCGTTGAGTTAGTGGACTTCCGAGTGAAACAGGTTGAGTTTGTCGCTGAGGTTCGCAACTCCGTGTACAACCAGATGCGCGAGGAACGCGCCCGAGTGGCAGCAGAAACGCGCGCTGAGGGACGCGAGGCTTCTGAATTGATCAGGTCGACAGCCGATAAGGATCGAACGATCCTGTTGGCAAATGCCTATCGCGACGGTCAAATAATTCGCGGTGAAGGTGATGCGCGAGCAGCCGAAATCTATGCCAATGCGTACACGAAAGATGCCGAGTTCTATGCGTTCTATCGCAGTATCGACGCCTACAAGAAATCGATGGGCCAGCCCGGTGATCTGCTGGTTCTGGATCCGAATAACGAGTTCTTCAGGTACCTGAACCAGTCGAGCGGTAAACAATAGCTACCGAGATTTTTACGGCACTGGCGCTGGTCCTGATTATCGAGGGCATGTTGCCGTTTATATCGCCGACAAAATATCGGGAGCTGGTGGCGGAAATTTCGCAACTGGGAGACAATCATGTCCGGACGATTGGTTTGGTTGTGATGATTGTCGGGCTGATAACGCTGTTCTTGGTCCGCGGCTAGAGAGTAGAAACACCATGGGAAATAACGTAGTTGTCATCGGTACCCAATGGGGTGACGAAGGCAAAGGAAAGATTGTGGACTTGCTAACGGAACGCGCAACCGCTGTTGCACGTTTTCAGGGCGGCCACAATGCCGGTCACACGCTGGTAATTGACGGTGTAAAAACAGTTTTGCACCTGATCCCTTCAGGCATTCTTCGCGATGGCGTCAGTTGCTTGATTGGCAACGGCGTGGTTCTGGCACTGGATGCGTTGATTACGGAAGCGGATGCGTTGATCGAAAGCGGTGTTCCTGTCTACGATCGACTCAAGATCAGCCCCGGATGTCCATTGATTTTGCCGTCTCATGTTGCATTGGATGTTGCACGAGAAAAAGCCCGAGGCTCAAGCGCAATCGGAACGACGGGGCGTGGTATTGGTCCTGCCTATGAAGATAAAGTGGCCCGTCGCGCCCTGAAGGTTTCCGATCTTTTTGTGCGCGAAAAATTCGCGTCAAAACTCGGCGAATCTCTCGATTATCACAACTTTCTGCTGAAGAATTATTATGGCGCGGAACCGGTCGACTTTGCGAAAACGCTCGACGAAGCGCTGGGTTATGCAGAGATCGTAGCGCCCTTAATCGCAGATGTAACGCAAATTCTCCAGGACCTCGCCGATTCGGACCAGAGCATACTGTTTGAAGGTGCGCAGGGTAGTTTTCTCGATATCGACCATGGCACTTACCCGTTTGTAACATCGTCCAATACGGTCGCGGCGGCGGCGAGTACCGGTACCGGTATCGGACCGCGTAATCTGGATTACATCCTGGGCATTGTTAAGGCATATACAACGCGTGTCGGTGCCGGTCCATTCCCGACTGAGTTGTTCGATAATGACGGCGCGCATCTGGCGAGGGTCGGTGCGGAATTCGGTGCCACGACGGGCAGGCCACGTCGCTGTGGCTGGTTCGATGCGGTCGCGTTGCGGCGCTCGATCATCAACAGCAGCGTATCCGGTCTGTGTGTGACGAAGCTGGACGTGTTGGACGAACTCGAGACGATTCAGATTTGTATTGGCTACCGAATCGACGGCAAGGAAATTGCCGGATTACCCGTTGTGGTTGATCGCTTCGCTGAATGCGAGCCCGTCTATGAGGAATGGGCAGGTTGGCAGGATTCTACTGTCGGCATAACCAATTTTGACGAGTTACCACAGAAAGCGCGCGATTATCTTGCTCGTATCGAAGAGCTTGCTGGTGTACCTGTTGACATTATTTCGACCGGACCGGATCGCGAACAGACCATCATAAAGACGCATCCTTTCGGCTGAAGACCACGATCCAGCGCATTGGTAATTTGTGAATCCCGTTTCTTTGACACTAAAAGCCGGCTCAGGGGCCCTCAAATCCGTCAAAACTCACGGGTTCGACCCAGCCTCTATTGGCACGATCGCTGGTGCATCCGGCGGAGCCAAATGGCTGGTGCTCAGCCAGCTGGACAAGGCTATTTTGTCCAACCTCGTTCCCAAAATGAAGGGACCGGTGCACTTGTTGGGTACGTCTATCGGTGCATGGCGATTCGCCTGCTATGCACAAGGCAATCCGATTGCAGCAATAGAGCGTTTTGAATCCGCCTATATCGAACAGAGTTTCAGCGAGAACCCGGATATTCGCGAGATAACCGCGAAAAGTCGTGAAATTATCGATCTCGTTCTGGGCGCTGGTGGAAGCGATGAGATTCTGCATCACCCGGTCTTTCGCACACATGTTATGGCTGTCCGCAGCCGCCATGTTCTCGCAGCAGAAACGCGATGGCTGCTGGGTCTGGGTTTACTCACAGCGGCAGCCTTGAATCTTGTCAGTCGTAAAACATTGGGAATGTTTTTTGAACGGGCACTGTTTTATGACTCCCGAGACTTGCCACCATTTTATGCAGCCACGGGGTTTCCACTGCAACGCATTGCTCTTGGTCCCCGGAATTTGGAAGATGCGATTGTGGCAACCGGATCCATTCCTCTGGTTCTGGCGGGCGTGCGCAACATAGACGGGGCGACGCCCGGCATGTATCGCGACGGCGGCGTCATCGACTACCACCACGACCTGCCACACAGTGCCGCGGATCGACTGACCTTGTACCCACATTTCTATGATCGGATCGTGCCCGGATGGTTTGACAAGAAACTGGGCTGGCGGCGCCCTCATCCAGAGCATGTTGATCGAACCATTTTGATCAGCCCATCGCCGGAGTTTGTTGCGAAATTGCCCAATGGCAAGATACCGGATCGGACCGATTTCATTCATTATTCGCCGGCAGAACGCAAGAGCGCCTGGTGGACTTGTGTCAAAGCCTGCGAGGAGCTTGCGGACGATTTCAACGAGATCCTTGAACAGGATCAGCTTGCAGCACGCCTGCAGCCTCTGTGATAGTCTCGCAAGCAAAATAAGATGAGGGGATTGTCTTCATGAGCGATACCACTATTGGTCGCCCGTATCCTGAGCTAACCTGGGTCGCGTTAATTGTCGGCTGGTTCATCGGCGTCATCCTCGCCGGATCCATCGGCTACGCATCGTTGGTTCTTGGCTTTTCAATCGAGGGGTCGGAGCTTGCCGCTATCCTCGGCTTCGGCATTTTACGAGGCATCCTGCGACGCAAGAGCATCATCGAGAACAACATCGTTCAAACCATCGCGAGTGGCGTGAACGGCGCAGCCTCCGGAATGATGTTTTCTGTCCCTGCAATTTTCCTGCTCGGCTTCGGTGACAAATTCAACCCTGTCATGCTGACTTTTGGCTGTATAGCCGGTGCCTATCTCGGCATCGCCTTCATTATTCCGTTGCGCAAACACATGATCGACTATGAGCGACTGACCTATCCGGGTGGTGTTGCTGTAGCGACGATATTGAAATCGCCAGGTGCTGGTGTGCGAAAGGCGATTATGTTGTTGATCGCGGCTGCGATCAGTGCCGGCGCACATGTGATGACGATCAATACGGGCGTCGATAATTGGAATGTCGGGACGTTCTTGAATATGCCCGAATACATGAACGGCATCTGGTATCTGTCATTGATGACGATCGGTGTCGGCTTTATCGCAGGACGGGGCGGCGTCGCGTTTATCATCGGTGGTTTCGTCGCCTACTGGTTTCTCTCACCCTTGTTGGCCGGGCTGGAGTTGTTCCCGTCTGATGCAAACGGTGACGTAATCAACACGCCCGGACCGTTACGACTCTTGTTGTATCGCCCGATGGGTATCGGCATGTTGATTGGTGGTGCGATTATGGGTGTCATATTGGCTTTCCCGTTGATCGCGAGCGCGGTTCGATCCATGCAAAAAGCATCCCAGGTTGAGTCGTCTGTGTCAGGTGACGAAATGCCGATCAAGCTGCTGTATTTCGCGATCGGTGGTGCGGTAATTCTGCTCACCTATATGGCAGTAACCTCGGTCGAATCGGTAGGTCTCCTGCGTGGAATTGCGATGGCGCTGGTAGGAACTATCTGGATCTGGATGTCCGGTATTATTTTATCGGAAGCGATCGGACGAACGAATTGGTCACCGCTATCGGGCATGACGTTGGTGGGTATCACGCTGCTGATTATCGTTAGCTATGGCTCGGGTATGGATCGTGAGAGCTCGATTATTGCGGCGATTATGGTGGGCGCTGCGACTTGCGTTGCAATGTCGCAGGCGACGGACCTGATGCTGGACTTGAAGACCGGCTATCTGGTTGGCGCGACGCCGCGTATGCAGCAAATCGGCCAGTTTGCGGGTGCCTGGTTGGGCCCAATCGTGGTGATCGGTGTGATTTTCGTTCTGCATAATGCGGAAGGCTACGGGCTTGGCAGTGAAAAACTACCGGCACCGCAGGCGCAGGCTTTGGCGAGTACGATCGATGGCATCATGGGTGGCGACGTTCCAACCCAGAAATACGCAGCCGGCGCTATTCTAGGCGGCATTCTTTCAGCATTGATGGGCGGCCTCGGCATCACCGTCGGGCTGGGTTTTTACCTGCCATTTAACATCGTTCTGACGTATTCACTTGGCACGCTGGCCAGAGAAATTTCAGATCGCACCAAAGGCCAGACCTGGAGTGAGGAGGTGGGCATTCCAATTGCCGCTGGCCTCATTGTCGGTGAGGCCCTGGTTGGGGTTGGAAATGCCGCATTCATTGTCGCCACATCGTAGCTTGGGGGGAAAACTATGAAAAACATCGGATACTTCCTGGTTGCAGCCGGATTTCTGGGTGGCGCATTTGCGACATCGCTGGATGTTCAGAATGTGAATTGGACGCTTTATACCGGTATGGCGGGTGCAGCAATCATTGGTCTGATTATCTACAAACGACAAGTCGGTGCTTTAGCGCGGTCTGAAGAAGTGCTTGAGTTAAACCGCGTTGAACTTCGCGAATCCATAGCCAATGTCGTCCACGATCTGGATGAGATTGTGGGTGACGGACTGACGCAAGGCGCGGTGCTTCGTGATCGGATCGACCTGAAGCTGCGTGAAGATTTAAGGCGGTTCGCTGATGCGCGCGAGAGCATGGTGCATCTGTTTGGCTTGCAAACTTACGCGGATATAATGAGTAATTTTGCGGCTGGAGAGCGCTATATCAATCGCGTCTGGTCAGCGTCGGCCGATGGCTACGACGAGGAGGCTAATGTCTACCTGAAGAAGGCCGCCGCGCAGTTCGTCCTGGCGAAAGAACAGCTGGTAAAGGCCGCCGAGGCCATCGTCTGATTCTGCTCTAGGCTCTGGCGCATCGGGCTACGAGGTCTGCCTGCAGTGCGGCGACATCCTCGTTCATCAGGTAATCGCAGTTGTCCTTCCAGCCGCTGATCATCGCTATTGTGCGTTCGTTGACCAACAGGTGATCGTCGCAGGACTGTTCCTCGATGTCCCAGCCGGGCAATGCAATCACGGACCGGACCCGCACCTTGTGGCCCAGCAGGCCACGAAACGTTTTTTGCAGGCGTGTCGTCGTGGCATTGATGGCAACGACTGATTGGCCGGCCTTGCTGTTTGAGAATTCTATTCGGTTCTCACATATGCGCGCGTTCGCTCGATCAAACGATCGTCGCGCAACGACATTGATCGCATACAGTCCCGTCTGCCCGATAATGACATGATCAATCATGCCAGCGGTCGTCTCTACATCGTGAAAGACGCGCGCGCCGTCCAGAGAGGACTGCTGTAACTGATGGCCGATCGCGATATTCGCATCTCGCAGAAACTTGACCTGCTGGCGGGCAATAACGGTTCTGGACAGGCAATACACAGCGAAGCCCGAGACCAGCATGAGAAAGACCAGCTGCAGGTATAACTGCCACGACGGGTAGCCAGCGAACAAATGTTCGGCCTGCAAGAAATAGGCGGCGATGAACAGCATGACAAACACGAGTACGCCGCTAAGATACGTTGATTGCGAGCTGGTGAGGCGGTCCAGCTCATCGCGGAATCGTTGCGCCGATTCGTGCATGATGCGATCAGAGAAGTTCGAGGTCGAAGCCATTGTTCGACCAATGGCGTTCCAGGTCTTGGCTATCAGTAAAAAAACGATAGTGCTGGTCAATGCGACTGTTGCCGCGCCGCTGATTGCCTCAAGTTCCATCTGACTGATCTCTGTATTGGCCGAGTTCGTGCCAGCGTATCGCCGTGCTGACTTTGACTCTGTGACGCAGGTCTCAATGAGATGCGGAGAAGCTGGGCGTAATTCGCGATTTTAAGCGTTTGTTCAGCTGCTGTAGCCTATATATGGGAGCATGATCATCGAATAGTGAATTTTCGGAGTACGTTATGAAAAGCAGGTTGAATCTCTTTTGGCTGACCATCGTAATAGGCTGCCTGAGTGGCTGCGCCACGATGAGCGGCGATGAATGCATGACCAGTGACTGGTCAGCTATCGGTTATGAGGACGGTTCACGTGGATTCGCGACGGAGCGCTTCGGACAGCATCGCAAGGCATGTGCCAAACACGGGGTAACGCCGGATTTCTCAGCGTACCAGCATGGTCGGGAGCAGGGCCTGGTAGAGTTTTGCCAGCCACATCGAGGATTTAATGTGGGATCCAGCGGCGGTGGCTACAACGGCGTTTGCAGTGTCAATCTGGAGGCAGATTTTCTGGATGCCTACAATGCCGGCTATCACCTGTACTCATTGCGATCCAACCTCAATCGGGCCAATTCCTCGATTCGTTCGAAAGAGAAAGAACTTGAGCAGATAGAAGACACGCTGATCAAGGATGGTGTGGCGATCATCGCGGCGGATACGACGCAAGAGCAGCGGATATTAATTCTGGCCGATATGAAGAGGCTTGCTGAGCGCACAGGAAAATTACAGGCAGAGATTAAAGAGTTGCACCACGTTCGCGCTCGCAGTCAGGTTGAGCTCGATCACTATCAACTGGTTGTCGCCGACATGGGGTATTAGGGGCTCAGGACTGACTAAGTCTCGTCCGCATCGGATTTCTTGCGTCGATCGCTCGTAGATCGCCTGTCTCTTTCATAAGACCCGGTACCATCAGTCGCTGCGACGCCGGCGAAAGGGCTGCGGCGATCACCTTTGGTTCTGCGATCTTCATGTTGGGTGAACTGGCACCGGCACTCGAGGAAATTACACTCGGGTAAAGGCAAGCGTGGTGAGGCGTTCACCAGAAATCGGCGGCCGGTCATCGCCTTGGCCGCATCGCAGGCATTTTCGGAATACTTGATCGCGACCGCGCGATACTTACCTTGCTCACTTATTGTTGGTATTGATTCGGCTTTTGCAGCGGCCTTGTTTTGGCGTATTCGAACGAATAGCCAGACGACTGAGAGAACGAACAAACCACCAAGCAATAACTCCGTCAATTCAGGCTCCTGACGCTATGACGAGACATACTTGGTACTCTATTACCATTCATAGCAGTTCGTCCACTATGATTTCCGCAAACCGTGCCGCCAAGGTTACCTCAACCGGTGCATTTATCTCTTTGGATATCATCAGGTCAGGTATGAAAACCTGTTCCATCAGGGCGCGTACGGTATCCGGGTCGGAGGTTGCAAGGTTAAGCTCTTTGTTGACCTTGAGGCTCAGCTTGTCGAAGTTCGCTGATCCTACGCTCGCCCAGCCGTCGAATATTGCTGCTTTTACGTGGCTCATGCCCGGGTATTCGTAAACGCGAATGCCGTGCTTAAGCAGGGTATTGATAGAGACCTTGTTACTGGCGTTCAACGGACCGTGATTGCCAGCCGATGGGATGATAACGCGCACGTCAACACCCCGGCGGCGAGCTTTTGCCAGTTCATAAATCGTGCGATCGTCTGCGAAATAAGCATTTTCGATCAGTATGTAGCTCTGGGCGTTCTGAATGGCGGCGATTTGTGCCTTGTGAATGTCGGAGTCGAAGTTACGTGTTTGCAGAACTCGAAGCGGATATCCGTCTCGGTCGGCGTGTTCCTTCTTGCCTTTCGCAAAGGCGAAGAAATTTGCAAAGTCTCCGAAAACGCTGGCGCGGGCCCAGGCCTTGTCCGACTCGTATTGCAGTTTGTTGACGACGGGGCCGGTGACTTCCATCATCAAATCATGCCAGTCGTAGCGATATTCGCGGCCGATATTCATACCGCCGACGAAAGCAGTCTTTTTGTCGATGATGGTTGTTTTGGTGTGATCGCCAGTTGCCCACGGATTGGTAATGTTGCGAACCTCAACTTCAGACTCACGTTCCATGTACATGCGGATCGACAGTGGGACACGGTGGTCGGCCGGCATTGTTTCGGAGTCAGCCTGCATGGCCATCATGTTGCCAAGGCTGTCGAGCATGACTCGAACCCGAAGGTCTGCAGCTCGTTCTTTCAGGCGGTCAGCAACTGCGACGGCGAAATCATCGTTATCGAATATATAGGTTCTGATATCGATGCTTTCTTCGGCATTATCGATCGAGTGCATCAAGCGACCAAAATACTCGTCGCCATCGACGAGGAATGTGATGCGACCGATGTCCTGACGAGTGCCGGTCGTTTTGTCCAGGATCTCTTCGAATGCGTCGAGATCCATTGGTTCTGTGTGGCTGACTTCGGGAATCTCATCGTCAAGTGCCGGCATTTGTAACGTGCTGATCACAACCCGGCGCAGCAGGCCGCCCGTGGACTTTAATGCGTATGAGGCAAGCGAGCCCACGTGAGAAACCGGGCGGTTGATCGGGTTCTCGACCATCGAGCGAGCGGCGACCCAGCCAAAGTGCGCGCCCTTCGTGCCCATTCGTTGGGCTTTGAGGTTGTTGTCAAAGGCCGTATCAAAGATCTCCGGGTCCTGCATGTCTGCCTCGGCTGGTGCGCTGGGGGCTGAAGCGCAGCCAGCAGTCATTGAGAGAGTCAGTGCAAGAGCGGCGATGCGGTAGTTGGCGAGTTTCATGATTTGACTCCGTTTTATGTCGGCCGCCCTGTGTAGCGGCCTCAGAATCAAATCTAGGCGTATCCCCTTGTAAGTAACTGATTATAAAGTGACTATTTTTAGATGTTTTGTGATGGTCTCCTGATTATGGTGACGAATTATCGCAAGCTATTGATTTTTAACTAGGCTGGCATGGGCGAAACGCCGAACAGCGAGGCATGAAAATAGGCGAACGCGGCAAACACCAGGGTGGCGATCAGTACCGTAACAACGTCTTTTAGCAACGCAACCGAGGCGGGTTTTTGCCAGTCTCCATCGCGTTTGTTGATAAAGAGCACCTCCAGGATCGCCCAAATAGCGAAACCGCCAAACAAAACGATCGACCGGCTATCGCCATTGGTCAGCAAGTGACCCGCACTCCAGCAAAGGACACCTGTCATTTGGGGATGGCGGACGAATCGCTGCAGGTTATTGGGTATGGCAGATGCAACGAACAGGACGAATGCCAACAGCAGTAGAACCGACGGGATCGGGCTGCCGTACAGCGGGGGTGGATAGACGGCTGCGGGAAGCGCCGCTTGCCAACCATATACGATCAACACCAGCGCTATGACGATATCCAGCGCGAATAGACCCTTATACGGCCCCTCACCAAACTTTCCGACCAGATTTGCGCGCAGGCCAGGTGCCACGGCCGGTAGCAGATGGGCGATACTCCAAAGCAATACTCCGGCGATCAAAAGAGTCATAACAGGTCTCCAATTTCGATTATGTGCTCCGACTGATTATACTGTTTCATGTTAAATTTGCGTCGAAGCGCAGAGGGGCACGGAATGAAAGCAGAAGGAAAACTAATGAAGATGTTGACCGGGTATGCGGCGTCGCATCAGCATCCATTCAACATTTTTGTACACATGATCGGTATTCCTACAATCTTGCTCGGCGTTCTGATTCCTTTAACGTGGACAGGATTCGAGATCCTTGGTTTTCATTTTTATCTGGCGCATGTCGTACTGGCCGGGTTTGTTCTGTTCTATCTAACGCTTGATGTGATTTTCGCGGTCGTATTTGCGATCGGGGCGTATCTCCTGACCATCCTTGCGGCCAAGCTGGGTTCCTATCCCGGCAATACTGGCTGGATCATTGCTGCTGCGTGTTTTTTTGGTGGGTATGCGGCGCAGTTTGTCGGCCATGCCGTTGAGAAATCGATGCCGGTGTTGATCAAACATCCGATTCAGGCGAATCTCGCCGCGCCTTTTTTTACCGTGGTCGAGTTATTCAAACTCTTGGGTCTTCGTGAGGAACTGTTCGACGCTGTGCAGCATCAAATTGCAGAGCAACGGGCTAATCAATCGTCACGATAATGTCATCAACAGGTTCTCTGCGAATTGATCGATGGCTGTTTTATTGCCGTTTCTTCAAAACCCGGGTCAAGTCAACGGACGCCGTGACCGGTGGTCACGTGAAGATCAATGGTGGTCGTGCAACGCCGGGTGACCGTGTCAAGTGCGGCGATCAAATCGAACTCGTCCGTGATCGCTTGCCTTATGCATTTGCAGTGACGGCTATTCCGAGTCGGCGTGGACCGGCGGCAGAATCCCAACTCTGTTACGAAGAAGATGCCGCTACGGTTAAGCAAAGAGAGATTCAATCTGCGTCTCTTCGCCAGGATCGGATGTTGATGCCAAAGACTGACGGTCGCCCTGACAAGCACACGCGGCGCAAATTGAGAGAGCGCGGCAGACAGTGAGCCGAAACCGACGCGGAGAGTCAGAAGTCCCAAATCATCAGGGCCTTGACTGTCACGTTGCGGCCTCTACGCGGATATCGAAACCACGCGGATCGCTGCTCACATGAGCCTTGACGCCGTACACGTCCTCCATTGTCTGAGAGGTCAGTGTCTCCTGCGGCGTGCCATCTGCAATGATTCGGCCGTTCTTCATCCAGATGAGGCGGTCTGCGATGCGGGCGGCGAGGGCGACTTCGTGCAGAACCACCAGGGCACCGCCCCCGTTAGTGACGAATTGCCGAATTAAATCGGCGACCAGAATCTGGTGGCGCGGGTCCAGTTCCGCCACTGGTTCATCTGCGATCAGCAATGGCGCTTTTGCAGCGATAGCACGCGCAAAATGCACTCTCGCGAGTTCGCCGCCGGAAAGATTGTCTGTGCTTCTGCCCTGCAGTTGGCCGAGCTTGCAGGACTCAATGGCTTCTTCCACGGCTGCTTTATCCACCGAGGACAGACGGCCGAGTGCCGCCCCGTGGGCGAAACGACCGAGCGCGATTACATCACGAACCCGTAACGGCCAGGCCAGCGGCCGGCGTTGCGGCAGGTATGAAACGATTTTCGCTCTTTTGCTCGGCGGCATTCCAAAGCAGTCTTCGCCATTAATATATGCAGCGCCGCTGCTCGCTTTGGTGATCCCCAAAAGGGCTCTCAAAAGCGACGTCTTGCCGGCGCCGTTCGCGCCAAGAATAGCGACCAACTCGCCTGGCTTAATAGACAGCGAAGCATCCTCAACGATCAGGGTATCGCCGGCCCGCACGCTGACCTTGTTGGCTACAAGACTAGTCATAGGTCACCCGGCGGCTTACGGCGATCCAGATAAATGCAGGTGCGCCGATGATCGCGGCGACTACACCGAGCTTTAGTTCTGTTGCCGTCGGCAAAAGTCTGACGCCGATATCCGCAATGACGAGAATCACTCCTGCCAGCATTGCGCTTGGTAGCAGACTCCTTGCGGGATCATATGCAACGATCGGTCGGATGAGATGTGGCGCAACAATTCCTACAAATCCAATTGCACCGGCCAGTGCTACCGATGCTCCGGTTGCGACCCCGGCGCCGACAACAACAACGATGCGTTGTCGACTGAGATTAAGGCCGAGGCCACTCGCGGCTTCCTCACCGAGCGTCAAAGCAGAGAGTCCGCGACGACTGAAAAACAAAATTGCGATTCCGGCGACAATGAATGGCATGGAGATTCTCAGATCTTCAAAACTGCGGTTGGCAACCGACCCAAGAAGCCAGTTGATCATGTCAGTCAGGGAAAAGGGATTGGGCGCGAGGTTTAGAAGCAAAGACATCGCCGCTGCCGAAAAACTCGACAGGCCGACTCCCAGCAAAATCAATGTCACGACTGACTTTATGCGTGTGGCGGCGGCGGCGAGCAGGGCGGTAGCTGCCAGCGCGCCAGCAATGGCGTACACAGGCAGCAGGTAGGCGGAAGATGCGGCGAGGCCATAATACAGCGCAAAAGTGGCCGACAGCGATGCCGTTGCAGTGACGCCAAGGACTCCGGGTTCGGCCAGTGGATTGCGCAGCAAACCCTGCAGTGCAGCGCCACTGGCACCAAGCGCGGCGCCGACAACGTAGGCGGCAAGTGCTCGCGGTAATCGAATTTCCCAGATGACAACATGGTCCCCGGCCGACGAGAGTCCAAACAAAGCCGATACCACGCGAGTGAAGTCCATGGGCGTGGATCCAAACGCACAAGCAACAACAATACAAACCAGACTGGCAACGCCGAGTATGAAAATGAGGCGGCGAGATGTCATCGCGCTTCTGCCGCTGATCGAGTTGCGGCGAGAGCCTCAACAGCATCGAGAAGGTACCAGCCGCCACATGATGTCCAGGCGCCCTGCAACATCGCGGTTGGTTGATCGTTCATTTGCTTCTCTGCAACCGGGTGGCGCATAGAGCTCCATCGGGACGAATCAATTCGATCGTCGTCAAAAAACGCGGCCGCCACGACATCCGGTTGCTCGTAGGCAAGGCGTTCCAAAGGAATTGATCGCCAGCCAGGCTGCTGTTCGAAATTTTCCAGACCTGCTGCCCGCAACATCTCATGGATGAGCGTATTCGGACCGCTGGTAGCTCCGGTTGGTGTCATGTAGAGACCCGATTGGTCTTCGCTCGAGACTTTGATGTCTGCAAGTCGTCGGTTCATTTCGCCGACAATCTCGGCACCCTTTTCGGGGACATTGAGACGGTCAGCGAGAAACTGCACGTTTGTAGCAATCGATTCAATGTCATTCGAGTAAGGAATTTGCAGAACTGAGATACCCGCGTGTTCGAAGAATTTCGCAGCGTTCGGGCCCCCTCCGTAGGAACGGACAACAAGGTCGGGGCCCAATACAAGTACATCTTCGGCGATCGGGCGAACTTGTCGAATGCCTGTCGCGGCGTCGCGCATATAGGAAAAATGTTTCCCCGCGTCCGGAGAGACGGCCAGTATTCTCGAGCGTGGCAGCATCTTCAGGACGAACTGGTCGGCACAATAGTCCAGGCTAACCACGCGCTGTGCAGGTGGTGTTGCAAGCGCCGCGTTACTCGCGAAAAGCGCAAGCAACGCGGCGATTGTGACTTTACGCGTCATCTCCGGGTCAGAAGCTTAACCGCGCGCCGACGTGGCCGGAAAGACCGGGCGTGCCGAAACCGATGATTTGTTGATACTGTTCGTCGAACAGGTTTTCGATACGTGCATACATTTCCACTGAATCGCTGAGCGAATATCGTCCGGCCAGATCGACGCGTGTCCAGGACGGCACAACACCGTTCGGGTCCTGCTCTTCGCCGTTGTACTTAAGGAGCAGCGTGCCACTAACCCGGCCGTCCGGATTGAATGAAAAAATCAAATCGCCTGAATGCTCCGGGACTCGAATCAAGTTGTCTCCAGCACCGTCCTTTGCGTCGATATTGGCGTAACTGATGGCAGCATCGAACCATTCAGTAAAGCGGTAATGAGCATCGATTTCAAATCCTGATGACGTCGCGGACGCAATGTTTTCATAGCCACCCGCCACAAACGAGAAGTCGATGAGGTTGGTCGTATCCTGATCGAAATAGGTTAAGCCAATTTCGCCACGGGCATCTGCGGTTCGGTATACCGCGCCCACATCAAAGGCTTCAGATGACTCCGGTTTCAGGTTCGGATTCGGAGCGGTCGCTCCACAACAAAAGAACGTCGACTGGAAGAGCGTTGGCGCTTTGAATCCTTGACCCCAACTAGCCCGCAGTGTGACCTGCTCGTGAGGATTATAAGCAACCGCCAGTCGACCGGTCGTTTCCGCATCAAATTTGTCATGATCATCACGACGAACGCCAGCGGTAAACGTCAGTGAATCGAGGGCCTGTAATTCATACAGTGCGAACAGACCAGTGATGGAGGTTTTCTCACCATTGGCCTTGCTGTCCTCTCGTTCGGCGCCGAATGCCAGGCGGTGGTCCTCAATAATCTGCAACGTTCCCTGATAGCGGTACATTTTCCGGTCGCCTTCGCTCGAATAGCTGGGCGAGCCATCGATGAAATTATCTCGACTGAGGTCCGAGTAGCCGGCGAGGACAACATTCTCAAACCGACCGTTCAGCAATGGCAAGTGCAACGAAACATTACCGATCAGTTCTTCTGTTTTGCTGAATTCATCACCGTCGGCGATATTTCCCTGGTCGCCGAACGAAAAACTGTCAAATTCAGACTCTGCATCTGTCCAAAGAAGGCTGGCTTGAAGTCTTGCATCTTTGGCAAGAGCGACTCCGCCTTTTGCGCTGATGGTGTTCGAGTCGTGCCCGTCTTTTTCGGTATTACCGTTAGCTTCGTCTGCCTTTGAGATACCGTCTGTTGAGGTTCCAGTTGCGGCGAGTCGAAAGTCAAAGCGATCGCCGGCACCTGCTAACTCGGCGCCTCCCCGCAGTGAATTGAATGATCCGGCCTGAGCGAATGCGTTGCCCTGAAGCCCCTGTTCGGGACGTTTGGTGACGATATTGACAACTCCGCCGATTGCATCGGTGCCCCACAGTGTCGACTGCGGTCCTCGGAGGACTTCGATGCGATCAATGTTCGCCGGGTCGAAACGTGCGAAATCGAAACCGCCGCCCGGTGATGTCGTGTCGTTTGCAACTACACCGTCGATGATAACCAACGTCTGCTCGCTGGATGCGCCGCGGATACGAACTGACGCGAAGCCACCGTATGCACCATTTTGATTAACAGTAACGCCCGGAACTGTGGCAATAGCATCGAGTACGTAGTCGGAGCCGAGAGCCTCAATATCACTGGCTGTCAAAATGGAAACACTTGAACCAACTTCTGTAGCGGGCTGGTCAAGTCGCACACCGTAAACGGTGATAGTTTCGTCAGGCTTTGTTTCTTCGTTTTCTTCGGCCAGCAGCACTGTATTGCTGCCGAGACTAACAAGACAGACTATAAATAGTTGTTTGAACACTTTGGACTCCCTCTATCCAGATGTCGGTCACGGATAGTCTTGAAACGACGAGTTACGGCATTCACTGCATCTGCAGTACGACGAGCCGACTTAATGTCGTTTCACGGGGAAAGTGAATCCGGCCCAACAGGTTAACCCGACCCTGGACGAACGACGCGATGGCAGGTTTCCTGGCTTGTTGATCGTAAACGGTGGCCGCCTTCCCAGGAACTGAATTCCTAGTGGCTGGACTGGCCAACATCTCCCAACTTACAGTTGCGGGTACAACTCCGGATTCTCACCGGATTCCCTCTTAGCTCCAAGCTTCTGGAGCACCATCTGGGATGGGAAACTAGACCACCGCTATTGCCGTGTCAATTGGTAGAGGTGGCGCAGAAATCAAGACGGCGTGGTGCCTTGCTAGCGGAGCGCAGCGAGGTATTTTTACACCGTCAATCCGCGACGCAACTCCGCTTTATCTGCGCACGCTGAACTTCGTGGCGAATCTCGTCCCCGCGATGTGCCAGATCGTACGATGAGTCATGCACAGGCCCGTAAGGAGGCGGTTCGTTGTATGTCCTGTGGTCTGTGTTTTGACTGTCAACAGTGCGTTATGTATTGCAACGCGAATGGCTTCGCAAGATATCCCGAGCGGTGACCAACGTTTTCAGGTTGCTGGTCAACCGATATAAGCAATCGCCAAGCCGTTGATGGTGATGTGCAAAATATTGTCGATAATGATGACCAGCCAACCTGCAAGCCATGGCGGAGTGTCCGGTGAATAACCGGTTTCGCGGCATTCGGACCAGGGCGAGCTGCCTGGCCAAGGTCGGTTTTTGAACCATGCGACATAGCGTGCCAGTTGCCAGCGATCGATGACGAAATGGGTGCCGGCGATGACCGCGAGAGTGACGGGATTTTGTGTAATCAAGAGGAATGGCAGCAGATAAAACGCGCAATGTACAAAGGTAGCGAAAGAGCGCTTCGTTTTCTCTTTCGCCATCCAGTCACTTTGCAGCAGGTAATCGCCGACAGCATGCGCTAGAAGTTGGTCTGCAGTAAACATAGAGAATCCACAAATATTTTCGTATAGAAGGTCAGTAAGCAAATGCACTTTAGCTTAACCGGGAATAAATTCCACCGATACAGCGGTTGACCGAAACAAGAACAGTCTATGGGCAGGAGGTTTCCATGACATACCCGCATCACCAATTGCGTCTTGCAATCCGACACAATGCTGTGCGGGTATCGGATACGGTCAGACCTACGCAATAGGTCCAAACCTTGCGCAAGGTGACGAGATGAATCAGGCAGCCAAGCTCGGAGAGGATATCGCGCGCGCCAACGAAACGCTGATTACCGAACGCACTTATGCTGCGATTGCAGATCGTGACGATATTCGCTTCGAATGCCAGACCAGGGACGACCCGTTATTCCCTTACTACCGGGTTACGCAAGTTGAGTAACCTGTAGGCCACGTTTATCTCTCCGGCACCAACGCAGCCAACTGCGATTGCTCTTGAACCCAGGATCGAAAGGCCGCCAGATCGTTGATCGTGACCTGCCCATAGGACGTGGAGATAAGGTTCAGTAGTTTCAGTTTGTTAATTGCTGTCCCCAGTGCTACACGAGACACACTGAGTTCATTTGCAAGTTCCTTCTGCGTCACCGCAATGTTGAGGTTATCTGCACTGGTACGCGGTCGACGCAGCAGCGTTTTCGCGAGCTTCGCTACAAGCGGCAGGCGTCGCTCGTCATCCAGGATCTCCAGCGCGAACAGTAATCGTCGTGCCAGGAGTTGAATGATGAATTTGCTGAACTCGGGTTCGTCCTCCAGGAGTTTTTCAAAGCGCTGACGTACAACAGCATTGATCACCGTTGGGCCGATGGCATGCATGTCGAAAAGTCGCGGTGTGCCGGCGAATAGTGTGAACTCGCCAAACGACTCGCCAGCGCCGAGCGTGATTGTCGAAACGCGCGTTCCATCGCGTCCAAGGGTTGAAAAGCGGACATGCCCGGATTCGATAATCGACAGTGACTGCCCTTTGTCGCCGCGTGGATGGATGAGCTCGCCGTCTTCGAATTGGCTCCGTTTCGATGCAGCGATCAGCAGGTTTTGAAGACGCTCGGGTAACAGGCTGAAGAAGCTCGCGCTCGGATAGGTTTGAAGACCGGCCAGCATGGTATGTCCCCAGCAGAGAATGTAAAGAAGTTAGCATTCTTTTCCCGCCGTTGCTGTTAGATTTCGTCCTTGCACCTCTGAGGGAGGCTAAATTGAAGCCAGAAATCATCGCTGTTTTGCTGATCTTCGTCGTATTCAGCGTCGCGGAATTCATTCGTACCGGTTTTTTTAACAAGCAAGGTCAGCGCCGCAAAGATGGCATCGTCGAAGCGATCAGCGCAACGGTGTTGTTTGCCGTGACGCAGCCGTTGGTCTTGTTGTGTGGTGGCCTGCTCGCCGCGTTTGTCTTTCCCGACAGCGAAGGCGTACTGGCGACCTGGCCCATCGTCGCTCAGGTCGGCCTGCTGCTTATTTTCGATGATATGACGCAGTACTGGTGGCATCGCTTGAATCACAACGTCAAGTGGTTGTACGAATTGCACCGCCCGCACCACGATGCAGAATACATGAGCATCCGGATCGTTTACCGCAACAATATTTTTTACTATTTCATGATGCCCGGCATCTGGTTCTCCGGTGCGCTCATCTATCTTGGCGTCGGCAAGGTCTATGCCTTCTATCTGGTTTTCAAGTTGCTCGTCATTTGCGGAGCGCATTCCGACGTTCGATGGGACAAGCCGCTTTATAAGCGTCGCTGGTTGTCGTCGCTGATGTGGATTGTCGAGCGAACGATCTCAACCCCGGCAACGCATTCCGCTCATCACGGTCGCCACATGGACGACGGTGTGACACATTACAAGGGAAACTACGGAAATCTCCTGTTTTTTTGGGATATTCTCTTCGGTACAGCTCGAATCACGCGAAAATACCCGGAGAAGTTCGGCGTAGAAAACCTGGACCCCGTTACGGCGCCACGACAATTGTTGTGGCCGCTTGTCAGAGACAAAAAACAGCGTGTCGACGAGATTGCTTAGTACGACTATTTAAGTCCTTTCTTGATCACAAACAAAAAAGGCCCCCTGAAAAGGGGGCCTTAATGTTTGGTGCCCAGAAGAGGACTTGAACCTCCACCTACATACGTAGACTAGCACCTGAAGCTACGTATCCCGTGGGCAACCCCGCCCATACTGCGGGAAATCAATGGGTTAACAATCGGTGGGCAGTAACCACGTGATAGTTGTGGGGATAGTGGCCATACTGAAAGTCGTACCGGTTTGACCCTGAATCTCGCATTTTCCGTTCGTTTCTGTGGAGCATTCACTGCCTGGATTCGGTGTAACGTCAACTATTTTCCAGTTATCGGCAACAGCGTTCCTCGTTTCTTGGCGGTGGAGCATCTCCATTGCACGCAGCATGAAGATTCTTCGATATATGAATCCTTACTACATTGGTCAAAAAGAGAATATTATTCTATAGCACTTAGTGCTATAGTTTTGATCTGATATTGAGGGCGAAAATTGCAGGCTTTTAAGATCAAAGCATTTGCCAAATGGGCGAGTGGTGAAGGTCTAGGCGATGTGGCCTTGGCATCGGCGGTGGCCGAGATGGAGATGGGTCTGATTGATGTGAAGTTGGGCCGGCAGGTAGTCAAGAAACGGGTTGCGCTGCCTGGTCGAGGCAAGCGGGGCAGTACCCGGACTTCGGTCGCGTTCAGGCGGGGGAACAAGGCGTTCTTCATTTATGGATTTGCGAAGAACGAACGCGCCAATATTAGTGACAAAGAATTGCGGGCGTTGAGAATGTTGGCGAAAGAGCTGATGAGCTACACAGCAGCGGCGCTCACCAAAGCGACGAAAGCCGGTGAATTGATTGAGATTGAGGTAAAAGACAATGGCTAAGAAAATTCTGGATACCGTACACGAGACGGCAAAAGGCCTGCACAAGGCGGGTGTCATGGATACCAAGACCATGCACGAGTTTGATGCACTGTGCCTGACGCCTGTGAAAAAATTGAGAAGCCAGCCAGGCGGTATTCGCCGCGTACCTGAACACCAGCCCGTCGACAGTGCAGAAATGGGAACAAGGCCAGAAAAAGCCTAATGGCCCGTCATTGAAGCTGTTGAACCTCGTTCAGAACAAAGGCTTGGAAGCCCTTGCCTGAAGCGGCTGTAAATCGGCAAGGGTATTTGACCCGGCTTCGGCGCCAATTCGTCGTGTAAGTTATTGGTTCTCGGTGTCGAGGTGGTCAATTCTCGCCGCCGATTTACACTCATGCCGTGTGGTTTTGCACATTCGCTTCCGCTGCCCCCAATTTCAAGATTATGTGATGGCGTTTATTGCCAATATCCGACATACCTAGTAGCATACGTTAACTTATCTATCGCCGCGTCGGGAGACCCTATGGCCAGTAGTCTCAATTTATCGCTAACCGAAGAGCTCAGAAGCTTCGTCGATAGTCGCATTGGGGATGCCGGCGTCTATGCAACACCCAGTGAGTATGTGCGTGATTTGATTCGTCGCGACATGGTGGCGCAGGGAACGGTTGCTCATATCCTAAGTGGCGTGGATGACATTCGGCACGGCCGTTTTGCCGAGGAATCGATTCTCGATATTGCCGCCGAATCCGAGAACTAGTGGCGAAACGGATCAGATCGTATGTCCTAACAGAGACCGCTGCCGACGATGTTCGGGCAGCACGCCGTTGGTCGCTGGCCCGATGGGGCAAGGAGCGGACAAAGACCTATTTCGAACAGCTCCACGCAGCTGCGGAATACGTCGCCGCACACCAGCAAGCGATCGCAAAGCGAGATGACTTGATCGGAAACCCAGAACTAGCCGTTCACGCGGTTGGTGAGCATTATCTGGTGTACGCACCCTTAGGCGGCGAGCAAATCGCGGTGGTAGCACTGATTCGGCAGACGCGTGACGTGCCAGCCATAGTGGAGGCGAACAGTTTCCAAATTCGACGGCAGGTGAGCGCGGCGCTGCAACAGCGGGCCGACAGGTACTGACAAATTAACTTCGTTGAACAAATAGATTTCGGCCATTCATAATCAGGCTGCTACTACTTCCCATTCGTTGAATGCACTCGTCCTGAGGTTTCGATAATGCTCAGCTTTAACCAGATGCCTCCCGAGGTTGAATAGATTGAAAACGGCGGCATGTGCACCCAGGAATCGCTGAGCCTGGTTGGAAGACTTAAATCTTCGCATTCCTCGCTCTCGCACCCTGGTCGTTTCATGTGATTGCTCGGCTCGATTGTTCGCGTATCGAGTTGTACTGTGGATGACATCAGGCATCAGTTCTCGATGTGCCACACCGTAACTCCTCAGCTTGTCCGTCACGATCTTTCTGGGCTCGCCACCGGAGCTTCGAATAAGCCGTTTGAAGAATCGTTTCGCAGCGTCTCCATCCCTGCGAGCCTGTAGAAAGACGTCTAGCACCTCTCCATCTTGATCTACAGCTCGCCACAGATATTGCTGCTGGCCATTGATTTTCACGAAAACCTCATCGATGTAGAACGTATCACCATAACCACGATGCCGACGTTTGAGTCGTCGAGCGTATCGAACACCAAACTTGATACACCAGAGTCTGATCGTTTCGTAGCTAACAGTGATGCCTCGTTCAGCAAGCAGGTCCTCAACGTCACGGTGGCTTAGGTTGAATCGATGGTAGAGCCAGACCGCATAACTGATAATTTCGGGTGGGAACCGGTGACGCTTATAGGTATTCATTGCCCTATTGTCCATCGGCGGCGGTTAAGTTGTCAGTACCGTTGCAGGCAACCGGCTGCGTATTTATCGGCTGAGTGACCTCGATACGTCGCCGCGAATCACCAATTGACTACCAAGACTCTCGGAGGTTCTCAATTACTGAAATCGCCTCACTACGCGTTCGGTTGATGAGCACAGGTTCAATGGTTCCACGTCCGGCCTGAATTCCCATTTCTACGAAAGTGACGGTTTCAGGCGAAATATCCAATTGAATAATTGCGCTGCGATATATATCGGGATTTACGACACAGTCCGTATCGGGGTTTACTACGAATCTGTGGGTTCCCGGCGCCACTCGGACTATCACGTAACTTTGCCAGCGAATCTGCCCGACCAGCATGTCATCCTGACTGATCTCCGCATAGTCCGCCACACCGAGTGCCACTTTTTCGCCCGGTGGGGCGAATGGCAGGTAGTATTGAAAATCTCGTGGTCGATAAAAATATATGAAGCTCTGTTCCGCAGTTGGGGATTCTTCGACGAACCGGCCATGTGCCTGAGGAACATCCAACTTCTTCAAAGCCGCCCACTTGTTCGCTGCGCTCAACCATGTTTCGCAGTGCGTTAGTGGCGCACGACCCCAGTTTGTCACGACATCCTTATCGTCCAAAACCAGGTAAACGGCTTCCTTGGTCTCACCTTTAACCAATCCGCCAGTCCCCGACAGTCCTGCGCCGATGAACCAAAGCGCGCCCGATTCTACTCGCCGCAGTCCGTAAACCAGGATTCGTTGCGAGGCGAGCCACATGGTCGGGCTCCCAAAACGATCTACGACTTCACTTCGCGCTGTCGTACCCAACCGAACGAAATCCAGGTCAGAATCAGTAAATAGCCTTCCCTCAAGGTCAACCCGTTCTACGGGAACCGGAATGACGACACAACTGGCCAGGAATATGGACGCTATCAGGCAGAGGCAGGGTTTCACTATCGTCGCCGGTATTGTGGGCTGGTAGTTTGACGTAAATGACCCAGTCGTAACTGGTTGTTTCTGCCTCCACCCGGCTGGGTCAGCCAAACGTATACCGAAGAACTGAATAGTAGTGGCCAGACAAAAATGGGTATGCCCATCAACAGCTCCGTCCAATCGCACCAGAGTATGCAATAAAAATAGTGGAACAGGGTTGCGCAAAGCGCGCCTGTCACAGCGCCTGTCAGACCAACAATTGCCCAAAACTTCAGGTTCGTTTTCAGTGGTGCGACGATAACCAACAATATTGCGATCAGGAGGTTGAAAACAAAGACCGCGACTGTGACCACGATCAGAATCGCGAATTGGCCAATTGACCAGTCGTTCGTAAGCGACTCTGTAAGTGACACAAGAAGAGAGACGAGATAATAAACGACTGGCGCCATCACAATGAGAACGGAAGCTCTAACAACGATCCAGGATCGAGACGTGATAAATGGCGCCATCACGAATCCGCCGAAAAGCGCGCAGTAGACGGCTGCCGCCGTCGACTCAGAGTACGGAAATGTGAAGTTATCGTCGACGTAAGCCATGCCGATCGGAATCGCGGTGATAACTCCTGGAACAAGCGCCAGCAGAAGGTGTTTGACCAGCGGGAGATTTCGAAGCATCAATGAATTCACGCAATTTCGACTTGGGCAATCGGAGTGCTTGTACACCCTAACGCACTTCGAAGCTATATGTAGATGTCAATGTTTCCATTGAATTTCAAGAGACGTCAAGGGGTGGAGAAAACCATTGAATGACGGCAAAAAAGGTAAATATTTCCTTGCGAATTTACTAATGCAGACCTTAAAGGCGCGCCAGCTGAATGCTTGAGCTGCAAGTGTGGTGAAATAGTCCTGGATTCACGAAAAGAAAAGGCTCCCGAAAGGGAGCCCCATCAAATTTGGTGCCCAGGAGAGGACTTGAACCTCCACCTACTTACGTAGACTAGCACCTGAAGCTACGTATCCCGTGGGTAAACCCGCCCATACTGCGGGAAATCAATGGGTTAACGACCGGTGGGCAGTAACCATGTGATATCTGTGGGGATAGTGGCTATACCGAAAGTCGTACCGGTTTGACCCTAATTCATGCCTGTTCCGTGTGATTCAGCGACGGATCTCACTGCCGAGAGTCACTTTGACGTCAACTATCTGCAAGTATTCGTTGGCAACGAGTGATTTGATTGACCTCTTGCATTCCCGAATGGCAGACGGTGCCTACATCGTTAGAATCGCGCGCAATCCTACAACCCACACCGAACTTCGATCTGGATCGTTCGCAGGATTGAAAATAACCTGCACATCGGGCGTGAGCGAGAAATTTTTCGATAGCTGGAATTTGTAAGACGTCTCGAGGACAGTTTCGTCGTCGAGACCAGGTCCGAAAGTCTCGCGTGACGGTCTTGCCCATCCGGCTCCTACGGTCCAGACCTGATCGAAACTTTGCGTAATTTCTACGCCGGCGCTGATAGCATCTTCCGCCGCAACACCAGCGCCGCCATCCGAATGTCCAAAACGAACGAACGGAAATATTAGGTCGTTGAGTCTCCATGCCGAGCTGACCGCCCAGCCGCTGCCCTTGGACGTACCGGCCAGTGCACGCGCGTCCTTCTCCCAATAAGTAAATTGGACCAGCTGCGACTTCCGTTGGCCAAACGAAGGTGTGTAGCCGATCTCGACCGCCTTCAACCATTCGCCTTCCTGCGCGGTATCGAAGTCGAAGTCACCGCTCGCGGCATTGGCATCATACATCTGGGCACCAAGCCAAATCTTATCGGTAACGAATCCTTTAACCACGCCGCCGATCGCACCGATGCCCGTAGTCGCCATAGTCGGATTGAGGACGAAGGAGCGATTAAGAAACCCTCGAGAGGTCGACTGGAAAGGAAATGCATCAAGGTAC
>JAACFM010000133.1 GCA_009937445.1 Gammaproteobacteria bacterium | reverse complement strand
CAGTAACGGGTCTGATGACCAAAATGCACGCCAGCCTCTAGCATCTGGCGCATGGTTACGTCTGCCATATCGATTTCTCCGGGTTAGGCCTCCGTATACCCCATCTCACAACCCCTTTTTTAGTGGGGCACCCAGCAAGATGTGTCGGTATACGTGTGAAGTATTTACTCTTTGCAGCAAGTAGTTGCTACAAAGGCGCGCGCTTTATACCATAGCTGGCCGCGCCCAACAACGCGGAACACAAAGAAATTCACACACAGACGTCAGAGCTCTTTTTACTCGATTACGAAAAAAGAGCTCTGCGCCCTATTGGGATAAAGAATGTCAGTAACCATTAAAACACCCGAACAACAGGACAAGATGCGTGTCGCAGGCCGGCTCGCCGCGGAAGTCCTTGATATGATTGGTGAATTCGTAAAGCCAGGCGTAACCACAGGCGAACTCGATCGCATCTGCCATGAGTACATTACTGGCGTTCAGGACGCCATCCCGGCCCCGCTCAACTATCGTGGCTTTCCCAAGTCCATCTGTACGTCCGTGAATCACGTGGTATGCCACGGCATTCCTGGCGACAAGACATTGAAAAACGGTGATGCGGTCAATATCGACATTACGGTCATCAAGGACGGCTTTCACGGCGATACAAGCCGCATGTTTTTCGTCGGCAAGCCTAATATCCAAGCCAAGCGGCTTTCAGATGTTGCCTTTGAAGGCATGTGGTTAGGGATACAGGAGCTCGGACCGGGCAAGCGTTTGGGCGATGTCGGCGCTGCCGTGCAAAAACACGTGGAAAGCAATCGATTTTCCGTGGTTCGCGAATATTGCGGACACGGAATTGGCGAGGTTTTTCATGAAGATCCGCAGGTTTTACACTACGGCAAGCGCGGCACCGGACTCGAACTGCGTGAAGGTATGACCCTGACGGTTGAGCCGATGGTCAACGCTGGCAAGGCCAATGTCAGGCTGCTGCCCGACGGTTGGACCGTGGTGACCAAAGACCACAGTCTGTCTGCCCAATGGGAGCATACTTGCCTGGTGACGAAAGACGGCTTCGAAGTGCTGACCCTCGGCGCTGACTCTCGAAACCAATAGAAAGCTTATAAAACAATGCCTTATGAAGAGATCCGCAACGCGCTGGCCGAGGCCAACGACGACCTGAAGAAACGCTTCATGGCCGGTGAGTCGGTCGTTGAGCTGGTCCGTGCCCGCGCGCAGCTGATCGACGACCTGTTGGTCCGGCTTTGGAACGATCATGTAGAAGACGATGACGTCGCCCTGGTGGCCGTCGGTGGTTATGGGCGTGGCGAATTACATCCCGGATCCGATGTCGATGTGATGATTCTATTGCCCGAGAAGACATCGACTGCAACCGAAGAGTCGTTATCCGGCTTCGTTACGTGTCTTTGGGATGTCGGTCTGGAAATCGGCCACAGTGTGCGCACGGTAGCGCAGTGTGCCGAGGAAGCTGGCGCCGATCTCACCGTTGCGACAACCTTGATGGAAGCGCGTCTACTCATTGGGCCGGACGCGTTGTTCCGCGAGATGCAGGCGGTTATCGAGCAGGAACACATGTGGCCATCAGCGGTTTTTTTCGAGGAAAAGCGCAAAGAACAAATCAGCCGGCACCATCGCTACCACGATACTGCCTATAACCTGGAGCCCAACATAAAGGGCAGCCCTGGAGGGTTGCGCGATATCCAGCTGATCGGCTGGGTCGCGAAGCGGCATTTCGGCGCAACGACTCTGGCCGAGCTCGTGGACCACAAGTTTCTGACACCGGTGCAATTGCGCAGACTCGAAGAGGGTGAACACTTCCTCTGGCGTATCCGTTTCGCGCTGCACATTCTCACGGGACGTCGCGAAGACCGGCTGCTCTTCGATCATCAAATACGGCTCGCGGAAATGCTCGGTTATGAAGACGCGACCTACACCCTGGCGGTCGAGCAGCTGATGCAGCGCTACTACCGCACAGTGATGGAGCTGAGCCGCCTTAACGAGATGCTCCTGCAGCAGTTCGAAGAAGCCATTCTGATGGACCCGAATGCACCGGCTGAACCCCTCAACGAGCGCTTTGCGGTTAAGAACGGTTTTTTGCAGACGGTTGACGAACAGGTTTTTAAACGCGACCCGTCCGCGATGCTCGAGCTCTTCCTGCTACTGCAGGACAATCCCGAGCTTAGAGGGGTGAGCGCCTACACTATCGGCTCGATCAAGCGGAATTTACACCGCATTGATGACGAATTTCGGCAAAACCCACGCAATCACAGGTTGTTCCTGAATATTCTTCGTGCCAAAGAAGGCGTAACCCACGAGTTGCGCCGCATGAATCTGTATGGCGTTTTGGGGCTCTATATCCCGGCATTCGGGCGCATTGTCGGTCGCATGCAATACGACTTGTTTCACGCCTACACGGTAGACGAACACACGTTGTTTGTAGTCAGTAACCTGCGGCGATTCGCGCTGCAACGATACGACGATGAGTTCCCGCATTGCAGCGAAGTCATGCAGTCGCTGGAAAAACCGGAAATTGCCTACCTGGGTGGATTGTTTCATGACATCGCCAAAGGGCGTGGTGGCGACCATTCGGAACTGGGCGCAGTCGACGCAGAAGCGTTTTGCCTGGAGCATGGACTGGAAAAATCCGCAGCACGAATGGTTGCCTGGCTGGTGCGTCATCACCTGATCTTATCGACCACAGCCCAGAAGAAAGATCTGGGCGACCCTGACGTCATAAACGAGTTCGCGGAAACCGTCGGTGACCGCAAACTGCTTGATTACTTGTACGTGCTCACAATTGCGGACGTTCGTGGCACCGATCCGAAACTGTGGAACTCCTGGAAAGCACAACTCTTTCGCGATCTGTATGAACTCACCAAACGAGCATTGCGCCGCGGCCTTGAGAACCCGTTCGAAGGCGAGCAACTGATCGTCGAAAAAAAGGACAAGGCTCAGCAGTATCTGAATACCGCGGGCATCAGCGAGGAAAGAATTGCTCAGGTCTGGCGCCTGTTCAATGACAATTATTTCCTGCGCTACCGCAGCTCGGAAATCGCCTGGCACACCGAATGGCTGGCAGACTCCGATATCGAACATGATATTGGACTGGTCGACGTGCGACGGCGACAGACCGGTGATGGTGTTGAAGCCGTTCTTTACACAGACCAGACAAAACGCACTTTTGCTCATGTGACCGCCGTGCTCGACGAACTCGGTATGACAATTGTCGATGCTCGCATCGTGCCGCTGGACAATGGCAATAGTATCGATACCTACGTCTTTATGGAGTCAGACAAGCGCGTCCATATAGACGAGGCAAGAATAAACAAGATACGACGTGCAATGACGCGTATCCTGACCGCCGACGACGCGAGGATTATCCAAGTGACCCGCGCGGTGACTCGTCAGGCGCGCATGTTTACAACGCCGACAAGAGTAAACTTTAGTCCCGCTAAGTCCGACGAACAGACAGTCTTTGAACTCATAACGGCTGACCGGCCCGGGTTGCTCAGCAAGGTTGGTCAGATATTCATCGAACAAGGCATCAACATCGCATCGGCAAAGATAATGACGATCGGTGAGCGGGCAGAAGATGTGTTCTACATTAGCGATATATCCACGGGTCGCTCTCTTACAGATGAGGCCCTCGATCGTTTGGCGGACTCGCTGCGCGAAAAATTCGATCAGAAAATAACATAGGTTTGGATCAGGCTTTATGCAGGAATTAGAAACCATTATTGAAGACGCCTTCGAAAATCGATTGCGTGGAATCGATGACAAGGAAAAAGTTGGCAAAGCCGTTGAGGGAGCTATTGCCCTCCTCGACTCAGGACAGGTTCGCGTTGCCGAGAAGCGTGATGGTGACTGGCAGGTCAATCAATGGCTGAAGAAAGCAGTACTTTTGAGCTTCGCCCTTGGCGACAACAAAGTGATTGAAGGCGGCCACAGTCGGTTTTTCGACAAGGTGCCGATGAAATACGCCGACTACACGGCCGAACAGTTCGCGGCCGACGGTGTGCGAGTCGTTCCCGATGCCATCGTTCGTCGCGGGGCTTACGTCGCACCGGACGTTGTATTGATGCCGAGCTACACGAATATCGGTGCTTATATTGACCGCGGCACCATGGTTGATACCTGGGCAACCGTTGGCAGCTGCGCACAAATTGGCAAGAACGTACACCTCTCGGGTGGCGTTGGCATCGGCGGCGTCCTTGAACCGGTGCAAGCCGGCCCAACAATCATTGAAGACGATTGCTTTATTGGTGCGCGATCGGAAGTTGTCGAGGGTGTCATCGTTGAGAAAGGCTGCGTTATCTCGATGGGCGTCTATCTCGGGCAAAGCACCCGAATTTACAATCGTGAAACTGATGAGGTTTCCTACGGCCGAGTCCCGGCAGGATCAGTTGTCGTCGCTGGCAATCTGCCGTCCGCTAACGGAAAATACTCATTGTATTGCGCGGTCATCGTGAAGCAGGTTGATGCCAAGACCCGTGCGAAAACCGGGCTGAATGAACTACTTAGAAATCTGGACTAGATAGATATGCTGACGGTATTTGGAATCAAGAGCTGCGATACCTGCAGGAGAGCGCGTAAGTATTTTGCCGAAAACGATATAGAGTTTCGTTTCCACGACGTTCGTGATGACGGTCTTGATATCCAGATGCTGGAGAGATGGGCCGGTCGAATCGATTGGGTGAAATTGCTGAATAAGCAAAGCTTAACGTGGCGGAAGATTCCGGAAGTCGATCGTGCTGACATGTCCAAGAGCCGGGCATTCGCATTGATGATCGAGAATCCGACGCTCGTGAAGCGTCCGGTACTTGAGTCCGAACAATTTATCGCGGTCGGGTTTTCTGAGAAACGCTTTTCTGAATTTTGGAAAAATACTGCGTAAAAAACGCTGTGTTTTTATCCGATTCTTCCGGTTATGTAGTCTTCGGTTAGTTTGTGTTGTGGATTCGTGAAGACTTTGTCCGTGTCGTCAACTTCAATGAGATGCCCTAGATGAAAATACGCGACGCGTTTTGAAACACGCGCTGCCTGCTGCATCGAATGAGTAACTATGACGATTGCGTAGTCTTCGCATAGCTCGTCCATCAAGTCTTCTATTCTCGCCGTTGCGATCGGATCCAGCGCCGAGCACGGTTCATCCATTAAAATGACCTCGGGGTTCACGGCGATGGTTCGCGCGATGCACAGGCGTTGCTGCTGGCCACCAGAGAGACTGGTACCGGGATCGTCGAGTCTGTCTTTGACTTCATTTAGCAAACCAGCACGCTCGAGACTCGAATGCACGATATTGTCGAGCTCCGCGCGATCTCCAGCCAAACCATGAATTCTGGGACCGTACGCAACGTTGTCGTAGATGCTCTTGGGGAATGGATTGGGTTTTTGAAAAACCATGCCAACCCGCGCTCGTAAAGCAACCGGATCCTGCGCCTTGCTGTAGATATCCGTGCCATCCAACGTGATCTCGCCAGTGATCTTCGCAATATCAATTGAATCATTCATACGATTGAGGCAACGAAGAAACGTTGACTTGCCACAACCGGACGGGCCAATCAGGGCGACGACCTGCTTTTTTCCGATTTCCAGCGTGACGTCTTTGATGGCGTGATTATCACCGTAATAGACGTTTACGTTATTCGCGATCATGAACGGATTTTCACAGTGAACATTGCCGACAGTCTTTCGACCAAACTCAACAACCTGTTGTCGAAATTCCGGCAAGACCGCTTCGGTCTTTTGATCGGTTTTTTTGTCTAAGGATTTTTCTGTCATAGCTACCATAGTCATTTTAGATTACCACTTACGTTCCATACGTCGACGAACCAGCACGGCGGCGAGATTCATCATCAACAAGAAGACGAGCAAAACAATAATCGCCGCCGATGTCCGCTCCGCAAATGCTCGCTCCGGACTATCCGCCCAAAGGTAGATCTGCACGGGCAACGCAGTCGCTGGGTCGGTGAATCCGCCGGGGACATCAACAACAAAGGCGATCATACCAATCATGAGAAGCGGCGCGGACTCTCCGAGCGCGCGACTCATACCGATGATCGCCCCGGTTAACATGCCCGGCATCGCCAGCGGCAATACGTGGTGGAACACCACCTGCATTTGAGACGCACCTATGCCCAATGCAGCCTCCCGAATAGAGGGCGGTACCGCTTTTATTGCTGCGCGCGACGCGATGATGATCACGGGCAACGTCAGGAGCGTAAGAACCAAACCGCCGACCAGCGGGGCGGAACGTGGCAATGCCATCCAGTTTATAAAGACAGCGAGCCCCAACA
>JAACFM010000046.1 GCA_009937445.1 Gammaproteobacteria bacterium | reverse complement strand
GGACCGAGTCCATTACAGCCCACCGCGGCACCATTTCAGACAGAAACGGTGAGCCGCTTGCGATTAGCACCCCTGTCGACAGTATCTGGGTCAATCCTAAAGAATTCGCATCTGCAGTCGATAAGATTCCGCAGCTGGCGAAGGCGCTCGAGTTGCAGTCGGAAACCCTGATGCGACGCATTACGCGCAGCATGGATAAGGAATTTCTGTACCTCAAGCGACATCTGAACCCGAGCGCAGCGCAGCGCGTCATGGCGTTAAAGCTCCCGGGTATCAACGTGCAGCGTGAATACCGACGCTACTACCCGGCCTCGGAAGTCACCGGGCATCTGGTTGGGTTTACGAACATTGACGACGAGGGCCAGGAAGGGCTTGAGCTGGCGATGAACTACTGGCTCGAAGGCGAGCCGGGAGCCAAGCGCGTCCTGAAAGACCGACTTGGCCGATCGATTGAAAATGTCGAAAGTATTCGCCCGCCACACCATGGCAAAGACCTGCGCGCGAGTATCGATCTGCGGCTTCAATATCTCGCTTACCGCACATTGAAAGCAGCGGTTAAGTCACACAACGCACGCTCCGGTTCTGTCGTCATCCTCGACGTCAAAACCGGCGAAGTTCTGGCGATGGTGAACCAGCCGACATACAACCCGAATGACCGCTCACAGTTTGTGGCTGCGCGTTATAGAAACCGCGCGATTACCGATATCTTTGAGCCGGGATCGAGTATCAAACCGCTCATCGTCGCGGCGGCACTGGAAAGCGGTCAGTACCAACCAGGCAGTTTTGTTGATACGGCGCCGGGTTTCGTCACGGTTGGCGCGAAGAGGATCGAAGACAGCCGTAATCTTGGCCGTATCAACTTGACGACGATTCTCGCGCGGTCGAGTAACGTCGGCGTTACCAAGTTGGCGATGACATTACAGCCAGACCAGCTGTGGGCCACAATGACCGAGTTCGGTCTTGGAGAGATGACGACCAGCGGATTCCCCGGCGAGTCAGCCGGCATGCTGACGCATTTCAGTAACTGGCGCCCAATCAGTCAGGCAACGATCGCTTACGGCTACGGCGTTTCGGTCACGCCACTGCAACTTGCTCAAGCGTATGCGGCGATCGGAAATAACGGCGTAATGCAGCCGATTTCGTTGTTTGCTGTTGACGATTCGGCCAAGGGTGAGCGTATCGTCTCGGACGAAACAGCGATCGCTGTGCGCCGTATGCTGGAAGAGGTTGTGCGTCCAGGTGGTACCGGCACGAAAGCGTCTGTTGACGGCTACCGCATTGCAGGAAAGACCGGGACAGCCTGGAAGTTCGCCAAAGGTGGATATTCAGAAGACAAATACATTTCCATATTCGCCGGTCTGGCACCGGCCAGCGACCCGCGACTCGCCACGGTGGTCGTTATTGATGAGCCGGGTGGCGAGCTTTACTACGGCAGCGATGTCGCTGCACCTGTCTTCGCCGATGTAATGGCCGAATCCTTGCGGCTATTGGCTGTACCGCCCGATGCAATGCCCACTCGCGATCCAGGTAATGTCATGCAGGCGATGGCAGACCGGAAAGTGAGTCAATGAGCATGCCAGCCATCCAATTGAACTCAACTCCAACGCTCGCAGAATTGTTGCGTGGCTATGCCGAGGCACCAGAGATTCCGGTATGCGGCATAGCAAGCGATAGTCGGACATTGGAGCGCGGCTTTCTGTTTCTTGCCTGCGAGGGCGCAAGCAGTCACGGCCTCGAATATCTGCGCGATGCCCAGGCCTCCGGCGTTTGCGCTGTGGCATGGGATTCCAGCACTGCCGACGCACCAGACGATATCGGGATTCCGATGATTGCGGTAGAGAATCTCGCGGCACACCTGGGTGAGATCGCCAACCGTTTTTACGGTAAGCCTTCCAGTAGCCTGAAGACCATTGGGGTTACAGGAACCAATGGCAAAACGACGGTCGCATGGCTACTCGCAGAATGCTTGCAGCGGTTAGACCATCGTTGTGGCTACATTGGTACTTTGGGTTTCGGTGTAGCCGAGTTTCAAGTTGCCGAGGGTATGACGACGCCACCGGCTATTGAGTTACACGGCCGACTTGCGGACTTTGTTGACCAGGGTGCAACGCATGCGGCTATCGAAGTTTCGTCGCATGCGCTGGCGCAAGGACGAGTTGACGGCATAGAGTTTGCAGCGGTGCTGTTTACGAACCTGACGCGTGATCATCTGGATTATCACGGCGACATGCAGAGTTACTTTGAAAGTAAGTCTCGCCTGTTTCTCTCTTGTCCCTCAAAGGTCAAGATTATCAACGTTGATTCGGAGTTCGGTACCGAGTTGGCGGCGCGCTGTGGTCAGGATGTTGTCACTGTCTCCACTCAGGTTGATCGCACTGCAAATGGTCGGCCATATGTTTTCGTGCGTTCCGTTGTCGCAAATGAAAACGGTTCCGAAATTACAATTACCAGTTCCTGGGGCGACGGCAAATTCACATTGCCACTGCCGGGTGATTTCAATGTTGCGAATGCAGTACTCGTTCTGGCTTACTTGCTGACAGCGAATATCAATCTCGAACAGGCCTGTGATGTATTGCAGTTGGTCGAGGCGCCACCAGGGCGCATGCAAAAACTTACGACGCACGGTAGTTCGATTTACGTCGACTATGCGCACACACCGGATGCGATTGAATCGGCTTTGCGAGCGCTTCGTCCGCATTGCCGCGGCAAGATCTGGTGCATCTTTGGATGTGGCGGCGATCGCGACGAGGGCAAGCGTCCTTTTATGGGCAAGCTCGTCGAACGTCTTGCGGACAATGTTGTTGTTACGACAGACAATTCACGCAGTGAAGATCCGCAGAAGATCATCAAGGACATATTGGCAGGACTTGCAAACGTAGACGAAGCCATTGTCATTGAAGACAGAGCGGCTGCAATCGCGTGGACGATAGCGACGGCCGATTCATCCGATGTCGTCTTGATTGCTGGTAAGGGACACGAGGATTACCAGGAAGTGCACGGCGAGCGCCGTCCGTTCTCAGATGCTGCACTGGCCGTGGCGGCCGCCAGGCTGCGGGAGGGCGAAGAATGATCGATTCGCTCACGGACGCCGCAGAGTGCATGAGTGGTGTTTTGCACGGAGAGGATCTGCCGTTTCATGGGATCAGCACAGACACTCGCACGATTGGCGATGGTCAGTTGTTCTTTGCGTTGCAGGGGCCGAATTTTGATGGCCACGAATACGTCGGTAAAGCCAAAGCAAATGGCGCGGTGGGTGCTGTCGTCAGCCGCCTAGTCGAAGACGATATCGCGCAGATCACAGTCGATGACACGAAGCTGGCACTGGGCCGGTTCGGCGCAGCCTGGCGCAAGAGCAAGAAAGTGCGTGTGGTTGGAATAACCGGCAGCAATGGCAAGACGACGCTGAAAGAACTCGTGGCTGCTTGCCTTAGCTCAAGCGCGCCAACCTTGGCGACGGCGGGCAATCTGAATAACGATATCGGCATGCCCCTCATGCTCGCTCGCATAGAAGATGAGCATGAATATGCAGTGCTGGAGATGGGCGCAAATCATGCCGGTGAGATTGCGTACCTTGCATCACTGGCAAATCCGGATGTCGTTGTGATCACCAATGCGGGCGCCGCTCACCTCGAGGGTTTCGGCTCCATTGAAGGTGTGGCACACGCGAAAGGCGAGATTCTTGAGGGTTCCGATCGCCCGGATGTTGCCATCCTGAACGCCGATGATGACTACTACGAATATTGGGCATCTTTGGTTGAGGATATCGACTCTCTGAGCTTCGGATACGCTGCATCGGCTGATGTCCGCGCAGATGATATCGAGTCGAGTGCGACGGGCTCATGCTTCAGATTGCATTTACCTGATGCTGCAGTAACTGTTTCGCTACCGCTACCTGGGGAACACAACGTTCGCAATGCCTGTGCGGCCGCCGCGGTGGCATTTGCACTGGGTATGAACGGTGAACAAATCCGACTGGCTCTGCAATCTGCGGTTCCGGTAAACGGGCGCTTACAGCCGCTTGCTGGAATCAACGGTTGCACACTGTTTGATGACAGTTACAACGCGAACCCACTGTCGGCCGTGGCGGCTGCAGAATTTCTGTCAAGTCTGGATGGCACAAGCTGGCTGGTTCTCGCCGACATGAAAGAACTCGGAGACGATGCAAAGGAACTGCATCGCGAGGTTGGGGCGTCAGCTCGGGCAAGCGGCATCGACCGCTTGTTCGCGCTTGGCGACCTGTCTCGATACTGCGCTGAGGGCTTTGGAGAGGGGGCGCACTGGTATCCCAATATTGAGGCCTTGCTGAATGCTGTCAGCGAAGCCGATGACTCGGTCAATGTATTGGTTAAGGGTTCTCGTTCGATGCGTATGGAACGTGTGGTTGACGCGCTGCGCGCCGTTAATCCGATGAGCAGGGAGGCCTGACGGTGCTGCTTTATCTCACAGAATATCTTGCCCAGTTTGAATCCGGTTTCAACGTATTCAGTTACCTCACAATGCGGGCAATTCTAGGTGCGTTAACGGCGCTCATAATCTCATTCATCGTCGGCCCGAAAATGATCAAGAGCCTGAGCGTGAATCAGTTGGGCCAGCCGGTGCGTGATGATGGTCCGGAAACGCACTTGCTCAAGGCGGGTACGCCGACGATGGGGGGCGCATTGATTCTGACTGCGATCTCAGTGGCGACCGTGCTGTGGGCGGATCTTGAGAATCACTACGTCTGGATCGTTCTTTTTGTCACTTTGTCTTTCGGTGTCATCGGCTACGTCGATGACTATAAGAAGCTCGTATTGCAAAATCCCGCCGGTATTTCGGCGAAGCAAAAACTCTTCTGGCAGTCTAGTGCGGCTCTTATTGCCGCCATTGCTCTGTACGTTACGGCGACCGACGAGGTTCAAACCTCGTTGTTGATACCTTATTTCAAGGATCTTGCGATCCCGCTTGGCATGGCTCAAGTCGTCGTAACGTACTTTTTTATTGTTGGCTTCAGTAACGCGGTAAATCTTACTGACGGACTGGACGGACTGGCGATTATGCCGACTGTTCTGGTTGGTGGTGCTCTGGGCCTGTTTGCTTACGTAACAGGCAACACCAATTTCTCTGAATACCTCGGTATTCCGTATGTCGCAGGAACCGGGGAAATTTTGGTCTTTTGCGCGGCGATGGCTGGCGCAGGTTTAGGGTTTCTCTGGTTCAACACATATCCCGCGCAGGTGTTCATGGGTGATATCGGCGCACTGTCTCTAGGGGCTGCACTGGGGGTCGTCGCTGTCGTGGTCCGCCAGGAAATCGTACTCGCGATCATGGGTGGCGTTTTCGTTGTTGAAACGCTGTCCGTCATCATCCAGGTCGGGTCATTCAAGCTCACCGGCAAGCGTGTGTTTCGAATGGCACCGCTACATCATCACTTTGAACTTAAAGGCTGGGCGGAGCCCAAAGTGATCGTCCGCTTCTGGATCATTACGTTCATCCTTGTGTTGGTCGGCTTGGCGAGTCTGAAAATTCGATGAGCAGTCCACAAACAACAGCCGCTAGGGACCTGGTCGTCGGCCTCGGTGCGACCGGCTTGTCGATAGCGCGCTATATGCAGCGCAACGATATCGTAGCAACGTATTTCGACAGTCGAGATCAGCCGCCAGGTATCGAAGAGCTCAAGGAGATATGCCCGGACGCGAAGGTCATGCTCGGTGGCAGCAGATTGCCAAGAAGCATCGAGAGAATTATCGCCTCGCCCGGTGTCTCGGACAGCCACCCGCTCATCGCGAAAGCGCTCAAGAAAAAGATCGAAGTCGTCTCTGATATCGAGTTGTTTGCGGAGGCGGCCAACGCACCTGTCATTGCGGTAACGGGATCAAATGGCAAGAGCACGGTTACAACGCTGCTTTATCACATGTGTCGTTCGGATGGACGTGAGGTGCTCGCAGGCGGGAATCTTGGCGAACCGGCACTCGACCTGCTTATTCAGGAACAGCCGGATGTTTACGTGCTGGAGCTTTCAAGTTTTCAACTGCACCGTACGCAAAATTTGCCGGCAGAGGTTGCGGTGTTGCTAAACGTTGCGGCGGACCATCTGGACTGGCATGCCGACGAGAATGAGTATCGGCAGGCGAAGTACCGTGTCTTTCGCGAAGCCAGAGCGGCCGTGATTAATCGCGCTGACGAAGCAGCCGCAAAGTTTGCTGAACGCTGTGATCGCGTCGTTAGCTTCGGCCTTGATGCACCCGAAGACGGTCACTACGGATTGCGTGTTGACGCAGATCAGACCTATCTGGCGCGTGGAGAAACACTGCTGTTGTCGACCCGTGAACTGGCGATGTATGGCCTGCACAATCAACTTAATGCGCTTGCGGCCTTGGCGGCGGGCGATTTACTGGGCCTTGATATGGCCGCGATGCTACAGGTTCTGATTGAGTTTCCCGGGCTGCCACATCGCATGCAGTTCGTCGCTCGAATCGGCGCCGTTGATTACATCAATGACTCGAAAGCAACCAACGTCGCAGCCGCTGTCGCATCCATCGAGTCCATCGATACGATGCTCGTACTGGTCGCTGGCGGCGATGGCAAAGGTGGCGATTTCTCTGATTTGGCAGGCGCGGTCGAAAACAAGCTGCGCGCCGCCGTTCTTATTGGTACGGACGCGGAGAAAATCGCACACGCGTTGGACACGGTCATGCCTGTGAGCTTCGCCGACACGATGGGCGCCGCTGTGAGTATGGCAGCGAAATTTGCGGAGTCCGACGATACGGTGTTGCTCGCGCCAGCGTGCGCGAGTCTTGATCAGTACAGCAACTACATGGAGCGGGGCGACGCGTTTTGTCAGGCCGTGGGGGCGTTGAAGCGATGAGTATTCGCAGCGCAACCTGGCCATTCCCAGCTCGTATCAAGACCGAGTTACAAATCGACACCGTGTTGTTGACGATTGTGCTGGCGCTGCTGTTGGGCGGCTTCGTCATACTCGCGTCAGCGTCGATATCAATATCAGACAATGCGACCAATAATCCGTTCTTTTACGTGCAACGACAGTTGCTCGCCGCGGTGATTGGCGCATCCGCAGGGTTTGTATGTCTCTTTGTGCCCATGCAGGTTTGGCGAAGTCTCGGTCTGTTGTTGTTGCTTGTTGGGCTGGCTTTGTTAATTGTCGTCTTGTTTCCTGGTGTCGGTCATGAGGTCAACGGCAGTACCCGATGGTTGCGTCTCGGCGTCATGAACTTGCAGGTATCGGAACCCGCACGATTGTGTTTCCTGCTCTACCTGGCGGGTTACCTTGTGCGTCGGAACAAGTCGTTACGCGATGAATTTACGGGTTTCCTGCGCCCAATGATTGTACTTACTATTGCTTGCGTCCTGTTACTTGCCGAGCCGGATTTTGGTGCGGCTGTGGTGCTGCTGACAACCGCACTTGTCATGCTGTTTGTTGCTGGCGCGCGTATTCGTGACTTTTTGATTTTCTTCGCAGTGGCCGTAATTGCGATGGCGGCGTTGGTTCTGGCGGCGCCGTATCGCATGAAGCGTGTAACCGGCTTTCTGGACCCCTGGGCCGATCCTTTCAACTCAGGATTCCAGCTAACGCAATCGCTAATCGCGATAGGTCGCGGCGAATGGTTTGGTGTCGGACTTGGGGAGAGCGTACAGAAACTCTTCTATCTGCCCGAAGCGCACACCGATTTCGTGTTCGCTGTGTATGCCGAAGAATTCGGTCTGGTCGGCTCGCTTGTCCTGATAGCGCTGTTTCTGGCTTTGTTGTGGCGTGTCTTCAGGCTGGCAATGCGCGCTGCCGATGCAGAAAGATTCTTCGAGGCATACATCGCGACCGGCCTCGGCACATGGCTCGGTATTCAGGCGTTTATCAATATCGGCGTGAACATGGGCATGTTGCCGACCAAGGGCCTGACGTTGCCGCTGATCAGTTACGGTCGCAGCAGTCTGATCATCACCATGATCTGCATTTCCTTGCTGCTACGCATCCATCATGAGCTGGCAGTGGATGCCACGCCAGTCAATCGAAAGCGTCGTAAACGGAGCAAGAAGGCATGAGCTCGCGGCCTATTCTTATCATGGCGGGTGGCACCGGCGGACACGTCTATCCGGCGCTTGCTGTCGCGCGCGCCTTACAGGCGAATTCTCGTGAAGTCGTCTGGCTGGGAACGCACCGCGGTCTTGAGTCACGCGTTGTTCCTGAAGCCGGAATTGATATGGAATGGATCAGCGTGAAGGGCCTGCGTCGAAAGGGCGTTCTCGCATTGATTATTGCACCCCTGCAACTTGGCTGGGCGCTGCTCCAATCGCTGGCCGTAATTATTCGTCGTCGTCCCGCTGCTGTTCTGGGTATGGGTGGATTCGTTAGTGGACCGGGTGGTGTTGCTGCCTGGCTGACTCGCCGTCCCCTTGTTATTCATGAACAAAATGCTGCTGCGGGCATGACCAACCGTCTTCTGGCGCGTCTTGCCCGGGTTGTGCTGCAAGCCTTCCCGGGCAGTTTTAATTCTGATGTTTCAGCCCAAACCGTCGGCAACCCGGTCCGCGAGGACATCGCTGCCATCCCGTCGCCGGCCGCTCGATACGGCGAACGGCAAGGTCCGCTGCGGTTGCTGGTTCTGGGTGGCAGCCAGGGTGCTCTCTCACTGAATCGCGCGGTGCCAGCCGCATTGGCGTTACTCGATGCCGACGTTCGGCCACTTGTTCGTCATCAATGCGGCGAACGCACTGTGCAGGCTGCGAAAGAGGCCTACGAACAAAACAGGGTCGACGTGGAGTTGCTGCCATTTATCGAAAATATGGCTGATGTCTATGCCTGGGCAGATCTGGTCGTTTGCAGAGCGGGTGCACTGACCGTTGCCGAACTTTGTGCTGCAGGATTGCCGGCACTGTTCGTCCCGTATCCGGCAGCGGTTGACGACCATCAAACCGCGAATGCCGGACCGATGGCTGCGGCCGGCGCCGCAACTATCATTCAGGAAACTGACCTGACGCCAGCGCTGTTGGCGGGCCTGCTTGGCGAATGGTTGCAGTCTCGTGTTGCGTTGCTGCAAAAAGCGGAAAAAGCACGCGCACTTGCACAGCCCGACTCACTGCAGCGCATCACCAATATGTGTCTTGAACAAGCCGGAGCGATTGCATGATCAAAAAGATGCGTCGGATCCATTGCGTTCATTTCGTCGGTATCGGTGGATCCGGTATGTCCGGTATTGCGGAGGTAATGCTAAGCCTCGGATATGCCGTGCAGGGCTCTGACCTGAAACGCAACAAGCAAACAATGCGCCTTGAAAGTCAGGGCGCCACCGTATTCATCGGCCACGCTTCTGACAACATTCGCGATGCTGATGCCGTAGTCGTTTCCAGCGCGGTCGATGCTTCCAATCCGGAAGTTGCTGCAGCCAGAGAGCAACTCATGCCCGTCGTAAGTCGTGCGGAAATGCTGGCGGAGCTCATGCGGTTTCGCTACTCGATTGCGGTTGCCGGAACGCACGGCAAGACAACGACTACGAGCCTGGTCGCCAGTGTCCTCGCGGAAGGTGGGCTTGATCCGACCTTTGTTATTGGCGGTCGCTTGAAGAGCGCCGACGCTAACGCAAGGCTGGGGCAAGGTGACTATCTTGTAGCTGAGGCTGACGAAAGCGATGCGTCGTTTGTGCATCTGAAACCGATGCTGGCGATCGTAACGAATATCGATGCCGATCATATGTCGACCTACGACGGTGATATTGAAAAACTGAAAAGCAGTTTCATCGAGTTTCTTCACAACCTGCCGTTCTATGGTCTGGCTGTCGTGTGTACAGACGACGCTGGCGTTAACAGTGTGTTGACGGATATCGGCCGCTCGGTGACAACCTATGGCACAAACGCTGAAGCCGAAGTGCGTGCAACCAATATCAGCTTTAACGAAGGCCACACAGAGTTTGACGTGGTCTTTGGTGGCGATGCCGGGACGGTGTCCCCAGGCATGCGTGTAACTTTGGGTCTGCCCGGGATGCATAACGTGCGGAATGCGCTGGCAGCAATTGCCATAGCCGATGAACTTCAGATCAGCCATGAGGCAATCGTGAAAGCGCTGCAAGAATTCGAAGGCATCGACCGTCGATTTCAACGGCTCGGCGAGGTGAAAACCGCCGCTGGTACGGTGATGCTTGTCGATGACTACGGACATCACCCGACCGAAATCGCCGCAACTCTTGCGGCGGCGAAATCCGGCTGGCCCGGCAAACGCGTGGTCCTCATCTTTCAACCGCATCGGTATTCGCGCACTCGCGATCTGATGGACGATTTCGCCACCGTCCTGTCCGATGCCGATGTTCTGGTTTTGCTGGATGTCTACGCAGCGGGCGAAGAACCGATAGCTGGCGCTGACGGACGCGCAATGGCCCGAGCCATTCGCACACGTGGATCGGTCGAGCCGGTTTTTGTCGAGTCGCTAAACGATTTACAGCCTGTTCTGCTGGACTTGCTGGAAGATGGCGATCTGGTCCTGACCATGGGTGCCGGGGACATCGGTGCTTACGCAGCCGATTTGCCGGCCCTGATCAGCGCCGCTCCTGTCCTGAAGGCACACACATGATGGCAGCGGCGAGAGACCTGACTGTGCAAGGCGAGATTCGGTACAACGAACCGATGAGTCGCCACACATCATGGCGCGCGAGTGGTCCGGCGGAAATATTTTTCATGCCAGCCAGTATTGAGGACCTTGCATACTTTCTCGCCGAACTTGACGCTGATACGCCGGTGTTCTGGCATGGCGTTGGCAGCAATTTGTTGGTGCGTGACGGTGGGTTGCCGGGCGTTGTGGTGTCGGCAACGAAAATACTCCGGGGCTTGCAGCGTCTGGATGATTACCTCGTCAGCGCCGAAGCGGGCGTTCCTTGTACGCAGTTGGCTCGGCAATGCGTTCGATGGGGGCTCGGTCCCTCTGAGTTCTTTGCGGGCATACCGGGATCTGTCGGCGGAGCACTCGCCATGAACGCGGGCGCGCACGGCGGAGAAACCTGGGAGCGAGTCGAGTCCTTACGGTCGATCGATCGTAACGGCGAGATTCACGAACGGACACCGGACGAGTATTCGATTGGCTACCGCAGCGTCATCGGACCTGCAAACGAATGGTTTCTTGGTGCAACGTTTCGGTTCGACCCGGAAGTTACCCCAAGTCTCGAAAATATGAATGCCATGCTGGAGCGTCGAAAAATGACGCAACCGCTGGGCTTGCCGAGCTGCGGTTCGGTGTTCAGAAATCCTGCAGGCGATCACTCAGCACGGCTCATCGAAGCCGCTGGCCTGAAGGGGTACCGAATTGGCGGCGCTGAAGTGTCGGAGAAACACGCAAATTTCATTATTAATCGTGATGATGCGTCTGCGACCGATATCGAAGCGTTGATAGAACACGTTCACCAAACCGTTCTCGACGACTCTGGCGTGAGCTTGACGCATGAAGTCCGCATTGTCGGGGAGTTGCCGTAATGAGCAATTCCACGATCATTCTCGAACAGCGCGAGATAATCAGCGATGCCGCAGATTTCGGCCGTGTTGCAGTCATGTTGGGCGGCGACTCCAGCGAACGCGAAGTGTCGCTGGATACGGGAGCGGCTGTGCTGCAAGCGTTGCAGGCCAAAGGCGTTAATGCTCACGGATGGGACCCGGCGGAAAAAACCATGGCAGAGTTCGTGAACGCCGGATTCGACAGGGTCTGGATTGCACTGCATGGCCCAGGCGGTGAAGACGGCGCGCTGCAGGGCGCGCTGCAGTGGCTGGACATGCCCTACACCGGAAGTGGCGTCATGGCGTCGGCTATCGCGATGGATAAAGTCCGTAGTAAGAACCTGTTTCGGGCTGCCGGAATTCCGACGCCCGACTACACCGCTGTTCGGTCGTTGGCGGACGCGTCGATTGCCGCGGAGCAGATCGGTTTCCCGCTAATCATCAAGCCGTCAGGTCAGGGCTCCAGCGTTGGTATGTCAAAAGTCCTTGAGCGTTCTGATTTGAATGAGGCCGTTACCGTCGCATTGCAGTTCGGCGATACCGTTTTGCTTGAGCGTTGCATCATCGGTGATGAATTCACGGTAGCGGTGTTGCAGGGCAGAGCTCTCCCCAGTATTCGAATTGTTACGCCGCGTATTTTTTATGACTACCGCGCCAAGTATGAGTCCGATCGAACCGAATATATTTGCAAGGGCACGGCGAGCGATGCCGAGGAACAGCAGTATGCAGATCTTGCTGTGGCGGCCTTTGATGAGCTCGGTTGCAGAGGCTGGGGGCGAGTCGACTTCATGACCGGTGCCGACGGTCAACCATTGGTGCTGGAAGTTAACACGGTACCGGGAATGACAAGTCACAGTCTGGTACCGATGGCTGCGAAAAAAGACGGCATCGATTTCAATGAATTGTGCTGGCGAATTCTGGAAACAAGTTTTGCAACTGACGCAGGATCGTCCGTTGCTGAGGTGGCTGCGCATGACACGTAAGCAAGCTAAAAGACGCAAGCAAAAAGCGGCACCGCGCTTGCAAATGCCGACGATTCGCATTGGCAAGATTCTGGCACCGCTGTTTGCCGTTGGCATTATTGTTGCCACCTACCAATTGAGTTTGCAGCTGCTGGACAGGGAGATTTCGTCAATCGAAATCAGCGGACCGTTTCAGCGCGTTACTGCCTTGCAGATTGAGGCCGTAATCAGCTCTGAGATTGAGGCCGGATTTGTCGGCGCGGATATCGATCAGATCCAGCACCACATCGTTGCCTTGCCCTGGATCGATCAAGCGAGAGTTGCACGGCGCTGGCCCAGTCGTATTGCCATCACCGTAACCGAACAGGTCCCGGCGGCCGTTTGGGGCGATAGCGGACTCTTGAATACACGCGGTGAATTGTTCATTAGTAAATCGCGACATGTGCCTGCAGAGTTGCCGCGACTTAGCGGCCCGGATACTCGTTCGGGTGAGGTGGCGACACGTTATCTGGCGGTGCGAGAGCAGCTTATCCCGCTTGGGCTGGACGTTCGTCGGGTACATCTTGACGCACGTGGTTCCTGGGATATGACGCTGGGTAATGGCATTGACGTTCGCCTCGGGAGAAAGGCCGTTGCGGATCGTACTGAACTGTTTCTCGACGTCGTGGCGGCCATCATCACCAGTCGCGCGACGGATATTGATTACGTTGACATGCGCTACGGCAATGGTTTCACGATTGGTTGGAAGGGTGGATCGCAAACTCCGGTTAGCGATCCGGAACAGGCTGAGCGAGAAATGCTCGCGGCCAGAGGAATAGATTGAATGTCCAAACGACCTGACAAAAATTTGATTGTCGGACTCGATATCGGCACGTCGAAAGTAGTAGCGATCGTTGGAGAGATCAACGAAGACGGCGATATTGAGGTGGTAGGGATTGGTTCTCATCCGTCGCGTGGCCTGAAAAAGGGTGTCGTGGTCAATATCGAATCGACCGTGCATTCGATTCAACGTGCCGTGGAAGAAGCAGAGCTTATGGCGGGTTGTGATATTCACTCGGTGTACACCGGAATTGCGGGCAGCCATGTCCGTAGTTTGAATTCCCATGGCATCGTTGCTATCCGGGATTCGGAAGTCAGTGCCAGTGATGTCGATCGGGTTATCGATGCGGCGCGCGCTGTCGCAATTCCTGCTGATCAGAAGATTCTGCACATCCTGCCGCAGGAATTCGTTATCGATAACCAGGAAGGAATTCGTGAACCCATCGGTATGTCCGGTGTTCGCCTTGAAGCGAAAGTGCACATGGTGACGGGTGCCGAGAGTGCGGCTCAGAACATTGTCAAGTGTGTGCAGCGGTGTGGGCTTGAAGTTGACGACATCGTTCTGGAGCAGCTGGCATCAAGTTACGCGGTTCTTACCGACGATGAAAAAGAACTGGGCTCGTGCATTGTCGACATCGGTGGTGGTACGACGGACATTGCTGTTTTTCTTGGCGGCGCAATCCAGCACACCGCCGTTATTCCGATCGCTGGTGACCAGGTCACCAACGATATCGCGGTGTCAATGCGCACGCCTACGCAGTACGCAGAAGAGATCAAGATCAAGTACGCCTGCGCGCTCTCTCAGCTCGCCAATCCTGATGAAACAATCGAAGTGCCCAGCGTGGGTGAAAGACCACCACGTCGTCTTGCACGGCAAACGCTGGCGGAGATTGTGGAGCCGCGCTACGAAGAATTATTCGGCCTGGTACGTGATGAACTGCGACGCAGCGGATTCGAAGAGCTGATCGCGGCGGGCGTCGTTATCACTGGTGGTAGCGCAAAAATGGAAGGCGCAGTAGAGCTTGCGGAAGAAGTTTTCCACATGCCCGTGCGAGTTGGTTCGCCACAGTACGTCGAAGGACTTGTGGATGTCATACGCAATCCGATTCACGCCACGGGCGTTGGTCTGTTGTTGTACGGCTTCGAAAATTTATCACGTCGGGATCGGCGCAGCACACCGATCGGCGGCAGTTTAGGGGAAGTCTGGGATCGCATGAAATCGTGGTTTCAGGGCCAGTTTTAATTACAGAAGTACTTAATATTTACACAGCGGAGGAAGACTCAATGTTTGAATTAATGGATGCGCATAGCTCTACTGCGGTCATCAAGGTCATCGGTGTCGGTGGCGGTGGTGGTAATGCAGTCGCGCACATGGTTGACACCGGTATTGAAGGTGTCGACTTTATCTGTGCGAATACGGACTCGCAGGCGCTCAAGGGATCACGAGTGCGAACGTCATTGCAGATAGGGTGCAATATAACCAAGGGACTCGGCGCTGGCGCTGACCCGGATATCGGTCGTCAGGCGGCAATGGAAGATCGTGATCGCATCCTCGAAGTTATCGAAGGTGCGGACATGTTGTTCATCACAGCCGGCATGGGCGGTGGTACCGGTACCGGTGCTGCACCGATCGTTGCTCAGGTTGCCAAAGAACTTGGCATCTTGACGGTCGCTATTGTCACCAAACCATTTCAGATGGAAGGTGGTAAACGTATGCAGATAGCGGAACATGGCATTTCAGAACTCGGCAAGTATGTCGATTCTCTGATCACCATTCCGAATGAAAAACTGTTGACGGTGCTGGGTAGCGAAACAACCTTACTGGATGCTTTCCGTTCCGCGAACCAGGTTCTGCAAGGCGCAGTTCAGGGCATTGCCGAACTGATTACGCGACCGGGATTGATCAACGTCGACTTTGCGGACGTTCGTACAGTGATGTCCGAGATGGGCATGGCGATGATGGGTTCAGGAGAAGCGTCCGGTGAAGATCGTGCACGTGAAGCCGCCGAAGCCGCTGCGTCAAGTCCATTACTCGAAGACATTAATCTGGCTGGCGCTAACGGTATACTGGTTAACGTCACTGCCGGTATGGATCTGTCCATTGGCGAATTCCAGGAAGTGGGTAACACGGTCAAGGAATACGCTTCTCCGGATGCCACGGTTGTTGTCGGTACGGTTATTGATCCTGAAATGACGGATCGTATCCGGGTTACCGTCGTCGCCACTGGACTCGGGCAGCAAGCGGCGAACGCCGAATCACCGATGCGCATCGTGCGTCGCCCTGCAGCGCACAGTGAGCCGAATTACCAATCCCTCGACAAACCAACAGTGCAGCGTCAACGTGCTGTTGGCGATGGACTGGATGGTCCCGGGTTGCAGGAAGAGCTTTTGGACATTCCGGCTTTCCTGCGCCGTCAGGCTGATTAGGCCAAGGATGGCCTAGGCCTGGACCACAGGCAGTATTGCCGGGCAGAAGGTGCCCGGGGCAGGGAACTCCGCTTTGCCGGCCCGGATTAATCCGGGCCGGCTACCTGATCGACCCCGGGCACAGACTGCTCGCTTTTCGCTGGATAGTTCTTTTCTAAATGGTTGAATTAATAGTAGTTTTTGGCCAGTTTCTGTTTTTATGATAACCTTCGCGGCGAAATGTTGAGACAACGAACCTTAAAAACCACCATACGGGCGACCGGCGTCGGCCTGCATAGCGGCGAAAAGGTCTATATGACCTTGCGTCCTGCTGCCGAGAATACCGGAATTATATTTCACCGCGTCGACCTGGAAGTACCCGTGGACATACCAGCGGATCCAAGACTGGTCGGCGAAACGATGTTGGGCACAACATTGACCAAAGATGGCGTCAACGTCGCGACAGTTGAGCACTTGTTGTCGGCGGTGGCAGGCCTCGGTATCGACAATCTGCATGTTGATCTGTCGGCCGCAGAAGTACCCATTATGGATGGCAGTGCCGGACCATTCGTCTTTTTGCTGCAGTCAGCCGGTATCGAAGAACAGAATGCCGCCAAAAAATTTATTCGCATCAAGAAGAAAGTGCGAGTCGAGGACGGCGATAAGTGGGCTGAGCTTCTGCCGTTTAATGGCTTCAAAGTTAATTTCGAAGTTTATTTTAATCACCCTGTTTTCAACAAGATCAGCCAGAAAGCGACCATCGATTTTTCTTCGACGTCTTTTCTTAAGGAAGTCAGTCGTGCGCGTACTTTCTGTTTTCTCCGTGACGTCGAAGCGTTACGTGAACGAAATCTGACGCTGGGCGGTAGTATGGACAACGCGATTGTCCTCGACGATTACCGCATCCTCAATGAAGATGGACTCCGATACACAAATGAGTTCGTCATACACAAAATTCTTGACGCTATCGGCGACGCCTATCTTTTGGGTCACAGCCTGATCGGCGAATTGCGCGCATACAAATCGGGGCACGACCTCAATAACAAACTGATGCGCGCCTTGCTTGACGATCAATCGAGTTGGGAAGAAGTTACCTTCGAAGATGCAAAGAAGGCACCAATCTCCTACGCGACGCCGTCGTACGCCTAAATTGCGCATCGCGGCTTGGAGTCGTTTCTGTGCTTATCCTTGCGACACTCGTATTCGGCAAGTATGTGCGATCACGCCTGCATCCTTGGCGGCTTTGAGCAGGACTTCCGTTTCGTAGCGCAGGCGGGAGGCCCAGGCCGAGGACGCGCAAATAACGACGAGTTCGCCGTCTTCCCGGACATTTGCGGCGACGATGGCGTCTCTGTCGGAGTCCGGCAGAGCGCTTGCGAGAATATCGGTTAGCTCTCCCATGCGGCGCGCACGTTTGATGAGGTCACCTAAGTCCCCGTCAGCACTGGGATTTAGCAGATTTTTCAGCTTGTTGGAGGGCATGTAAATGTGACGCAGTTGGCGTTTTGATCCTCTATCGGGTGATCAAGGTCACCCTTCCCGGGAGCTCACCTTGTAATGAATTCCGACATTATGCATAGTTTCGTCCACGATAAAGGCAAACTCGCTGAAAAGCGGGGTCGCAAAACCATCGGTCTAAGGGGATATCCTAGGACAGCGGGGCTACCAAATTGAGCAGGGACAGCGAGTTTATAACAACGCGAATAAGCGAATGCGGGCGATTATTCCTTAGCTTCGCAACTTGCATAATCACAAAGCGATCGACTAAGACGCATCCGGGGCGAACCACATGAATGTAGTGATTTTTGGCAAGGGGTTAGGTACACCCCGGCAGGTGAACCTGACTGGCTTATCAGCCGGTCTGGCATTGACTGTTGTTGCCGGAATTATTGTTAGCGCCGGTTTCGTAGCCGGATCCTGGAATGCCTCGCGCACCGGATCGGGTGTCAGTAACGAGCAAATTGAAGGCCTCACAGGTCAACTGCAAGAGCAACGCGTCAGTATCGAAAGTATTCGTCAGGAAAATGAAGACACACTCGACGCATTGTCTATTCGCATCGCACAAATGAACGCTCGCATGATTCGCCTTGATGCACTCGGCCGACGTCTTACCGACATGGCTGATATTGAAGACGGTGAATTCGATTTCGATTCAGATCCGGCGATGGGCGGACCTGAGGAGCCAATGGCAGCTGGATCGAATGTTGCCATTCCGGAAATGCTCGAAGCGATGAACACCCTGGGCGCGCAACTGAATAATCGTGAAGAACAGCTCGACGTTCTTGAGAGCGTGCTCATGAACCAGAATCTGAAAGACCGGGTATACCCACAGGGGCGTCCGGTAAATGCGGGTTGGTTGTCGTCATACTTTGGGAAACGAACTGATCCGTTTACCGGCAAACTCGCGAATCACACAGGTATCGATTTTGCCGGCAAAATCGGTGCCGAGATTTCTGCGGTGGCGGACGGAGTCGTAACCTGGTCAGCGGATCGATACGGCTATGGCATCATGGTGGAAATTAACCATGGCAGCGGTTACTCGACTCGTTATGCGCATAATTCTGAAAACCTTGTGTCGATCGGAGACGAGGTCAAGAAAGGTCAGACCGTGGCACTCATGGGTGAATCCGGTCGAGCGACGGGTCCGAACCTGCATTTCGAGGTGTTGCACAACGGTAGCCGGGTGAATCCGGTGAAGTTTATTCGCGATTCGACGAAGTAAGCCAGCACCACCCCACACAATATTGATCAATTCGGCACTGCCGGGGGTCCTTGTGATCGTGTTTTTTGCCCTTAAATCGCGTGATTGGATTCTAAATAGTCCCGCGACACTTTAGAATAGCGGCCTTTCCAGAATCGACCCTTAGGAGCCCTTGGTGGCTAATTTTCTGACACGCATTTTTGGCAGTCGTAATCAGCGACTGGTGCGTCAGTACGCAAAATCAGTAAAGATGATCAACTCTCTCGAAGAGGGCCTGCAGGCGCTTGACGATGATGCGCTCAAAGCGAAGACGTCGGAATTCAAGAAACGCTATGCCGACGGCGAGACGCTGGAGCAATTGTTGCCCGAGGCTTTCGCTGTTGCTCGTGAAGCATCGGTTCGCACGATGCACATGCGACCTTTCGATGTGCAGCTTATTGGCGGCATGGTGCTGCATGACGGCAATATTGCCGAAATGCGCACGGGTGAGGGCAAGACGCTCATGTCTACGCTGCCTGCGTATCTGAATGCGATAAGCGGCGATGGCGTGCATATCGTAACCGTCAACGAATATCTGGCAAAACGAGATGCGGACTGGATGACGCCCATCTACGCGTTTCTGGGATTGACCGTTGGTGTCTCCAGAAGCGGTCAGACGCCGGATGAAAAGCGTGCGGCGTATCAAAGTGATATCACGTATGCGACTAATAACGAGCTCGGCTTTGATTATTTGCGCGATAACCTGGCGTTTTCGACGGCAGACAAATCCCAGCGCAAACTCAATTTCGCCATTGTTGATGAAGTCGATTCAATCCTCATTGATGAGGCGCGTACGCCGCTGATCATCTCGGGTCCGGCGGAGTCCAGTACGGACCTGTATGCGCAGATCAACAAGATGATCCCGAAACTCAAGCGTCACGAAGAAACCAAAGATCCAACCAACTACGACATCCCGGCGAACAGGGTCACGTTAATTGGGGATGATTCGGGTGAGATCACGCTGGAAGAGGCCATCAGGCTGGCTGAGCTTGAAGATTCAGATGTTGCGATGACCGACATGGATGGCAAGGTCGCGCGCTGTCGTTTTATCAAGCGCGGTGACTACACGGTTGACGAGAAGGCGAAGCAGGCGCACATAACCGAGGAAGGTCATTCGCAAGTTGAAGCGCTTATGGGGCGTGCGGGTCTGCTGGCTGAAGGTGAGAGTCTGTATGACGCGGGTAATATCAAGCTATTGCATCATCTGAACTCGGCCTTGCGCGCGCACGTGATGTATCAGCGTGACGTGGACTACATCGTCAACGATGGCGAAGTTGTCATTGTTGATGAATTTACCGGCCGAACAATGCCGGGACGTCGCTGGGGCGATGGCCTGCATCAGGCAGTTGAGGCGAAAGAAGGTGTATCGATCAAGCAGGAAAACCAGACGGTTGCCTCAATAACCTTCCAGAATTATTTCCGGCTCTACAACAACTTGTCGGGGATGACCGGCACCGCAGATACGGAAGCATTCGAGTTCCAGCAGATTTACGGTCTGGAAGTTGTCGTTATTCCGACGAACAAAGAGATGATCCGCGATGATCAGCCTGATCTTGTTTACCTGACGGAGAAAGACAAGTTCGAGGCTATCGTTGAGGATATCGTCGATTGTAAAGAGCGAGGTCAACCGGTCCTGGTTGGTACAACGTCAATCGAGGCTTCAGAGCTGCTGTCTTCATTTCTGCAGAAGAAAGACATCAAGCACCAGGTCCTGAATGCCAAGCAACACGAGCGCGAAGCGCAGATAGTACAAAACGCCGGGCGGTCTGGAGCGATTACTATCGCGACGAATATGGCCGGCCGCGGTACGGATATCGTCTTGGGCGGAAGCCTCGATGCCGCTATTGCCGATGCGGGTGAAGATGCCGATGTCGCTGTAATTGAGGGCGAATGGCAGGAACGACATGAGGACGTTCTGAAGGCTGGTGGTCTGCATATTATCGGTACCGAACGCCATGAGTCGCGCCGCATTGATAATCAGCTCAGAGGCCGTTCCGGACGCCAGGGCGACCCTGGCTCATCGAGATTCTACCTGTCGATGGAAGATACGTTGATGCGCATTTTCGGTGACCCCGAACGCACCAAGAACCTGCTGTCGCGGGCCGGTATGCGTGAGGGAGAAGCGATAGAAAGCAAGCTTTTGACTCGACAAATCGAACGCGCGCAACGAAAAGTTGAAGCGCATAACTTCGATATCCGAAAGAACCTGCTTGAATACGACGATGTCGCGAACGATCAGCGAAAAGTCGTCTATCACCAGCGCGCCGAACTCATGGACGCTGAGGAAATCGAAGAGTCTGTTGCTGCAATTCGCGAAGAAGTGATCAGCATTACGGTGGAACAATACATTCCGCCGGGAAGCCTTGACGAGATGTGGGATGCCGAAGGCCTCACACAGGCCCTTGAGTCCGAGTATGGCATTCGGTTTGATGTGAGCCGTCTCGTTCGCGAGGACAAGACAATAAGCGCTGAGGGTGTCGCGGAAAAGTGTAATGAAGAAGCGACCAAGGCGTATGAGAAAAAGGTTAGCGATATCGGGGCCGATCTCATGCGCGGTGTTGAAAAGCAGGTAATGCTGCGCCAGCTCGATCATCACTGGAAAGAACATCTGGCAGGCATGGACCACCTGCGTCAAGGCATTGGTCTGCGTTCGTATGCTCAGAAAAATCCGAAGCAGGAGTACAAACGTGAGGCGTTTGAGATGTTCGGCGTGATGCTGGAGCAGGTCAAGCATGACACGATCAGTATTCTTTCCCGAATTCGTATTCAGGGTGAAGACGATCTCAACGAGATGTCAGAGCGAAAGCAGTCTGCGGATTCAATGAAATTTCAACACGCGAAAGCATCGGCACTGGGTGAGCGGCCGCAAGGTGGACGGCAGGCGCCCGCACCTGCGCCGGCAGTGGAACCGTTCGTAAGAGATGGACGAAAAGTCGGTCGCAACGAACCGTGCCCCTGTGGATCGGGAAAGAAATTCAAGCAATGTCACGGCGCGCTGAACACCTAGCTGGATATTGATGAATCACTTTGATGTTGCTGCAGGAATTCTGTGTGATACCAAGGGTCGCGTTCTGATTGCGGAACGCCTTGGTGACGGACCGTTTCATGGGCTGTGGGAATTTCCCGGCGGCAAAATTGCGCCCGGCGAATCATCGCCACAGGCGCTCTCCAGAGAACTCGCGGAAGAACTCGGTATTGAAGTGACGGTGTGTTCGTCATTCATGAATCTTCGACATCAATACGATGATCGATTGGTGACTATCGAGTTCTTTATCGTCAGTGAATGGAACAGCGATCCGGTTGGTCGGGAAGGACAGGGGCTGCGCTGGGTGC
>JAACFM010000045.1 GCA_009937445.1 Gammaproteobacteria bacterium | reverse complement strand
TTTGTGCCTGATTCATGCGCGAATTGTAGACTGAATATAGACTTCGGTCCCGCAAACCTACAAAATACGCCGTTCGCACGATCGCGAATTCCTCTTTGCCAACACAAGAAATCCGATGAATCTTCACGAATATCAATCAAAACGATTGTTTGCCGACTACGGCATCAATGTCCCGCGCGGTATTTCCGCTCATTCTCCCGAAGCGGCTGTCATTGCTGCGAAGGAGCTTGGTGGCGATCTCTGGGTCGTCAAGGCTCAGGTTCACGCTGGCGGCCGGGGAAAAGCCGGTGGCGTCAAGCTTGCCAAAACACTGGATGAGGTTCGTGAATACGCCAAAGGCATGCTCGGAGTCCAGCTGGTAACGCACCAGTCCGGTCCGGAGGGATTGCCCGTCAACGTGGTGTACGTGGAAGAGGGCTCACAAATCGATCGTGAGTTGTATCTCAGCATGCTCGTCGATCGCGAGCTTAGCCGGATTTCTTTCATCGCTTCTGCTGCCGGCGGCATGGACATCGAAAAAGTTGCAGCAGAGACGCCAGAGCAGATTTTCTCTGTTGCGGTCGCGCCTGATGCGGGGCTGCAGGATTATCAGGCGCGGCAGCTCGCGTTTGGTCTCGAGCTCGACAAAAAACAGATGCGCCAGTTCGGCGATCTATTGAAAAAGTTGTACCAGTTGTATATCGATACTGATGCAAGCCTTATCGAAGTAAATCCTCTGATCACCAATACAGCCGGTGACGTCGTCGCTCTCGACGGCAAAATCAATATCGACGGCAGCGCACTCTTTCGCCAGCCGAAAATCGCTGAGTTGCGCGATCCGTCTCAGGAAGATGAGGCGGAGCGAAAGGCCGCGGAGCACGATCTCAATTATGTTTCTCTGGACGGCAACATCGCCTGCATGGTGAACGGTGCAGGCCTCGCTATGGCAACGATGGATCTGATCAAATTGCACGGTGGCGAACCCGCTAACTTTCTTGATGTTGGCGGCGGTGCAACGGCCGAGCGGGTCGCGGAGGCATTCAAGTTGATCTTGTCCAACAAGAACGTCTCGGCCATTCTCGTGAACATTTTCGGCGGTATTGTTCGTTGTGACTTGATCGCTGAGGGCATTATCAGTGCCGTCAAAGAGGTAGGCGTTGCAGTGCCGGTTGTGGTTCGACTGGAAGGCACAAACGTGAAGAAGGGACGAGAGCTGCTGGCAAATAGCGGACTCGACATTATTGCGGCTGAGGATCTCACCGACGCGGCACGAAAGGCGGTTGCTTCGGCAGCCTGATGAGAAGATTTAAATGAGTATTTTGGTCAACAAAGACAGCAAAATTATCTGTCAGGGAATCACGGGCAATCAGGGTTCATTCCACACCGAACAGTGTATTGAGTACGGTACAAAAGTTGTCGGTGGTGTGACGCCGGGTCGTGGCGGAACGGAACATCTCGGTGTGCCGGTTTACAATACGATGCGCGATGCGGTTAACGATACCGGTGCTGATGTCAGCATGATTTATGTGCCGCCACCGTTCGCTGCGGATGCAATTCTGGAAGCTGCGGATTCCGGGATCGAACTCATTGTGTGTATTACAGAAGGGATTCCCGTCAATGACATGGTCAAGGTCAAATCTGTGCTCCGCGACCAGGGTTGTCGCCTGATCGGACCGAATTGCCCGGGCATTATTACGCCGGAAGAATGCAAGATTGGCATCATGCCAGGCTTCATACATCAAAAAGGCCGAATCGGTGTGGTGTCGCGCTCGGGAACGCTCACTTATGAGGCGGTCTATCAGACAACGACCAATGGTCTCGGACAGAGCACCTGTATTGGAATCGGTGGTGATCCGGTTCGCGGAATGAATTTTATCGATTGCCTGGAGCTCTTCCAGCAAGATGATGCGACCGACGGTATCATTATGGTCGGCGAGATTGGTGGCACAGATGAAGAGGCAGCCGCCGAGTTCATCCAGAGCGAAGTCACCAAACCTGTCGTCGCCTATATCGCGGGTGTTACAGCGCCGCCGGGCAAACGAATGGGCCATGCCGGAGCGATTATTGCGGGTGGCAAGGGAACAGCGGAAGACAAGTTTAGGGCGTTGGATGCGGCAGGCGTCGCAACGGTTCGTTCTCCTGCTGAACTGGGATCGAAAATGCAGGAAATTATTGGCGCGTAGCAGTCAGGCGAGCCGGAGCTGACTATGGACCACACAGTCAAAGTCGCACTGGCACAGGTTGATCTGGCGGTTGGCGATATCTCTGGCAACACAGAGAAAATCATAGAGTTCGCGCGCCGGGCGCGCGATGATCTTGGCGCGCACCTGATCGTGTTTCCGGAGCTAAGCGTTTGCGGTTATCCGCCCGAAGACCTCCTTTTTCATGTTGGTCTGCGCTACAAAGTTGAGAACGCGATCGATGAAATTCGGTCGACGGTTTCCGGTATCGCAGTACTTATCGGTCATCCTGAATACGTCGACGAGAAAATCTACAACTCCTGCACTGTCTATCAGGACGGTAAAATTCTCGCTCACTACCGCAAGCATTTGTTGCCCAACTACAGCGTATTCGACGAGGAGCGTTACTTTACTCGTGGCACTAAACCGTCTGTATTCGTTATCAACGGCATTCGTGTGGGTCTCAATATTTGCGAAGACGTCTGGAGCCCGGAGCCCATGGCGTCAGCCCGATCCGCTGGCGCAGAATGCGTGATAGCGATCAATGGATCTCCCTACGAGAACACCAGCCAGGTGAACCGCGAAGCGCAGGTCGGAAAGCGAGTGGCGGAAGTCCAGCTGCCGGTTATTTACGTAAATATGGTGGGTGGGCAAGACGAACTTGTGTTCGACGGTGGCTCGTTTGTGATGACAGGCGACGGCGACATTAGTTTTCGTGCGCCCCCTTTTGATGAAGGACTGCACGAAGTTGTTCTGGATGCCATCGCGTCCGGTGTTGTTCCCCGGCCAGGCGACTGCGCTGCGATTCTGGACACGGAAGCGAGTGTCTACAAAGCGCTGGTCTCGGGCACAAGAGACTACATCACCAAGCACAATTTTCCGGGGGTCATTCTGGGCTTATCCGGGGGTATCGATTCTGCGCTGGTTGCCACAATCGCCTGTGATGCGATTGGTGCGGACCGGGTAAGGGCTGTGATGATGCCGTTTCGCTATACATCGAACATGAGCCAGGAAGATGCGGCCGGGCAAGCGGCGATGCTCGGCATTGGATACGACGTGATACCGATTGAGCCGATGTATGAGGCGACCATCGCGCAGCTTGTGCCTGTATTGGGCGAACGCGAGCCTGACGTCACTGAAGAGAATATTCAGGCGCGTTGCCGGGGCCTGTTGCTCATGGCGATCTCGAATAAAACCGGCAGAATGCTGCTCACAACTGGCAACAAGAGTGAGATGGCGGTTGGCTATGCAACCCTTTATGGCGACATGGCCGGAGGATTTGCGCCGATCAAGGACTGCAGCAAAACACTGGTTTATCGCTTGGCTCGATACCGTAATACCCTGGGGGATGCGATTCCGGAACGCGTCATTACGCGCGAGCCATCCGCTGAACTGAGGCCAGATCAGAAAGACAGCGATTCACTGCCGGACTATGACGTGCTCGATCCAATTCTCGAAGCGTTCATTGAAGACGATCTTTCGGTAGCCCAGATTACCGATCTCGGTTTCGATCGGGATACGGTCATACGCATTTTGGAAATGGTGAAACGCAATGAATACAAACGTCGGCAGGCGCCGCCTGGAGTGAGGATCAGCCGACGAGCATTCGGACGAGACTGGCGCTATCCGATCACCTCGGGATACAAGTTTCCGCGTTAATCAGCTGTCGTCAGGAAAATTCGTGGCGAGTACTTTTCGCGCATCGGCCGCCAGATCGGCCATGCCGAGATTTTCGTAGGCTTTGACCATTATCTTCAGCGATTCTTCATTACCGGTAGCGCCGTTGTATTCCTCCAGCGCGGATTTTGCCCGGTTTGCAGCCGCCACATACGCACCACGTCGAAGATAGTAATCGGCAACATGGTTTTCATAGTCTGACAGGCGTTCTTTGATGGCTATTATGCGTTGTTCTGCGTCTGCCGAATACTCACTCGTCGGGTAGCGCTCAACCAGCCGCCGCAGCGTGGTGTAGGCGAGGTCGACATCCACCGGCGGGCGCTTCGTGACATCTCTTTTGAACCAGCGCTCCAGCATTCCAGGGTCTTGTTCGTAATACGCCAGCGCCTTTATGTACAGCGCATAGTCAACGCGAGGATGTGTCGGGTTCTCCCGGATGAAGGTATCGGCCGTCTCTGCCGCCTGCTCGTGCTTGCCACTCTTATAATAGGCGTGCAGTAATTCCAGTTGAATCTGGCGGGACAAGTCGCTGAACGGATAGCGCGCCTGGATGGCTTCGAAAACCTGGATTCCACGACGGTAGTTCTTGCGCTCGATGGACATCTGCGCCAGTTCATAGGCTTCCGTAAGGTTGTCCACCTCGGTGCGAAGTTCATCTTTACCCGAACAGGCCAACAAGCAGCCGCTCAAAATGGCGATCAAGAGCAGGCGGGCCCTGCGAAAAAATATCGGGTTGAGTTGTTCTTTAAATTGCATACTGTCGTCTTTTTGGTGTACCGCCGCTTCTGACAAGGCGATTCAAGGTCGGCGAGTATACCGTAAACTAAGGCTTAATCATGAGCGCCGAAAAACAAATTATTACAGTCCCCGACGAATGCGCCGGCCTGAGATTGGACCGGGCGCTGGCACAGATGTTTCCTGAGTATTCAAGAAACCGCCTGAAAGAGTGGTTTCTGGCCGGGGCTATCACGGTCGAGGGCGGCCCGAAAAGGCCGCGCGACGCGGTTTCTGGCGGAGAGACGGTGACTTTTCAGCCCGTCGCAGAGTCAGCAGTGCGGGCCGAGCCTGAGCCCATAGACCTTGATATTGTTCATGAAGACGATGATCTGCTGGTTGTAAACAAGCCCGCTGGACTGGTTGTCCATCCAGGCGCCGGCAATCCGGCTGGAACCCTAATGAATGGCCTGCTGCACCATGTGTCTACGCTCGAAGAAGTCCCTCGCGCGGGCATTATTCATCGTTTGGATAAGGACACCAGTGGCTTGCTACTGGTCGCCAAAACGCTGACAGCGCATACCGCACTGGTTCGCCTGCTGGCGGAACGAGAAATCTCTCGTCACTATCTGGCGGTCTGCAACGGCGCACTTACTGGCGGAGGTGTAGTCCGGGAGCCTATCGGGCGGCATCCCGTTGATCGAAAACGCATGAGCGTGCAGCAAAATGGTAAACCGGCCGTCACGCATTACACCGTGAAAGAACGCTTCAGGGCGTTCACTTTCGTGAACGTCAAGCTCGAAACCGGGCGCACACACCAGATTCGTGTGCATTTCGCGCACCGGCGGCATGCTCTCGTCGGTGACCAGGTGTACGGCGGTCGGCTCGCGCTGCCAAAAGGCGCATCGGATGAACTGGTGCAGACCTTGCGGCATTTCAAGCGACAAGCCCTGCACGCGACCCGCTTGGCCTTTCTGCACCCCGTAAGCGGTGAACAGATTGACCTGACTGTTGATCCGCCGCAGGATTTTCAAATGCTGATTGAGGCCCTGCGTCGGGACGTTCTCAATGAGTGACTGGATCGCGGCAGATTGGTCAGCGCCTCTCAAGATCGTCGCGGGAACGACATTGCGATCAGCGGACGCCAGGGCGTTACCCGGCAAACCCTGCTTTCTCAATCAGGTCCACGGCTCGACTGTGGTCACGGCCGGCGATTTCGCGGTGGCACCGGAGGCGGATGCGTCCGTAAAGGGCTCTGACCCGTTTTTGTGTGTTGTGCGCAGCGCCGATTGTCTGCCGTTACTGATGTGCACAAGGGACGGCGAGTCGTTTGCTGCGGCGCATGCCGGGTGGCGCGGTCTTGCGGCCGGGGTCGTCGAGAACACCGTGTCGAAACTGGGCGTTGAACCGTCAAACCTACTGGTCTGGCTTGGCCCCGCTATTTCGCAGGCGTCGTTCGAAGTCGGTGACGAGGTCAGGGACGTATTCCTTTCGCACGATACAGCTGCCAGCAGCTGTTTTGAGAGCAATGCCCGCGGTCGCTGGCAGGCGGATTTGTACGAACTGGCACGACAGAGACTGCGCGCTGTCGGCGTCACTAACGTCACTGGAGGCGATTTCTGCACCTATCTCGATGACGACCGCTTCTTTTCCTATCGGCGTGATCCGGAGTGCGGTCGGCTGCTGAGTTTCGTTGGACTGAAGGCCCCTTGAAAATACGCCCACTGCCGCAATTTAAGCTGCAGTTTAAGGTTTCGCCGATTATCGGCTCAGGTGGTTCAAATGCGTTTGGATAAATTGACAAGCAAGTTTCAACTGGCGCTGGCTGACGCACAGTCACTGGCCGTCGGCCAGGATCATCAATTCATAGAGCCCGTTCACGTAATGGTGGCGCTGCTCGATCAGCAAGGTGGCAGCGTGCGAGGGCTGCTGACCAAGGCGGGCGTCAAAGTGAACCTGTTGCGCTCACAGTTGGGCGACGCGATCGATCGCCTGCCGAAGGTGGAAGGCGCGGGCGGAGAAGTGCATATTGGGACAGAGCTATCAAAGCTCTTCAATATCACCGACAAGTTGGCACAGCAGCGCGGTGATCAATACATCACAAGTGAATTGTTTGTGCTTGCGGCGTTGGACAGCAAGCTGCCACTCAAGAACATACTCGAGCAAGCTGGCGCGGTTAGGGGTGCGGTAGAAAAGGCGATTGAAGATCTGCGCGGTGGCCAGCAGGTCAACGACCCGAATGCTGAAGACACTCGGCAGGCGCTCGACAAATACACGATTGATCTGACTGAGCAGGCTGAACAAGGCAAGCTGGATCCGATTATCGGCCGTGACGACGAAATTCGTCGCACCATTCAGATACTGCAACGCCGGACGAAAAATAACCCGGTTCTGATCGGCGAGCCCGGTGTTGGCAAGACCGCGATCCTTGAAGGGCTCGCCCAGCGAATCGTAAACAATGAGGTGCCTGAAGGACTGCGAGGCAAGCGTATTCTGTCTCTTGATATGGGTTCCCTGATCGCTGGAGCGAAGTTTCGTGGCGAGTTCGAGGAGCGGCTCAAAGCGGTCTTGAGTGACCTGGCAAAACAGGAAGGCCAGATCATCCTCTTTATCGATGAGCTGCACACCGTCGTCGGCGCGGGCAAGGCCGAAGGTTCGATGGACGCGGGCAACATGCTCAAGCCGGCGCTTGCGCGGGGCGAATTGCACTGTGTGGGCGCGACGACACTGGACGAATATCGCAAGTATCTTGAGAAGGATGCTGCACTCGAGCGGCGTTTTCAGAAAGTGTTGATCGAGGAGCCGACGGTGGAAGACACCATCGCCATTCTTCGCGGTCTCAAAGAGCGCTACGAGGTGCATCATGGTGTCGAGATCACGGACCCGGCGATCGTTGCCGCGGCGACGCTGTCGCACCGTTACATCAGTGATCGACAATTGCCTGACAAAGCGATCGACCTGATCGATGAATCCGCATCCCGAATCCGCATCGAGATCGACTCCAAGCCGGAGGAGATGGATCGTCTGGAGCGGCGCATCATTCAGCTCAAAATAGAGCGCGAGGCGTTAAAGAAAGAGTCGGACGACGCATCGGTCAAACGATTGGACGATATCGAGACACAGCTGCAGGGACTCGAGAAAGAATTTTCCGACCTTGATGAGATATGGAAGGCCGAAAAGGCTGCGATGCAGGGTGCGACGCATATCAAGGAAGAACTCGAACGCGCTCGCCTGGAACTCGAAACAGCACATCGGGCGAATGATCTGGCCCGCATGTCTGAATTGCAGTACGGAAGAATTCCCGAGCTGGAAAAGCAACTCGTGGACGCGATGCAGGTGGAGCACAAGGAAAACACGCTGCTTAGAAACAATGTCACAGAAGAAGAGGTGGCCGAGATCGTTTCGAGGTGGACGGGTATTCCCGTCAGTAAGATGCTCGAAGGCGATAAGGAAAAGTTGCTGCAGATGGAGTCTGTCGTGCAGCAGCGTGTAGTTGGTCAGGAGGAGGCCGTAACGGTCGTGGCCAATGCCATTCGTCGTTCCCGAGCCGGCCTGTCGGATCCGAAGCGGCCTATTGGTTCATTCCTGTTTTTGGGTCCAACGGGTGTTGGCAAGACGGAGTTGACGAAGGCACTGGCAGATTTCCTGTTCGACACGGACGAGGCGATGGTGCGTCTGGATATGTCCGAGTTCATGGAGAAGCACTCCGTGGCGCGCTTGATCGGTGCGCCCCCGGGTTATGTTGGCTATGAAGAGGGTGGATACCTGACAGAAGCAGTCCGACGGCGCCCGTACTCGGTCATTCTGCTCGATGAAGTCGAAAAAGCGCACCCGGACGTCTTCAATGTGCTGCTGCAGGTTCTCGACGACGGGCGACTTACTGACGGCCAGGGCCGAACGGTTGATTTTCGCAATGCGGTTATCGTGATGACGTCCAATCTTGGCTCACAGCTGATTCAGGAAATGGCGGGTGAAGAAAACTACGACACGATGAAGAGCGCCATCATGGAAGTCGTAGGGAGTCACTTCCGGCCTGAGTTCGTCAATCGAATCGATGACCTTGTTGTGTTCCACCCGTTAGGTCGTGATCACATTCGCAAGATCGTCGATATCCAGCTGAGTTACCTGCAAGATCGCCTGGCTGAGCGGGATATTCTTATTCACCTGTCGGATGCGGCGCGCGACAAACTCGCGGACGCCGGGTTCGATCCGGTGTACGGAGCCCGGCCGTTGAAACGAGCCATCCAGCATCAGGTTGAGAACCCTTTGGCGCAGGAGATCTTGCAGGGCAAGTTCAAGCCTGGAGATATCATCCAGGTTGGTGTAACTGATGATCATCTGGAGTTTCTTAACGCGGCTTAGTGCGTAAGGTCAGGCAGGCGAGACCACCGATCATCACTGCGATGATCCGAGTATCAATCTGGGGAAGCTCACACGGTCGACTGTGTCCCGTGGAGAGCGTGTGAGCTTCCCCAGATTGGTACGTCGCCATAACCGCAATACGCTATAATCGCCGGCCTTCGGCAACCCAGACAAGCACGGAGTTTTGATATATGCCGATTTACGGATACGAATGCACCAGTTGCGAACACACGTTCGACGTACTGCAGAAAATGAGTGACCCGAAACTGCTCGATTGTCCCGATTGCGGTAAGGCGACCTTGCGCAAGCAATTGTCGGCACCGAAGTTTCGTCTGAAGGGAAAAGGCTGGTACGAAACCGACTTCAAGACCGGCGACAAGCGAAACATCGCTGGCGATTCCGAAAAGAAATCGACGACCAAGTCCAAGGAAGCCGACAAATCAACAGGGTCTGAAAAGTCTGCGAAGAAAGCAGACAGCAAGAAATCGACCGACAGCAAAGCGAAGTCCGCATGAAGCGAATTCGCCGATATCTGGTTGCAGGGATACTGGTTTGGGTACCTCTCGGCGTAACGTCTGCGCTTGTCTACTTTGCGATTGGGTTTACCGACAAGACCCTGCTGCTGATTCCGGAGCAATACAGACCGGATGTGCTGTTCGGTTTCCACATTCCAGGCCTTGGCGTCATTCTCGCATTTATCGTTTTATTGGTAACTGGCGTGCTGGCCGCCAATTTCGTCGGCCGCGCTTTCGTGGGTGGCTGGGAATCGCTGATGGAGCGCATTCCGTTTATTCGTACCGTTTATTCAGCTGCCAAGAAATTTTCCGAGATCGTGTTTTCCGATTCGAGCCAGTCGTTCAAGAAAGTATTGCTGATCGAATACCCGCGTAAGGGCCTGTACAGTCTCGCTTTTCAGACTTCCACGGATCTGGGGGAGGTGCAGGGACGGACTGGCGAAGAGGTCGTCTGCTGTTTTGTACCGACGACACCGAACCCGACGTCAGGCCTGATCATCATCGTGCCGAGGAAGGACGTTACAGAGCTCGATATGGATATCGATGAGGCGCTCAAAATGATCATCTCGCTGGGTGTTGTGGTGCCTAGCTGGAGGAACGGGAAGACGCCGGAACTGCCCCTCGAGCTGCCGAAAGAAATCGAATAGAGTGCGACCTTTGATTCGTCGGGTTGTCGGGGAAGATCAGGCAGATGGGACAGTTTTTTAAAGAACTCAAGCGCAGAAAAGTATTGCGCGTTGCTGCAGCCTATATTGTCGCATCATGGGTCGTTTTGCAGGTTGCGGATCTGCTCTCCGAGATCCTCGAGTTACCTGGCTGGACGGCCAAGTTCGCGTTCGCGATTTTACTTATAGGCTTCGTTCCAGCACTTATTTTTGCGTGGGCTTATGATCTGACTCCCGACGGAGTTGAAGCCACAGTCGATAACGATCGTGCTGTGGCGACCAACGGTCGTGGTCCCTTGTTTCTGGCAATTGGACTTGCTGTTGCCGGTCTGGTCGCGGGCGGCTGGTGGTATGCCGATAAAGACGTGCGTTGGGCGAAGCGTGAGGCGATACCGGCTATCGAGGCGTTCATTGACGACGGCGATAGAGAGTCTGCCTTCACTCTGGCGCTAAAGGTTGAGGCCGTGTTAGCGAATGATCCGGAAATGGCGGAATTATGGAAGACCTTTTCCTGGGCGACCTCCATTCCGTCTGAGCCGGCAGGCGCCACGGTTTTTCGCCGCGCTTACGGTGATCAGGATGCCGAGTGGCACGAGCTCGGTGTGACGCCGCTTTATGATATCCACATTCCCTTCGGACCGTCTGTGCTGCGACTGGAGAAACCGGGCTATCTGCCGCTGCAACGAGTGATCGGGGGAGGCTTGGCGGTCGGGATCGATCTGCCCGTTGAGGAGGTGCCTAACGCCGGTTACGTTTCGGTGAATCCGGAGCGTTTCCGATTGGAAACAGCAGAATCGCTGCCCGACGGAATGGTCCGGGTCCCGCCAGGAGTCGCGTCGATTGATGGCGAGGTCGTTGAGTTTCGGAGTTTCTTGCTTGGAGAGCACGAGGTTAGCAATAAGGAATTTCAGGCATTCATTGACGCCGGAGGTTACAAAAGGCGAGATCTCTGGGAATACGATTTTGTTCTCGGCGATGTGGTCCTGTCGTTTGACGCCGCAATGGCCAGATTTGTCGACACGACCGGGCGTCCCGGCCCGAGCAGCTGGGTCGCGGGAACGTATCCCGACGGCGAAGACGATTATCCAGTTGCCGGCGTAAGTTGGTACGAGTCGGCCGCATACGCACGGTTCGTTGGGCGCGAGCTGCCGACAGTGCACCATTGGCGTCGAGCTTTCGCGTCGGCGTTACTGGCCTTCGAATTATCGGCAAGCAATGTCGACCGGGATGGGGTTTCTGCGCGTGGTGCCTATCCGGGCATCGGGTGGACCGGTACCTACGACATGCTTGGCAACGTTCGCGAGTGGTGTTCGAACTCTACCGAGGATGGGCAGAAGGTGATTGTGGGCGGGGCCTGGAGTGATCCGCCATATCTGGTGGAAGAAAGTACCTCCACCCCTTTCAGAATACCGGCATTTGATCGCTCGACGATCAATGGTTTCCGGCTTGCAGAAATCAACGACGAAAGGAGTGTTGTTGAGGCGACACGGCGGCCGATCGTCGACAGGAAGGTCGTCGCCATCGGGGAGCCGTATTCCGATGAAGTGTTTGCCGCAAAATTGCGCGATTTCGAATACGACCATAGCCCATTCAATGCAGAGGTCGAAGAAACCACTGAGTTTCGCTACTGGACGCGTCAGCGTGTCAGTATTGACACGTCCGACGGGCAAGGACGGATTCCGATCTATATGTACCTGCCGAAACGCGCATCATCCAGGTACCAGACACTCGTTTACTGGCCGGGTGCTGGAGCACAGTATTTTCATTCTATTGATGCGGCGAGGTTTCAGCTCGACTTTGCGCTGCGAAACGGGCGTGCGGTCGCCATGCCTGTAATGAAAGGTATGTTTGAGAGGCGACTGCAGAGCAGGCCCGGTTGGGATACGCATACTGGAAGGGATCTGGCTATTGAGCAAATTCGAGAATTTCGGCGCGCGATAGACTATATCGAAACGAGGTCCGATGTTGAGGCTGACAATCTGGCGTATGCGGGACTCAGCTGGGGTGGTCGGGTCGGAGCGATGGTGTTGGCGATCGAGGACCGTTTCGTCGCTGCTGTTTTGAACCAGGCGGGTATTAATGCAACTGATCACCCGGACATCAATGTCGTTAATTTCCTGCCGCGCGTAACGATTCCCGTCCTGCACTTTAGCGGTCGTTACGACACCGATTTTCGGTTTGAGACCTCATCGAAGCCCTTTTTCGACCGACTGGGCACTGACGCGAAGGACAAGAAGCATGTCGTGGAGCCTACCGGTCACTTCGTGTCTCCTACCGTGGCGGCGGGCGAGACTTTGGACTGGCTGGATAAATATCTCGGCCCCGTGGATTAGCTTGCGTCGATGGCCTCTGCGCCGTACCATTCCGCCTCTTTTTTCACAGGTTTTCCTTGAGAATAGCGATGCGTAGCCATTATTGCGGAGAGATCAACGAGTCTCTTAACGGTTCAGAGATTGAGGTGTGCGGCTGGGTTCACCGGCGGCGAGATCACGGTGGTGTGATCTTTATCGATCTGCGGGACCGCGAAGGTCTTTTACAGGTCGTTTTCGATCCCGATCGTGCCGAAATTTTTGCGCAAGCTGAGCGAATTCGTTCAGAATTTGTATTGAAAGTGAAGGGCCTGGTCCGGCCTCGACCGGAAGGTACCGTGAACCCGAATATGCGTACCGGTCATGTCGAAATTCTGGCGCATGAGCTCGAGATTCTCAATAAGTCCGAAACGCCGCCGTTTCACCATGACGAGCAGGCGAATGAGGATATTCGCCTCAAATATCGTTATCTCGATCTGCGCCGGGAAAACATGCTCGGCAACCTGATGCTGCGGCACAAGGTAACGGTCGCTATGCGTAATTATCTCGATGCCAACGGTTTCATTGATGTTGAGACGCCAATGTTGACGCGTGCGACACCCGAGGGTGCGCGTGATTACATCGTTCCAAGTCGCACCAATCCCGGCAAATTCTTCGCTTTGCCGCAGTCACCGCAGATTTTCAAGCAGTTGTTGATGATGTCGGGGCTTGATCGCTACTATCAGATTGTTCGCTGTTTCCGCGATGAGGATCTCAGAGCCGATCGCCAGCCTGAATTTACCCAGCTCGATATCGAAATGAGCTTCGTGGACGAAGCGGCCGTTACCGGAACCGTGGAAGGGATGATCAGGCAGGTATTCAAAGAGACAATGGAAGTCGATTTGCCGAGCCCGTTTCCCCGGATGACGTATGCGGATGCCATGCATCGCTTCGGCTCGGATAAACCGGATTTGAGGATCGACCTCGAGCTTATTGAGGTTGCCGATCTTATGAGCGCGGTTGAGTTCAAGGTGTTTGCAGGCCCTGCCGCTGACCCTGAAGGTCGCGTTGCGGCATTGTGCGTACCGGGCGGAGCGGAGATGAGTCGCAAGATCATCGACGGCTACACGGCCTATGTTGGTCGATACGGTGCCAGAGGTCTTGCTTACATCAAGGTAAACGATATCAATGCGGGCGCCGCTGGCCTGCAGTCGCCGATCCTCAAGTTCCTGCCGGACGAAGCGGTCAGTGGCATCCTCGAGCGAACGGGCGCGAAGTCGGGAGACCTCATTTTCTTTGGCGCCGACAAGGCACGAGTCGTCAATGATGCGCTTGGTGCGTTGCGCGTCAAGGTCGGTGAAGACCGCGGTTTGGTTGCAGAAGGTTGGGCACCGTTGTGGGTTGTCGACTTTCCGATGTTTGCAAAAGACGCGGCCAACAAGCGTTGGACTGCCTTGCACCATCCGTTCACGGCGCCCAGTATCGATGATCCAGAAGCCCTGCGTGCAAACCCGGGTGAAGCCCTGTCCCGAGCCTATGACATGGTTTTGAATGGTTCAGAGATCGGCGGTGGTTCGATTCGAATCCATGATCAGGAAACTCAGGCCGCTGTATTTGATCTTCTTGGCATCAGTGAAGAAGAAGCGGACGAGAAGTTTGGCTTCCTGCTGGAGGCACTGCAGTACGGTTGTCCGCCGCACGGTGGAGTGGCCTTCGGTCTCGACCGAATCGTCATGCTGATGGCCGGCGCAGAAAGCATTCGTGACGTTATCGCATTCCCGAAAACACAGACAGCGAGCTGTCCGTTGACCAATGCTCCGGGCGAAGTTTCGCAAGCGCAACTGAAGGAAGCGGGAATCCGTTTGCGAGCACCGCGAACGGAATCGTAGGAGCGGCCCCTGGGCCGCGAATCGAAATGTCAGGCGAAACTGTCATCTGCGTCCACGGGTATCTCTCCCATGGCGCCGGCATGTACCTCATCAAGCGCCGCCTCGAGCGCGAATACGACATGCGCGTTTCGCTGTTCAACTACCCCTCTGTCCGTGGCAACCTCGACGAAAATGCGGCGGCGCTGGCGACCTTCATGCGTGGGCAAAATGTCGACGTTGCTCACATCATAGGACACAGCCTCGGGGGAGTACTGGCTTTGCGCATGCACGCGAATCATCCGGGTTTCTTGCCTGGCAGAGTCGTCTGTTTGGGCTCTCCACTGACGGGTTCGCGAGCCGCAAGTTATTTGCACGAACTTGAGTGGGCGGAGGAGATTATCGGTAGATCGGTTCCCGACGCAATGATCAATCAAACGGCGAATGAGTGGGCCGCGCACGTGGCCGAGATTCGTGATATTGGTGTGATCGCGGGAACGGTCCCGCTTGGCTTCGGTCGCTTGGTCGCCAATTTTGATGAAGATAATGACGGCACGATCGGTGTTTCCGAAACACGCCTGAATGGGGCGAAAGACCATTTGATTATGCCGGTCAGCCACAAAGGCATGCTGGTGTCTGCCGGTGTGGCCGACCAGGCTGCTGCGTTCATCAAACGCGGCGAATTTCTGCGCTAAAACAGATCATCAGAAAATCCTGAGCTAACAATCAGGCAATCGTCAGGTGATGTCCTGTCCGATTTGCTCCTATAGCATGTGAGATGTTCTCAATTGCCAAGGAGGATGAGTCATGCGCTACCTGAAACTGATGTCGGCAATTTTATTGGTACTGTCGATCACCGCCTGTTCGTCATTGTGGAATTTCAGCGGCGAAACCCGCAGCGGAGTTTCGAGCAGCCTGGTCGACTACCTGTATCCCGCGGGTGAGGTGCCCCCTGACACGTCAGACATGATTCCCCACCTGCAACTGCCGCTGCGCGTCGGAATAGCGTTCGTGCCCGGCCAAACAGGCCGCGGGACAATCAGTGAAGCGACCAAAATGCAGTTGCTTGAGACCGTAAAGGCCAAATTCACCGATCGTGAATACATAGAGCACATTGAGGTTATTCCCGATACCTACCTGCGCTCGAGCAAGGGTATCAATGGTATGCAACAGGTTGCCCGCTTGTACGGTACCGATGTGATGGCGCTGGTCTCCTATGATCAGGTTACGGTCAGCGAGGATAATCCAGCGTCATTCTTATACTGGACGATCGTCGGCTCGTACGTGATCAAAGCGACGTCTAATGAAGTTCAGACGTTCGTGGACACCGCCGTTTTCGATGTCGACACTGCCCGCTTGCTATTTCGGGCACCGGGACTGAATCAGACCTCCGACCGGTCGACTCTGATCGAAAGTGGGGAGATCGTGCGTAAAGCGAAGGATTCCAGTTTCGCGGCGGCGATGGAAGTCATGACTGAAAATCTCACTGTTGAGCTTGACCAGTTCCAGGAGCGTATACAGCAAGACCCGCAGGTAGCCCAAACCCAATGGAAACCGGGCCACGGTGGCGGGACACTCGGGATAGGGTTTCTGCTCGTTCTGGTACTTTTTGCAGGCAAAAGAAACGGATGCCGCCCGACGCACCGGTATTGCCGTCGAACCGGTTAATACACCGTGGCGGCGGCGAGCACCAGGAAGAACAGGCCGGCGTAAGCCCACCGAGCGATACAGTTCAGGCGCAGGGCTTTATCCATGCGGTCGGAGTGTGCCCAACGACTGCCGACAACCGCGACAGCCAGTGCAAGAAAGACCATCAACATACTGCCGATGGCAAATATGTCGGTCCTCGTTAAATAGGAGACCGGTGGCAGGCTGAGCCGGATGCTGAAGCCGAATGCGATCAGCGAAAAAATAGATGCCGTCGAGATGCCGACGCGCGTGGGAATAATGTCAGGCTGCAACCAGAAGACCATCCAGGACATGAAGAGAATCAGGGCCATCGGTAATAGCATGGTCGCGACGTAATAAAAGGCTTTACGTTTTGCTTCTATTGCAATAATCAGCTGCGGGCGAACCACACCTGCGGCGGATATTGTGAACTCTTCGATCTTGGGTTCCAGCATTTTGAATTGCCAGCTGTCTGCACTGAACCTTCGATCATCAAGACTGATAGCGGATGATGTCGAAAAACGGACATGGTCCGGTGAGTACTGATAGGAAATAATTTCAATGGGCAGAATCTGGGTGTCAAAGGGGAACTTCCTGAGATCCATATCGACCGCCAGCTCTCCGGCGAAGCGCTGACGGTACTGCACACCACCGTGGTCATCGACATCGGCAACAAGCGGTAACTGCCGACTCAAGCCGCGATCGTTAACGATCAAGCCGCGCGGCGACCAGATTTCATCAAGCGGTATCGTCCGGTTTTGTCCTGTGCGCAAGTTTTCAGCGACGGCCAAACGGGAGTCCTGCCAGGAGGTGTTGACGAACATATCGATATTGAAGCGCTTTTTGACATCATCTACTGAATCAATATCAATGACATAAAGGGTGACAGAAACGAGCGTCGCGTCTCCCCCGGAATCAGGACGGTCGCCGATAAGCTCATAAGCGCCTGACTCCAGGTTCTGGGCAAAAAGCGAATGGCTGATCATTAGCAGCAACAGCGGCAGTACCCTCGAAACGATGGCCTGCCATGCGTAACGCGTCAATAATGACGTTGGAGACGCCCTGCAGTCTGAGTGATGTTTTGTGTTCATATATTGATTATCCGGGATTGCGAAAATAACCACCTCAGCTTGAGCAATGCCAAGCTCCAGCGTGTCGTTGCCGACGCCGAGCGCCTTCTATAGTATGCCTAGAATCGCCTCACCGGAAACCCAAATAAAATGCTGATACTTGTATTGACTGCGTTTGTGTTGATCGCGATGACGATAATTGTCCATGGCGTTGGTACGACCTTTTGGCTGCGTTATTTGATGCAGAAGCACACGTTCGATAATGGACAGCTCCCACCTGTGAAGACTCTCAGGGTGCTGATCTCCACAGCCTTGGTGCTGATTAGCCTCCATCTTATTGAGATATTTCTTTGGGCGCTGGCATATCTTTTTGTGCTTCCCTCGAATGAGTTGCCAACGATGGAATCGGCCCTGTATTTTTCGGCCGTCACATTCACCACTTTGGGTTATGGGGACATCACCCTGGACTCGGAATGGCGACTTCTAAGTGGGTTTGAGGCCATTGACGGCATATTGTTGATAGGCTGGACAACGGCTTTTCTGTTTGCAGTGCTACAACGGGTCTGGCATTTTTCAGGCGATAACGAAAAACAACGAAATAGGTAACCGCTATGCAAAACCCCATAAGCTCGCCGAATGATGCGACGTTCCAACGCAACATCATGACGTCCTTCATCCAGATCGCAGCTGTAGTTGTATTGATCAACTACTGTCTCGCTATCGTTGGACCGTTTGTCAGTCTGGTTGTCTGGGGGCTCGTGCTAGCTGTCGCCATCTTTCCACTGCATGTAAAGCTTGCCGCAGCGCTGGGCGGCAAAGAGAAGTTGGCGGCCACGTTGATGATATTAATTGGCCTCGTTATCGTAGTGTTCCCCGGTTGGTTGATGACCAAATCAGTCATTTCTTCGATCATGGCTTTCGCTGCGGAGGCAAAAGCAGGCACTCTGGTCATCCCGCCGCCTGCCGATAATGTTGCGGACTGGCCGGTGATCGGTACTCGTCTTTATGAGTTTTGGAATGCGGCGGCGACTAACCTTGAAGAAACACTGAAGAATGTCGATCCCTCACCACGTGAGGCGAGCGAGTGGCTCGTTCGTAAGATCGGTTCACTGGCAGCTGGAATTTTGCAAATCGCAGCGTCGATTGTGATAGCCGGAGTTGCCACTTTGTATTCAAAGAGCGGCTACAAGCTCAGTTGTGCGATAGCCACCAGGATCAGCCCCGCTCGTGGCCAGCATCTCACGGACGTATCGATCGCTACGATTCGCAGCGTTACTAATGGCGTGCTCGGCGTTGCCGTCATCCAGGCTGTACTTGCCGGTATCGGTTTGATGATCATGGGTGTGCCGCACGCTGGCATCATTACTGGTGTGGTGTTGATAACCGCTATTATTCAGATTCCGGCATTGCTGATTCTCGGCCCGGTTGTGGTCTGGGTGTTTTCGTTCGCCGCGCCAATACCAGCGACTATTTTTGCAATCTATGCGCTGGTCGTCAGTCTCAGTGACAATATCCTGAAGCCGATTCTGCTGGGACGCGGCGTTGATCTGCCAGCCGCCATCGTTCTCATTGGGGCCATCGGTGGAATGATTCAGTACGGTGTTGTTGGCTTATTCCTGGGTGCGGTCATTCTTGGACTCGGCTACACGATCATGTCTGACTGGATTAAATCCAGCGCCGACAGCGCGCCGGTCACAGATGCCGAAGAGCCCGGCTAACGTCGCACGATGATAAAAAGAACTCGCATATCACTGTGTCTGTCATGGTGTTTTCTCAGTGCCTGCGCTGCGGTCGGACCGGAGTATGTTGAGCCTGCATCGCCATTGATGCCGGAGTGGTATCAGGCGGAACGTGCCGGATATGAAACTACCGCTGAAGAACAGCTGCGCTGGTGGCGCAAATTGAATGATCCGGTTCTCGACCAGTTGGTTGCGCTGGCGCACAAGCAAAACAACTCGTTAAAAATAGCGGGTTTGCGAGTGCTTGAGTCTCGTGCGCAACTCGGGATAGCGGTTGGAAACCGATATCCACAATCGCAAGCGGTGGTCGGCGATGCAACCGCCGTGCAGGCCAGCAAGAATGCCGCGAACACGGCGGCGGGAGACCTTGGCTTCACGCAGTTTAACGTTGGCATAGGCGCGTCTTGGGAGATCGATTTCTGGGGCAAATTTCGTCGCGGCGTCGAAGCTGCTGATGCCGCGTACCTCGCATCAATTGCCGGTTACGACCAGGTTATGGTGTTGGTGACCGCCCAGGTGTGCGGCACTTACCTCGCCATTCGCACGCTCGAGGAACAGCTCAGAATTACCGGCGAGAATATTGCGATCCAGCAACGCAGTTACGACATCGTTGCTGTGCAGTTCGAGAACGGCTCGACATCGGAGCTCGATGTCCTGCAAGCACGCACACAGCTGCTGAGTACCAAGTCGTCGATACCACAATTACAGACGGAGCTTTTTCAGGCTCAACATGCGATGAGCACATTGCTTGGCCTGGCGCCGGCTGATATCAGCGACCTGCTGGGCGCGGCAACGTCGATCCCGAAGATTCCGCAAGAGACGGCACTCGGTCTGCCTGCCGACCTGCTGCGGCAACGCCCGGACGTTCGCCAGGCTGAATACCTGGCAATGGCTCAGAACGCGAGCGTAGGACTCGCCGAAGCCAACCTTTATCCCAGCTTCTCACTTAACGGCTCACTGGGGCTAGCAGCCGCGGGCAACACCGATACGACCCGCACGGGCAAGAGCGGCTTTGGGCAATTGTTCGATACCGATAGCGTGACCTACGCAGTGGGCCCGAGCTTTGTCTGGCCGTTCCTGAATTACGGACGCATCAAAAATAGCGTGCGGGTACAGGATGCAAGGCTGCAGCAGGCACTCATTGCTTACCAAGAAACTGCGCTGCAAGCAGCCCGGGAAGTGGAGGACGCCGTTGCTGCGCTTGACGGAGCAAAACAGCAAGACACCTTGTTAAGGGAGACGGTCGTCACGGCCCTGCGTTCGGCCGATGTTGCGCTGCTGCGTTTTAACGAAGGCTTCGCCGATTACCAGCGCGTGTTGTCCGCGCAGCAGGCACTGTTCGCGCAACAGAGTCGCTACGTGACGAACAAGAGCAAGGTTGTCAGCAGCTATATCTCGCTCTACCTGGCCTTGGGCGGAGGCTGGCAGGTACGTTATGAATCAGATCTTCTCGATGCAGAAACACGTGAAGCGCTGACGGAGCGAACCAACTGGGGCGATTTGATCGAAACGACTGAATCCGAAACCAGAGCGATCAATCCTGGCCAAGAGCCGCGTTGAATAACGGCAAGCTATCCGAATCGGTTAGCGTTGCCAGTGGAAAAATACTATGACGGAAAAGCAGCAAACCGAACACAAAGATATCGAAGAAACTGAGGCGGTAGAAAAGGACCCGGTGCGACAGTGGACGCTAAGGATTCTGGCGCTTTGCGTTGTGTTGCTGATCGGCTACCTCGTGGCTGACCGCATCACGCCTGTTTCTTCGCAGGCTCGAGTACACGCGCTTGTCGTGCCGATCGCTGCAGATGTGTCGGGTACCGTTACAGAGGTGGCGGTCGACAACAATCAGCTCGTGCAGTCAGGTGACGTATTGTTTCGTCTGGACGATGAACGGTATCGTTTTGCGGTGGCAAGTGCTGAGGCGAGCTTGCAGTCAGCACGTCAGGCGACCGGTGCGTCAGCCGCTGGCGTTGACGCAGCAGAAGCGGGCGTTCGCTCGGCGCAAGCCGGGTTCGTGCGGGCTGAGCAGGACGCGGTGCGACTGCGCCGGATCAAGAAGCAGGACCCGGGAGCTATCTCGGATCGCCGCCTGGAATCTGCAGAGGCTGCATTGACGGTTTCGCAACAACAGCTTGCTGCAGCGCGCGCCAATCTCGAGCAGGCACGCCAAAATTTCGGTGACTCTGGTGAGCAGAACTCGCGCATTCAGCAGGCCCAGGCGGCGCTTGAAGGCGCTCAGCTCAATCTGGAGCGAACAGTGATTCTTGCTCCGGCAGCTGGTGTCGTGACAGATGTGCGTGTTGACCGTGGTAATTTTGCCGGCGCAGGAGCGCCGCAGATGACTTTCATCTCAACCGATGACGTTTGGGTGCAGGCCGATTTCACCGAAAACAATCTCGGTCACGTCGATCGCAGCGATGAGGTTGGCGTTATCTTCGATGCTTTTCCAGGCCGTGTTTTCAAGGGCACCGTACGCACCACCGGCTTCGGTGTTGCCGTGGACAGTGCACCTCTGGGCAGCCTGCCGACGATTCAGAATAACCGCCAGTGGTTGCGTGATGCGCAGCGATTTCCTGTCGTCATCGATTTTGAGGTGCCTGCCGAGGATATGCGCAAACTAAAAGTCGGCTCTCAGGCGTCAGTCATCATCTATGCGAGCGACAACTGGATCTTCAACATGCTCGGCAAGCTCTACATCCGCATTGGAAGCCTCTTGTCGTATGCCTACTGATGTCACTACGCTGACAAAACCCGGGTCGCGCCTGACGATTACCCATGCGCGCATCCTGCGGCTCGCGTTCGGAACAGCGCTTTCGCTGTGGATCTCTCAGGCGGTCGGCTGGAGTATTTCCTATCTGGCGCCGGTTATAACGATGTTCCTGCTCGCGATGCCGCTGCCACGTCCGCAGCCAAAGTTTTTCGCCGTTGTGGTGTTGGCTTTGGTCGTGAGTGTTTACGGCAGCTTCATTTTTCTGCCCTTACTCCTGCATCAAACAGCCGTGGGATTCTTGCTGTTGACGCTCGCGCTGTTCCACAGTTTCTATTTTTCGGCGCGCGGTGGCGCTGCCGTGGTCGGCACGTTGGTCACGATTGGGCTCGCACT
>JAACFM010000132.1 GCA_009937445.1 Gammaproteobacteria bacterium | reverse complement strand
GGTGCGATCAGACTTAAGGACCATTCGTCATTGATCCAGTAAAGATAGTTTGCTGTGCCGACCACGGGGCGAAACTTGAACGCTGCGGACAGGACGAGCATGGAGGTGAAAAACTCGGCCAGTAGCTGACGACGCGGCTTTGCAACGACACCTCTCGGCGTACTCTGATACCAGTCGAGTAACAATCCGTTGAGGCCTTTGCCTTGCGGGTTGCCATCCGGCTTGCGCGCAATGGCGGTGCTGCCAGATTCGAAATGTTTGGGTTCACTCATCATGATGATCAATATACGGAATTTAGGGCGTCTAAACGCAAGGGAAACAAATTGTTACACGCGACAGAGCAGCTCAATACAAAGTTCGATCTAACGATATACTGTTGACGTAACAGGATGCTGCGAGGCGGCACATGCAAGACGCGATCATCTACATTGACCCCGACAAGCCGGTTAGCCTGCAGAACCAGATTCGTCAGAAACTTGTCGACGGTATTATCAACGGCGTATTTCCGCCGGGCATGAAGTTGCCATCGAGTCGCAAACTCTCGGGTCAGCTCGAGGTTGCGCGCAATACGGTCGTCGCCGCCTATCAATTGCTCATTGCGGACGGCTATCTGATCAGTCGCCAACGCAGCGGCGTTTTCGTCAACGAGAAAATATTGGAGTCGCGCGTCGCTGCGAGTGGCAGGAGTCACACTGCTCACGAGGATCGCTCTGCACTCTGGATGCGCGGCAACGAGAGTGCCCGGCGTGGGCTTTCGGATGTGCAGGACCTGCCTAACTGGAGTTTGTATCCGTACCCGTTTATCGACGGCCAGTTCGATGCCAGCTTGTTTCCGCTGACGGAATGGCGTGAAGCGAATCGTTTGTCGATGAGCGTTGCGGACGTGCGCGAGTGGTCCGCGGGCAGCGGTGATGCGGACGACCCAATGCTGCTGGAGGAAATCCGCACGAAAATTTTGACGCGTCGTGGCATCCAGGCGGAGACCGACCAGATTCTCGTCACCACGGGTACGCAGAACAGCCTGTACCTGATCAGTCGCCTGTTAACCGAAACTCAAATCACGGTCGCGATGGAGGAGCCGGGCAACTCGAGCGTGCGCGAACTTTTTCGCCAAAGTGGCTCTAGCGTGCGACCGCAATCCGTTGATGAGTCCGGCCTGGTTGTGGATGCGAGCCTGTCTGCAACAGACGTCGTCTATGTAACGCCAAGCCACCAGATTCCGACTGCGGTTGCGATGTCGCTGCAGCGCCGTCAGGCGTTGATGTCGGCAGCCCATGACGGCGATCTCACGATTATCGAAGATGATTACGAGTGCGAGACCAGTTACATGGACCACCCGTTGCCGGCACTGCGCAGCATGGACAGCGATGGTCGCGTCATCTATGTGGCCAGTTTTTCGAACGTGCTGGGGCCCGGTATTCGGCTGGGTTTCATCGTTGCGGACGCACGCTTCATACGTCGTGCTCGACACCTGCGCAGCAAGATTCTCGAGCACCCGCCATACAATAACCAACGCACCGCTGCCTACTTTCTGTCGCTCGGACATTACGATGCACTCATGCTACGGCTTGGCCGTGTGCTGCGTGAACGCCGTATGCGGCTGCGCAGCGCACTCACCAATGTGCGCGGCATTCCGTTGGAGATTTCGCCGGAAGTGGGTGGCACGACCTACTGGGTTAGAGCGCCAAGCGATTTCGACGTCGGCAACCTCGTTCTGGAAGCCGAGCGCGAGGGGCTGCTGATTGAACCGGTCAGTCACTACTATGCCATTCAGGAAAATGCTGAGAACTGTTTTCGCATGGGTGTGACCAGCCTCAGCGTCGACAAGATTCGACCGGGCGTCGAGCGTTTGATGGAGCTCGTGCGAAAACTGGTAAGAGGGCAGGTCGAACACTTATCGACCTCATCCGGAAAATGGCTCACGGGCGACGAGCTCGTCAAGACCATGGCCGGCGCGACCCTGCTGGACCGCGAGGTGTACGGCTGGCCCTGCACGATCGTCTATCATCCGGACGGCACAATGAGCGGACGTCGCGGCTTCGCCAATGAAGACATTGACGCCGGCCGCTGGCGGGTTGAAGGCGACCGCTTCTACCGGAAATGGAATCGCTGGGTGTTCGGCGAAGAAAAAGGCTATTTCATTGTCATCGATGGCGACAAGATCAAGTTTTTTAACGAAGAACAGCAGATCGTCGACTCGCTGCTCCTGCGCCTCGCCGACAAATCGCCAGAGCCTGAATCCCGAAATCTGGACCCATAAGGAGTCCGAATCTGGTTCTATCGGTGGCCATGATTCGCCGCTACCGTCGGGGCATATGGATGCAGCGCGCACATGAGCACTTTTGCCATCGCGGGGTTACAGCTCGAAGGCCCCAATGGTGACAATGTCGATCTTGTTATCACCGAGATCGACGACGTGATGCGCCGTTTTCCCTGGATAGAGATGATTGTCTGTCCGGAACTCGCGTGTGGTACCGATCTCGCCTGCGCTGAACCGATGCCGGGCCCCAGAGAAGAACGCTTTCAGGAAGTTGCTCGGCGGCACGGCATCTGGCTGCTGCCGGGTTCTCTGCACGAGTCGGATGGGGACCTGGTCTACAACACCACGCCGGTCATCTCGCCTGAGGGTGAGGTTGTAACCCGGCACCGCAAGTTGTTCCCGTGGTGTCCGTACGAAAACACCGTGGTCTCCGGTAGCCAGCACACCGTATTCGAAATACCGGGTGTCGCGACCTTCGGCGTCTCGATCTGCTACGACATGTGGTTTCCGGAGAGCATCCGCAGCCTTGTCTGGCAGGGCGCAGAAGTGATCTTGCACCCCACCCTGACAAGTTCGCTGGACCGCGATGTCGAGCTGGCAATGGTTCGCGCGCATGCGGCCCAGAACCAGTGCTATTTCTTTGACGTCAATCTGTCCGGACCTCTTGGGGTCGGGCAAAGCTTGATTGCCGGACCCGGTGGTGAAGTGATTTACCACGCCGGCAAGGGGCGGGAAATTATTCCGCTTAAGCTCGACCTGAGCTATCTGCGCGATGTGCGCAAGAACGGCTGGCAGAACCTTGGCCAGCCGCTGAAAAGTTTCAGGGACAGCCGGCTCAGATATCCACAGTATGAAGAGGACCCGGACTCGGCGGCGCTAAATGCGCTGGGCCCACTAACATTGGCGCAGCGGGCAGGGCGCAATCTGGACCACTAATAATGGCCAATCTGGACCTATCGGTTCAGAGGTCGTTGAGATATTTTTTAGCAACAAGTCTTGCTGACTCAGCAGGGGGAGAAGACACAACATGAAAACGACCAAGACGTTTACCAGGAAGCCTTTGGTACTGGCAATTGGTGCGGCGATCGCCAGCACTTCGCCATTCGCCATGGCGCAGTCAACAACAGGCAGCCTTGAAGAGATTGTCGTTACAGCCACGCGCCGTAATGCCAGTGTCCAGGATATTCCCTACAACATATCGGCAATGTCCGGTGATGCGATCGATGCGCAGAACATGGTCGATCAATACGACATCCTGCGCGCCATGTATGGCGTCACTGTTGTCGACCGCGGCTATCGAAATTCGGGCACGGTGAATAGCATCGTGATTCGCGGCTTGAACGTCGACAACGGCTCTAACGCTGACATCATGTTGAATGCTGTGCCGACCGTTGCTACCTACTATGACAATACGCCGCTGTACGCGAATTTCCTTGTGAAAGACATTGAGCGTGTTGAGGTGCTGCGCGGACCGCAGGGCACGCTGTACGGCTCCGGATCGCTCGGCGGTACCGTTCGCTACATCGGTAACCGTCCCGACGCCTCAGCATTCGACGCGAAGGTGTCGCTCGACTATGGCGAAACATCGGGATCGGATGGTAACAACCTCGGTCTCGATGCGATGGTCAACATCCCCCTTGGTGAGCGGACAGCGCTGCGTGCCAGTTACAGCCGGATCGACAACGATGGTGTGATTGACTACGTCAACGCCTATCAGCTGAACTCATTTCGCGAGCCGCTGGTAAACGTCAACGGCACCTGTGTTGACCCACGGCAGGCTAGCCGTCAAGAGGTATTGAGTAATATTGGCTGCTTTGAAGAAGTGAAAGACGCCGATACGGTCGAAATAGACTACGCGAAGATCTCAATACGCTCAGACATCAGCGATAATTTTTCTGCGCAGTTCAACTACCAAATGCAAGACGACACGATTGGTTCGCGGCGTTCAACGACCCTCGGAAACAACAATCAGCCGTCGGATTCACCGTTGTATTTTGAATACGGTGACGATGACAGCGGACAGGTCCTGCTTGAGCCATCGGAACGAGAAGCCGAGCTGATGAGCCTCGAGCTTGAATGGGACATGGGTTTTGCAACGTTTACCTCCAGCACCTCAAGCTTTGACCATGAAGGTATGGGTGAAAGCGACAACGGTGGCCTGTGGGCGAGCGGCGGTGAAGTTGACGGCACCAGCCGCGACTGGAACTTACTCTTTTACGGCGGCGCATGGCCACGGCCTGCCCAACGGGCAGAGCGCGGCTACGATGACGAAGCGTTTATCCAGGAATTCCGGTTGGTCTCCAACGACAACGACAGCAACTTCGACTGGTTGGTCGGCGCCTTTTACATGGATCAGGAGAACAGTGTCTACCAGCTCAGCTACAACCCGGGTATGAATCTGTTCAAGAATGCCTGCCGAATTCCAACGGATCCCGTAACGTATGAGCCCGTTTGCACCATCGGAGGTTTATACGGAGGCTTTTGGCCGCGCTTTTATTCGGGCGACCTGAGCGAAATTGACTTCGAATACATTCGCGATACCAGCTACGAGGAAACTGCGATCTATGGCGAAATTACCTATCATGTTTCCGATGAGCTGCGCTTTACCGGTGGCTTCCGCTGGTTTGACAACGATACGGTCAACGACGTCATACTTGGCTTCCCGCTGCCTCCAGGCTCGACGTCACCGGCTGCGCCGCAATCGAAGGACGCCGATGACGATGTGCTCTTCAAACTCAACGCCTCGTATGACCTGAGCGACGCCACGATGCTCTATGCGACCTATTCAGAAGGTTATCGACATGGCGGTGCGCAGTCCTTACCGAGCCTTGATGATGGCGATCCGTTTGGCGAGCCGAACGCCGAAGCGATGCGGACGTTCAAGTCGGATTCTGTGACCAACCTCGAGATTGGCGTGAAAGGCGGCAATGACAATTTCCGCTACACCGCGTCACTGTTCAATGTCGATTGGGATGACCCGCAGCTCAACACAACGTCTGCTTTCTATGGCTTTTATCTCGCAGCGAATGGTGATGCAGCAAACACCAGCGGACTTGAGTTTGAGATGGAAGGTGTTCTGGGTGAGGGCTTTCACTACCGATTTGGATATACCTATGTTGAAGCTGAACTCGACAAGGACTTCATCAGTCCGCAGACCGGCGACCTGGTAGCACTGGCGGGTTCGACCTTACCGGGCGCGCCAAAGAGTGTATTCAGCCTCAGTTTTGACAATAGCTGGAACCTCAACTCAGGCATGGATCTAAACCTTGGGTTTAATGCCTACTCGCAGAGCAAGTCGGAGAACTTTATCGCTCCTGATAACGAGCTCAGCGAGACATTTGGCTCCTTCGTGCTGCTGGGTGCGACGGCCGCTGTCTCCACGGATACCTGGACCGCGATGCTGTATGTGAAGAATATCGGCGACGAGTCGGCAGCGTCCGGCGGATTTCCGGTTAGTTACTTTAGCTACGATACTGGCGCATTCGAAAGCTGGTACGGCAACGGTAACCGGCAGTTCATCGTCCAGCCACGAACGATCGGTCTGAAGCTTAGCTATCACTTTGACTGATTGCAGCACCTCGCAAACCAACGTTTGACGACAATTAAGCCCGGCTTCCCCCGCCGGGCTTTTTTGTCTTTCCAGAGCGCGGGTGGTCTAGAATGTCGTTCACTATGAAACGCACAGAGGGTAATAGCGTCGACACACAGGCCGCAAAATTGCAGGAAGCTCGCGTCTGGGAGCTGCTTAAACAGGGCGACAATAAACAAGCGGTCGCGGAATGCGAAAAGCTCAACCGCCTGTTTCCGGCCTACGGTTCTGGCTGGCACACGACCAGTCACCTGATGATGACGCTCGAGAATCCGCGTGCCGCCCTTGCGGCGGTCGAGCAGGCGTTGTTGCTTGACGCGCGATCGGCGGCCTGGCAGCTGCAGAAAGGCCTTTGTCTGGCGCGGCTCGGACGGACAGCTGATCTTGGTGTCGTCGTGGAAGAATTGTCGACGCAAAAAATGAAAACCGCCTATCAGTGTTCCGCTTTGGGGATGCTGGAGACAGAGTTAGGTCTCCGCGAACGGGCCGTCAAACGCTACGAAC
>JAACFM010000131.1 GCA_009937445.1 Gammaproteobacteria bacterium | reverse complement strand
ACGGGCCTGTAGCTCAGTTGGTTAGAGCAGGGGACTCATAATCCCTTGGTCGTAGGTTCGAGTCCTACCGGGCCCACCACTTTCTTGCTTAAATAGTATCGCTGGATATGCGAGTCAGACACGCCATGCCTGTTCGTGTCCGAAAACTCACTTTGACGCCTGCGCTCGCCGTTCTTTGGCAGTTTTAGACTGTAGTGGACAAGAGGCGAATTTCGAGCGGATCTTTGGAAGCGAGATGCACGTCGCGCTGCGGGAACGCAATCACTATGTCGTTTTCCTCAAACAACTCACTAATACGAAAACGAATAGCGCTGCGAATTTCTCGCAAGACCTTCTCTCCGCCAACGTCGCACCAAAAATACGCGTCAAACACCAGCGAACTGTCGCCGAAGTCTTCGAACACAATGCTGGGATTCGGATCTGCTTTTACGTCGGGCTGCTCGGTCACCGCCTGACGAATCAATTCAGCGACTTTCTTCACAGGTGATCCGTAGGCAACCCCTACCCGAACTATTGTACGAACTTCACGATCGATCAGCGTCCAATTGACGACTGTGCGCTCCAGCAACAGGCTGTTTGGAACCAGTAAATGCACGCCGTCCGAACGGCGAATTCGCGTGGATCGGTTACCGATGCTTTCTACGGTACCTTGAGCGTTATCAATTTCGACGAAGTCTTCGATTCGGATCGGCCGCTCAGCCATCAGTATCCAACCACTAATGAAATTATTAATGATGTTCTGCACGCCAAAACCAACGCCGATTGCGATGGCACCTGTCGCGAATGCAAATGCGGTCAATGGAATCCCGAGCAACCCAAGCGCTGTAACGACGACCAGGACGATAAGGATAAAGAATGCGATCCTCTTCAAGACATGAATTTCGTCCGCACGCAACTTGGTCGTCGCGAGTCGCCGGCCAAGAAGAAACCCGATGAACTTGCTGCCGAAGTAACCGAAGAACAACAACAAAATGATCGATACCATTTGCCCGACCGTTACAGTCTGCCCGCTTGGCGCTGTCCCCAGTACGAAACTCCAAATATCCGTAATTTCGCTAATCATTGCTTTTTCCTACTCCGCTTCCGGGCGTGCGTTGGCAAGCCTATCCCCTGCCGCGCGTGCGAGTCTTCCCTTGCTTGGCATTTTTTTCGATGAATTCGATAACCATTCCAGCGACATTTTTGTTTGTCGCTTTTTCAATACCCTCAAGCCCCGGGCTTGAATTGACCTCCATTACAACGGGCCCATGGTTTGATCGCAGCAAGTCTACTCCCGAAACATTGAGCCCCATCGCTTTCGCAGAACGAACGGCCGTAGACCTCTCTTCCGGAGTAATCTTGATCAGAGATGCGGAACCACCTCGATGCAGATTCGACCGAAACTCGCCTTCCTTGCCTTGCCTTTTCATTGCGGCAACCACCTTGTCGCCAACGACAAAACAACGAATATCAGCGCCGCCTGCCTCTTTAATATACTCCTGAACCATGAAGTTGGCCTTAAGACCCCGGAATGCTTCCACCACACTCTCAGCGGCTTTCTTCGTCTCGGCCAACACAACACCGACTCCCTGGGTTCCCTCCAGAAGCTTTATCACGACGGGCGCTCCGCCAGCGATATTCAGGAGATCTTGAGTATCGTCTGGTGAATTTGCAAATCCGGTAACGGGCAGACCGATGCCGCGTCTGGCCAATAGCTGTGACGCCCTCAGCTTGTCTCTGGAACGGTTGATCGCTACCGACTCATTTACTGAATACACACCCATCATCTCGAACTGCCGTACCACGGCCGTGCCGTAAAAAGAGATCGACGCACCAATCCGCGGAATAATCGCGTCGAGGCCCGTAATAGACTCACCCTTTAGATGAACGCTCGGATTGTGACTCGTTATATTCATGTAACAGTGCTTGTGATTGATAACGCGCATCTCATGACCACGCTCTTTGCCCGCCTCCATGAGACGTCTTGTCGAATAGAGATTTTTGTTGGTTGAAAGTATCCCGATCTTCATCGTTAAGTCCCTAGAATTATCTTTATTTCTGAGAAGAATTCGTGTCGTGCGCAACGGCGAAAGTTTCGACACGGTCTTCAGCAACCGCAACATCTTTAAATGCGGCCAAATGAAAAAGTGCATCGCCTTCATGCGCCAACGGAAGGTTGCTGCGGCCTATGACAATCCCATCGAACGGCGCATCCACATTTTGCTCTGCATCCCCAAGTGGATCGCTGACAGTCGCCAGCACTTGTCCTTTCGTGACACTTCCGCCGAGCTGTACTTTCGCATTGATGATTCCACTCACTGGCGCTCTAACCCAGGTCGTCGACTTGGCGATGACGGGAGTAATCTGTTTGACGCTCTTGCTTTGCGGAATCATACCGATGTGACGCATGACATTTAGAATGCCGCGAATGCCGCCGCGAATTGCCACTTCATCGAATCGCAGCGCTTCGCCCGCCTCGTAGATCAAGACAGGTAGTCCTCGCTCTGCCGCATATCCGCGCAGCGAGCCGTCCAGAATATCGGAGTTAACGATCACTGGAACGCCAAAGGCTCTGGCGATATCAAAGGTCTTCGGATCACCAAGATTCGCTCTTAGCTGCGGCAGATTGGTGCGGTTGATGGCACCCGTATGCAAATCGATACCATAATCCGCCTTCGCGACAATTTGTTTGGCGAACAGGTTCGCCAGGCGGGCGGCGATAGACCCTTTTGCCGTTCCAGGGAAAGACCGGTTCAGGTCGCGCCTGTCCGGCAGATAGCGCGATTGATCGAGAAATCCGTGAACATTGACTATCGGTACAGCGATTAAAGTGCCATGAAGAGAGCGCAGTATCTTGCGCTTCAACAATCGACGAATCACTTCAACGCCATTCAGTTCATCGCCGTGAATTGCCGCCGAGACGAACAGCACAGGACCAATCTTGCGCCCCGAGATGACTTTCACAGGCATGCTCAAAGAGGTCGCCGTATAAAGATCCGCCACCGGCAAGCTAATCGAAACGCGCTCGCCCGGTTTGATGACGTGCTCACCGATAGTAATGGTCTTGTTAATCGCCATGCGCTTTAGCCTTTCTTTGGACGCCGTTTTTTGCCAACGAGGTATGAACGCGCCGGGTTGACGCACGCACGACCATTCAATGCTGTGCGACCGATGAGCATACGAAACAGCATATTGTCTCGCGCGGTCAGAGTCGCCTCCATCGGCCAGCAATAGCCGCCGATGCCCAACTCTGTTGATATCACAAATCGCTCCTCCCGGTGCCCGCCAGAATCCGTTACAACGCGCTTGTCCAGTATGTCGGCTGTACAAGTGGCAATGGTTGTCTGATCTTTTTGCAGCGGGTGAATTCGAAACCGGATTCTTGGCTTTCCTTCCTCGGAAAATGGCTCTAATTCGAAGGCATGAATGGCAGACGTTCGAGCGCCCGTATCAACTTTCGCTTTAATGGCTTCGACACCAAGGCCTGGCAAGCTTACCCACTCGCGCCAACCAAGGGTTACCAAGTCTGTCGTTTCATTCACACTGTTACCTCGTCAGCCAATTACCGGGGCTGGAGCGGCGCGATCATGCCCCGGAACCTGACACCGCGCAATCAATTTATTTGACAGCAATATCGTGCCTCGTAACCGCGAGATAGCATGCCATGCATACTCACTATATAACGTCAGCGATATCCGTTAACCACGTTTTCCAGTAGGCGTGTTTTGCACGCAATTCACGTACCGCATCGTCCTCTTTTCGCTCTATCAACGTCAGGCTGTTGCCGGACCTGAGCTGGCCCAGCAGATGCAGATCCATTCTCGCGATCTTGGCCACCCGCGGATAACCGCCCGTCGTCCCAGCATCGATGGACAGCACGAACAAGCTGCCATCCTGGGGGCACTGAACAGTACCGGGGAAGACCGGCACACTCGGCATTTGCCCATCAATACTCGTTGCGAATTTATGGCCATCCAGCTTGATACCCATTCGGTCGCTACGACTGGCGATCGTAAATTTTCGATCGAACAGCTGCTGCGGATTCTGCAGACTCGCTGTTTCAGCGGAAGCACCTGCCCGGATCGTCCATGCATCCAGCATGGGCAGCCGATATTCGGCCGGTGTTTCCAGGCCTGGTGATATCCCATGCGCATCGTGCAGGCGCAGCTCATCGCCCTTTTGCAGCGCCCTGCCCGCATGCCCGCCAAAACCTGCGCTCAGGTACGTGGAACAAGATCCAAGAACTTCATCGGCACCCAGACCACCGGCAAATGCTATATAGCTGCGAACCCCTTTTTCCGCGGCTCCAACACTCACGACATCATTACGCTGCACCGCAATCGTCACATGTTGCGGCACGTCCGAGCCGTTCAACGTGCAACGCGCCGTGGCCCCGGTTATCGCAAGCGTTGCGCCAGAATTAAACGCCAATGTCACGCCTGTCAGCGTCGTTTCCAACGCTGGAAAAAACGACCCGTTGCCCACAAGGCGGTTGGCCAGTGCCATCGATAAAGGATCGGCAGGCCCGCTGTATGGCACGCCCATGTGCCGTTGCCCTGTTCTCGGTCGGGCCTGAATAGTCGTCTGCAATCCGGGATTCTGGACGCTTATCGTCACAAGGAATCAACCGCGGTGAAAATGACTCTTGCGCCAGCGGACAGGGTGAACGGGTCGTCAGCCGTCGCATCAAATAATTTTCGCGACGTTCGCCCGACCAACGGCCAACCACCCGGCCCGGGCAAGGAGTAGATGCCGCTTCGCCCGCCCGCAATACCGATTGAGCCGGCGGGCACATACTGACGCGGCTCCGGGAGTCGGTCGATGTTCAGTCGCTCATCCAGTCCACCGATATAGGCAAACCCGGGGATAAAACCAAGCATATCGACCGTATATTCACCGCAATGAATCTGAATGAATTCGCGCCGTGTAAGGCCCAGCTTTTCACAGACAAACTGCAGATCCGGGCCAAACTCACCGCCATAAATGACGGGTATTTCAACTCTCGCCTGCTGTCTTTCATCAGGCTCCGGAATATTGGCTGCGGCGATACCCAAGCGCTTTTCGGCGTCGGCTCGAAGGACTGTCGCAATATCGAAACGCACAACAACGGAGTTGACGCCCGCTACAGCCTCGATCCAGTCATCGCTGTCACGAAGAACGGCAGCCAGTCGCTGTGCCGTTTGTGGGTCGGCTACAGCAACACTGAGCAAATCGTCACCGGCTGAACGCACGAATATCGACTCCTTGTTTCTCGAGTTCTTGCCGAACGGCCGCGGCCACCTCGGCGGCACCCGGCGTGTCCCCATGGATGCACAGCGTATCCACTTTGCCAACCAACGAGACGGCTTGCGGCAAGACGAGCTCCAGGCTTTTGTGCACCGCACCGGGTTCGGAGCGCGGTACGAGTTGACCATTGACTTGGTAGGCACGATCAATAAAACCTTCGGCGACAAAAACCCGCTTATGCGCCAGCGCAGCCGCTTCCAGTTCGCTTTCGGGTAGCCCAACAAATGCCGCATCAGGGACGGTCGCCTTGATGGCCCTGGCAATCAGGTCTGCCAGCTCTCGGTCGTTTACAGCGTCGTTATACAGCGCGCCATGCGGCTTGATATGCGTGAGCACCGCCCCGGCTTCCAACACGACAGAATTCAGAGATTCAATCTGGTCTATGAGCGAAGTCAGTAGCGCTTCACCTGACAGATACCGGCTACGGCGCCCAAATCCCTCGCGATCCGGGTAGGAAGGATGCGCGCCAATCGACACACCATTTTCAACAGCAGACCGAACCGTTGCCCGCATAGTCTTGACGTCGCCGGCATGACCGCCACAAGCGACGTTGCAGCTACTGACGATCTGCAGCAACGCCACATCGTACGGATCGCCCTCGCCCAGGTCTGCATTCAGGTCGATTGAGGCCATCGCTATTTTCCACCTTTCCGGTTTTGTTTTTCCGAAAGAACTGACTTGTAAAATTTCCCGAGGGACTTATCGCGCGACCGTCGCTCGGCCAGCGACTCGGTATTGCGTCGGTCCTCAGACTGCAGTTTTCGGTAGCGCCGCAATCGCTCAGGATCGAGCGTCTCGTCAGCTATCGCGGCTTGCACCGCGCAACCCGGCTCCGATTCGTGGCCACAGTCAACGAAACGGCATTGTGCGGCGAGTTTGGCGACGTCGCTAAATACATCGTCCAACGCATCGCCAACATCCACAAGTTGCAGCTCGCGCATGCCGGGCGTATCAATCAGCCAACCACCATCTTCGAGCTTGTGCATGGAGCGGCTCGTCGTCGTGTGGCGACCCCGCTGATCATCGTCGCGAGCGGCCTTCGTTTGTTGCTCCGAGCCCGATAAGGTATTGATTATTGTCGATTTTCCGACACCCGACGAGCCCAGAAGCGCGACCGTCTGGCCCTCACCGCACCAGG
>JAACFM010000044.1 GCA_009937445.1 Gammaproteobacteria bacterium | reverse complement strand
ACCCGTGTAGACGCTGCTGAAAAAGACATTGCCGGTGTGCGAGTACACAATCAGCGCTTCGTCATTCCGTTGACGCTGCGTGTAAACGGGTTGGGATACGCCAGGTTTGTCAGTTGCCTCGTCGATAGTGAGGATCCGGCGTTCGGTAACGTCATGTATTTGCAAGGCAGGCCGACAGGTAAAGCAGATTGCCCGATCCGGCATGATTCGACAGCGGTCATGAACGCCATTGAGGCGTCTAGTGCCTTCCCTGTCGCTTTCGGGCGCAAGCACCTCGCGTACTGTGAACCGGTGGTAGAAGACGAGATGGGGGTTATTGAGCTGGTCGGATTATGCCCGGATGGTATGAGACCGATGCTTGATGAGTTTATTGATGGCGGTCTGTTCGACAACATTCCGCTGGGCGTTGCCAAAGCACTTGCAGAACCGGGGGAATGGGGTACCGGGCCAGGACCGTCCTGGAGTATGTCCGGCAGGCGCTTCAACTATATTTACCTGGATCCGACAATTCGCCGATCAGTGCAGCAGGAAGACGGCAGCGCAATTATCAGCGCCGAAGCGCAACCACCTGACGAAAAGGAGGAGCCTGAAGAGGTGACATTCGGGTTACGCAGCCAACTGCGGTTCCTTGGTGGCGCTATAGAATCGAGCCGGGATTACGAACTCTACAATCTTCTTCGCGGCGGTGACTGGACGAACCAGGTCGTTGCGCATGCGGACAGGCTTTCGGAGGCCTTGGTGCAGCGCTTCCCCGATCTTGTCCTGAACGTGCCGGCACTCGATCAACTGCAGGTCATGATGCCTGAATGCGGCACCTTCTTTGAAAGTGATTGGGGTAGCGGGAAGACACCGCAGCCCGGCATCGTCAATCAAGCGAACGAGTGCATCGTGGCCAGCGCTTATCTGCTCGAGCTTGAATACAAGGGCACGCCGTTAGACCAGCAGCTGAAGCGCTGTATTGAGATAACGCGGCAACGAGAGATATTGATCGACTGGATTGTCAGGTTGGCGGCTTACACAGGAGAGGACAGACTGGCTGTTGGCGCCAGCCGCTCCAGAAATGACAAGCTCGGCGACAGGCGAATTCTATTATCCAGCCGGTTTTCGCCTGTTATCGGCGAAATGATGCAGGCATTTGGCGGTTTTGTTGATAGCTCCTTCCGTGAATATGACTACTACGCCGGCATTTATGACGCCATTTGGGGTATAGCGAACTTTGTCTGCGAGCGTCAGTTTGATCGCGAGACTTGCATGGCCCGGCATATCAAACAGACTTACGATGCGCTGGGTATTCCAGCGAGCCAACCGGCAAACACGGTATTTCTGTATTTGCTACGGCGCGAGTTCGCGGAGGGATCCACCTTTCAAGGCGAATTCGTATGGGCCAATACCTACGCCGAACAGACCACAGATAAAAATATGCAGGCTATCGCCAATAGCCTGTTTGGTGAGCCAATCTCGGTCGGTGATGGATCTTACGTTGCCCCCAGCATGACGGCGTTTATCACGGGTTTAATTAGTGAGGATTATGATTCCACCGACTCAAGCGCTTTCCTGAAGAGGATCTTCAAACTCAGCGACAAGGACCAACTGACCTGGTATTACCCACTGACACTCAGGGCCAGCAATCGATTGTTGATACTGGAGCGAAAAGAGGGCGAGGTCATGGGTGGTGGTCAAGTGGTCAGCGCAGGCCTGACACTTGGTGCCTTATACCTGCATTCTTATATGCAGGAGGAAGATCTGACGCTGAACGTCTCCACGGCGCCGGACTATTCATGGCAATCCTGGTTGCCAGATGAGATCGCTGTGGATGCACGCAATGGCGGACTGGATTTGTCGTGGTACCAGGGGCTGAGGATGGGCAGCAATGGTTGGCGTTGGGATGTGAAGTTCACGCCGATCCAGTTGAACCACTCGGGCGCGTCTCGCGACGACTATGTCTGGTTTTCTCAGGCGGATTTCCTGATTTCGAGAAAGACACATGGGGTTTTCAGCGCTTTCGGGTTGGGCCCGTCACTCAGCTGGACCTGGGAGCAGTGGCCTAATTCGCAGCAGTTGAATGTCGGCGCCGTGATGTATGCGGGCTTTATAGAAGACAAGTTCAGGATTACGGTCGGCAAAACCAGTTTTCGTGATGAGTTTTCTGGTGGCAATTATTTCGTCAATCTCGGCATAAATGATGTGCCGGGATTCGTCTATTGGGGTTTTTCCGAGGCGCGCGGCTCCTGGTGGCCATCGAAGAGGGAGTGGTAGCGTAGAAGTTCTGGACTTGTATTGACCTCTATCCTAGAGTGAAGCACATCCTGAGGGGTGGCTTCGGCCTGAGATGTTTTTCTTTGTACTAACAAACCCTTCGAACCTGACCCAGTTAATACTGGCGTAGGAATAGGACTACTGACTTTCTAAGTTCAGCTCTATCCCTCCGTGACGTACTGACTGTCTCATTCCTTTGAACAGTACACGGAGTTAGTAATGAAGCACCTCAGCCTCTTCGGGCTTGCTATTGTCGCCTTGAGTCCAATGGCAGGCGCACAGGATGATGCGGCTGAGGCGATAGATGAAGTGGTCGTTACCGCGGACTACCGGCAAGCTTCAATCAATGATATCTCCGCCAGTATTACGGTGCTCGACAGCACGCTCATGCAGCGAAAAGGTGCCAAGCATCTTGAAGATTTGTTGCTTGATGCAGCGAACGTAAATTTCTCGTCAGGTGCTTCCCGAGCACGTTTTTACCAGATTCGCGGCATCGGTGAACGGGGCCAGTTTTCGGAACCTCTGAATCCATCGGTTGGCGTCATTATTGATGGTGTGGATTTTTCCGGCATTGGCAATGCGGCCACACTGTATGACGTCGAACAGGTCGAGATACTGATGGGGCCGCAAGGCACTCGATACGGATCCAACGCACTGGCCGGCCTGATCAACCTGAAGACCAAGGCGCCGACCGATGAATTCGTCTATGGCCTGCAAGCTGACATCGCGAATTACGACAGCAAAGGGATCGCGGGATACGTGTCAGGGCCAATGTCCGACACTGTGCTCTACAGGCTGTCCGCACAGACCCTGAAAAGTGATGGCTTCAGTGACAATCTGTTCCTCGGTCAATCCACTAACGAGCGCGAAGAAACAACGCTTAGAGGCAAGCTTAGCTGGTTTCTGTCGGATGATGTTTCTCTGGATTTCAATACCGCCAGCATTGATATCGATAACGGTTACGATGCGTTTTCCCTCGACAATATTCGCGATACTCTTTCAGACGAGCCGGGTTTTGATCGTCAAAAGTCAACACTACTCAACACGAAACTCACGGCTGATAATTTCGAAAACTTTTCTTTGGAAGCGGTCGCAGGTTTTGCCGACTCCGATATCGAATACGGCTACGACGAAGATTGGGTACACACAGGTTTCCATCCCTGGGAGTATTCTTCAACGGACCAGTACCTGAGAGAACGTGACACGATAAGCGGTGAGATAAGACTGGTTTCCAATGACAATGGTGCCCTGTTCTCCGGCTCCACCAATTGGGTAGCCGGGATATATTCCCTGCAGCAGAGCGTTGGTCTAAATCGCATCTATACCTATCTGCCAGCAAACTTCAGCAGCTCCTATGACATCGACAGACTTTCTGTTTTTGCTGAAACCAACACGGTGGTCGGTGATCACTGGTCATTCGATCTGGGTCTGCGCGTCGAGCGCTTTGATGCAAGCTACCAGGACAGTGACCTTGCAAGCTTTGATCCGAAAGATGATCTGTACGGCGGCAAGATCGCTTTAAATTACCGCACAGCTAATGAGCAGCTGCTTTATATAAGCGCTTCCCGCGGTTACAAAACGGGTGGTTTCAATATTGACGGGTCGCTCGATGTTGATCTGCGAGAGTTTGATGCTGAATTGCTGTGGAATTATGAATTTGGCTTTAAGGGCGCTTCGTTCAACGACAAAATGCAAACTCGGCTTGCCGTGTTTTACATGGACAGGGACGATGTCCAAATCAGCAGTTCTACACTCAGGTTGAGGCCCGATGGCAGTACCGAGTTTATTGAATATGTCGGAAATGCTGCCGCAGGCTCGAACTATGGTCTGGAAGTCACTTCGAGCTGGCAGGCGAATGATAGTTGGAGCGTTTATGGGTCGCTCGGCTTACTCGAAAGTGAATACCAGAATTTCATAAATTCCGCCGGAGAGAATCTTGATGGCCGGGAACAGGCGCATGCGCCCAACTACCAATTCACCCTGGGCACTGATATATCCATCACGCCGCGCTTACTTCTGAATCTGAATGTTCAGGGCAAAGATGAGTTCTATTTTTCAGACAGCCACGGCATCAAGTCTGATGCTTATGAGTTGATCAATGCGAGTCTGATCTATTCTGCCGAACAGTATGCAGTGACGCTCTGGGCAAGAAACCTTACGGACGAAGATTATTACGTGAGAGGGTTTTTCTTCGGCAACGACCCCAGGGATGGGTATGCGGCCAAGGGGTATACGCAGCTGGGTGAGCCGCTGCGTGTTGGTTTGACCTTTAATATGGGCTTCTAACTCTTCTGTCGCGGCGGCAAGCCCGTGTGTTGCGACAAAATCCTGCCTTTTCGGATGCGCTTGGCATGTGCCGAGGCCGTATTTTTTCTGCGCGCTGAACCGCGCTCATTCGAGTCAAGTGGCTGATCGACCGGCACCAGCTGGTCCTCGCCCGGTCCGATCAGTTTGCCAAGGCCCATTTCTGTCAGCGCTTCGCGAATCGTCGGCCAGTTGTATGGGTCGTGATATCGCAGCAACGCCTTATGCAGGCGACGTTCTTCAGGGCTCTTGACCGTTTCAACGCCATCACTTTTGTAGCCCACTTTGCGCAGCGGGTTTTTGCCGGAGTGATACATCGCGGTGGCTGTCGCCATCGGTGATGGATAAAACGCCTGCACCTGATCCGCGCGGAAGTTGTTCTTCTTCAGCCACAAGGCCAGGTTAACCATGTCTTCATTGGTGGTGCCGGGATGAGCCGCGATGAAGTACGGGATAAGATACTGCTCCTTGCCCGCTTCCTTTGAGAACTGTTCGAACAATTCCTTGAAGCGGTCGTAGGTGCCGATGCCCGGCTTCATCATCTTGTCGAGCGGTCCGCTCTCGGTATGCTCGGGTGCGATCTTGAGGTAGCCACCGACATGGTGGGTAACCAGTTCTTTCACGTATTCGGGATCTTCTACGGCCAGGTCATAGCGAAGACCGGACGCGATGAGTACTTTCTTCACACCGGGCAGCTTACGCGCCTTGCGGTAGAGGCCGGTCAACGCAGAATGGTCGGTGTTGAGGTTGCTGCAGATGCCGGGATAAACACAGCTCGGAAGCCTGCACGCCGCTTCGATCTCGCGGCTCTTGCAGGCAAGCCGGTACATGTTCGCCGTGGGGCCGCCGAGATCCGAGATAACGCCAGTGAAGCCAGGCACCGTATCGCGTATTTTCTCGATCTCGCCAAGTATCGATTCCTCCGAGCGATTCTGGATGATGCGACCTTCATGCTCGGTAATGGAACAAAACGTACAGCCGCCGAAACAGCCACGCATGATATTGACCGAGAATCGAATCATCTCGTACGCCGGGATATTCGCGTCTCCGTAAGCGCTGTGTGGCACACGCGTAAACGGCATGCCGAAGACGTAGTCCATTTCTTCTGTGGTTAATGGCTGCGCTGGCGGGTTCATCCAGAGATCCCGGCCTTCGTGTGCCTGCACCAGTGCCCGTGCATTTCCCGGGTTGGTCTCCAGGTGCAGCACCCGGTTCGCGTGCGCGTACAAGATCGCGTCGTTCCGAACTTTCTCAAATGACGGCAGCCGAATTACGGTCCGACCGCGATTACGCTTGGCGTCAGGCACGAAACGCAAAACGTTCTGCTCCTCTGCAGGTTCGTTTTGCTTGGTCGCACACGCCGCGCTTTCCTGCGTGTTGACGTAAGGACTTACGATCTGGTCGATACGACCCGGTCGATCGATGCGTGTGGAGTCGATCTCCCACCAGTCCTTCGGCGTGTTATCCCTAATAAAAGCGGTGCCACGGATATCGGTGATGTCGCTGACCGGTTCGCCACGGGCAATGCGGTGCGACAACTCAACAATTGCTCGTTCGGCGTTACCGAAGAGCAGCATATCGGCACTCGCGTCCATGAGGATGGAACGTCTCACGCTGTCTTGCCAGTAGTCGTAATGGGCGATTCGTCGCAGAGAGGCTTCGATGCCGCCGAGCACAACGGGCACATCGTTGAAGGCCTCTTTGCAGCGTTGCGAGTACACGAGCGAGCATCGGTCGGGACGTTTTCCGCCAGCGCCGTTGGGCGTATAGGCATCGTCATTCCGAACTTTCTTGTCCGCTGTGTAGCGATTGATCATTGAATCCATGTTGCCGGCGGCAACACCGAAGTACAGGTTCGGGCGCCCGAGACGTTCGAATGCATCTTTTGACCGCCAGTCTGGCTGCGCAATGATACCGACGCGAAAGCCATTGGCCTCAAGCAGGCGACCGATAATCGCCATACCAAATGAAGGATGGTCGACGTAGGCGTCACCCGTGACGATGATGATGTCGCAGGAATCCCAGCCGAGCGCGTCCATTTCCTCGCGCGACATGGGCAACTCCGGCGCAATACCGAAGCATTCAGCCCAATAGCTGTTGTAGTCGTAGAGTGCTGTGGAAGATGAGCGCATTGATCAATACTGGTCGGATGGCCGAACAGTATAACCGTTCGTCTGACTCAACATGTGAATTCGCAGGTTTGATCTACACGCAATATACTGTTTGCTGCGTAGCCTCTATCCAAGAAGACCGATGAGTGAGATAAGCAGACGAGACTTTATTAATGGCACTTTGATGGCGGCAGGGAGTTCCATGTTGCCGCTTGAAGCAAGCGGTCAGGCCGCCATGGCTGCGCTGAGCCCATCGTATTATCCACCGCAGCGCACCGGGCTCAGGGGGAGTCACCCGGGATCAAACGATCACGCTCACAGCATGGCATGGGCCGGGCGCTCAGATTGGGGGCCAACCACCGAACTGGCGGAGACCTACGACCTGGTTGTTGTTGGTGCCGGCATCAGCGGGCTCTCAGCGGCTTATTTTTATCAGCAGAAGCACGGAGCGAACAAGAAGGTTCTGATCCTGGACAATCACGATGATTTTGGCGGACACGCCAAACGCAATGAACACACGATCGATGGCACTACACGGATAAGCTATGGCGGTTCTCAGACGATTGTTGAGCCAAAACACGCAGATCAGGTCGTGCTCGATTTATTCGAAGACATAGGCGTCGACCTGGACCGCTTCAAAACAGCTTATGACATCGGTTTTTTTAAGCGCAATGAGCTTGGCGGTGTTACCTACTTCAATAAAGAGGTCTTTGGTGAAGATAAGATAGTCCAGCATCCTTATTGCAACTACCCGAACTATGTTGAAGGGCTTCAGGGGGCCAGAGTTTCCAATGCAGAAGCGGCGCGACAAGCGCCTTTGAGTGACAGAGGCAAAGAACAGTTGCTGCGCGTATTGAATGGCGGGTTGCATACGCTGGAGGTCCCGAAAGAGGAGCTGCAAAATTACATTAATACACATTCTTATTTCGACTATCTGAAAAATACGCTGGGCGTTGATGACCCTGGCGTTTTAAGGATGGCCAGGCATTCCGGACTGGACTGGGGGAGCTCAGGAACAGAACTGATGAGCATTGCGGCAGCCAAGCGTTGCGGAGCGCTGGGATTTGAACCCGTCGCAGTTTATGACGAGGACAATCCGTATATCCATCATTTCCCTGATGGCAATGCCGGTGTCGCCCGCGCTCTGGTAAAGAAATTGATCCCGACTGTTGCCAAAGGAAGTAATGCCGAAGAACTGGTCCTGGCAAAGTTCAACTACGCGGAGTTGGACAACTCGAAAAATGCTGTGCGTATCAGGCTCAATAGCACGGTGGTCAATGTAGAGCATGGTGACGACAGTGATCCCAAGAGCTCCAGTGACGTCTTCGTTAAATACATCAACGACAACAAGGCCAGCCAGGTAAAGGCTAAAAACATCGTGATGGCTTGCTACAACATGATCATCCCGCATATCGTCCCGGGTCTTCCGGAAGAGCAGGCGGCAGCATTGAAACTTCAGGGCAAGAGTCTGCTGCAATATACGACGGTCGGTCTTCGAAACTGGAGAGCGATGAAAGAGCTGGGAATTGGCGTGGCGATGTCACCCGGCAACATGCACCAGGCGGTGCTCATGGATTTTCCGGTGAGCATGGGCGGCTATGAATACACGAGCACGCCGGATGACCCATGCGTCATTCAAATGATCAGCTGTCCGTACGGGAAAGTTGGCGCGCCCATACTTGAGCAGTTTCGTGAAGCGCGACACACGATGTTTTCTCTGCAGTTCAAGGACTACGAAGAGGAAATCAGGCGTCATCTGAGCGGTATGCTTCCTAAAGACCTTTTCGAGTTCGACAAAGATGTCGCCAGTATTTCAGTTAATCGTTGGGCGCATGGTTATTCGACCGGCGGCCCGGGTGACTCAACTCGAATAGGCCGCCAACCCTTTGGCCGAATTACCATTGCCAATACCGACTCCGCGCCTGGGGCGGATGCAAAAACCGCAATGATGATGGCTCACCGCGCAGTGAACGAATTAGGATAATCGAAGAACCTAAATGGATTTCGCGCTTTACTGGTTCATGTTCCCGGTGTCGATCGTCGTTGCGACGTGCGCGTTGCTCAGCGGCATTGGTGGCGCGGCGCTGTTCACACCCATCTTTATCCTGGTGTTCCCGCTGCTTGGACCTGAATACGTTCTCGATTCGACAATAGCGGCGGTCAGCGCCGCCTTGATTACGCAGACCTTTGGTTTTTTCTCGGGCTTCGTCGGCTACTATCGCCGCCGCTTGATCGACTATGCCCTGGCCTACAGGATTCTTCTTCTCGCGGCCCCGATTAGCGTGATTGGCGCGTTGGTTGCGAGCCATGTGCATGACAGTATTTTGTTAATGAGTTACTCGATTCTGGTTGCTGTTCTCGCCGTGGTGATATGGGTTAACCGGCCTTCCACCTCCGCAAAATCCGACAGCCAAATACAATCTGAGAAGACAATTATCGATTCTCACGGGCATGAGTATACGTACAGGATTCCACAGCTTGGTGTGGCGAGCTACGCTCTGACCGGGCTCGGCGCGTTTCTCACGGGTATGGTCTCAGTCGGTATCGGCGAGGTCACTATTTCAAAGCTGACGCGAAAAGGAATACCGATCGCTGTCGCTGCGGCGACATCGGTCCTGGTCGTTATTGTGACCGTGGTCTGCGCTTCGACAACACTTGCAGTACAGCTCATCAAGGCCGGAGGGTGGACGGCTGTTCCGTGGAATCTGCTCGTTTACGACATACCTGGCGTTTTAATCGGTGGCCAGATCGGCACACGGTTGCAAGGCAAGATCGCGCCGCATGTGATGCGACGAGCGATCGCCATTCTATTTGTTGTGCTTGCGGTCGCGATGATGAGCGTCGCCGTAAAGAAGCTCGGCGCCTAGAAACCCGAAACGCCGCTAGGATAAGCCGCTGTATTGCCTTCCGTGTGTCCGTGTTCCTCTACGTGCTGGATAGCGTCTTCCATGATTTGCAGCCCCTCACGCAGCACGGACTCGTCCATGTTGAGTGCCGGATACAGTCGAATTGTGTCCTCACGATCGGAGATAGCCCATACACCGTTCTCCAGCATCTTTCCGCGCACTGCCCGCGCCGTCCACCAGTCTTTTTCATCGATGTCTGCGGCTTCTGGTTTGCCGAAACTCACACCGAGCAGTAAGCCGTTACCACGCGCCTGGCGCACGACACTGTATTTCTCCCATTCGCCCATGATTTGCGCTGCGATTTCACCCAGGCGCTTCGCATGCGCGACGATATTGTCGCGCTCGAAAATTTCCAGTGTCTTTATCGCTGCCGCGCAACCCGCGGGCATTCCGGCAAACGTTGAGCCGGAGGAGAAATCGGTGTTGTCACCCATGATCTCATCGCGTGCGGAGATGCCGCACAGCGGTGCGATACCACCGGACAGGTTTTTCCCGTACACGAGAATATCGGGGACAACATCATAATGATCTATTCCCCACATACGACCCGTACGACCCAGTCCTGTCAGAACTTCGTCCGAGATCATTAACCAGTCGTTCTTGTCACAGACGTCACGAATGCCCTGCAGAAACCGCGTTGATGGAATCCAGTTACCACCCTCTGCAAGACCCGGCTCGATAAGAATCGCCGCGATGTTGTCGCGTGCGGCAATGCTCGACGGAATGTGGTTGTCGAGGTACCAAAGGCAATACTCGGTGTACTGCTCCTCGCTCATTCCGGCCGGGATTCGCTCGCTGTGCGGGTAGGGTGCCTTTATCACTCCGCCGCCCCAGCCTTCGAGATACGTGCCGTAGCTGCCGTTGAGACCACTCAACACCTTGGTCGCAAGCCCCATGCCGTGATACGAGGAGCTGAACGTAATGACGTAACGTCGCTTGGTGTGGGTAAGTGCCAGATGGACAGCAGCCTCGGCTGCCTCGGTACCGGATACCTCGTAGTTTGTTCGCGGCAATGCCTTGCCCGGCATAATGTCGGCGAGCATCTCAGCCAGGTCATAGCGAAGAGGGTGGTCGTAGTGGAAGCCAAACCGTCGGTTGGCCGCTTCTACCGTTTCCAGGATTTCCGGATGACAATTGCCGAGTGGGTTTGTCGCCCAGCCGTTTTGAAAGTCGATGTAACGCTTACCGTCCAGGTCCCAGACAAAATCGCCCTCGGCTTTATCAATAACGATCTGCCGCACGGGGCGGAAACCGCGGCGCCCGGCTTGCTCCATTTCGGCATCGAACCGCAATCCATTCTTGAACAGCGGTATTCCACGCACCAGCGCAGCGCGCGTCTTCGGACCAGGAAATTTGTCTGCCACGATCTGCCCCCTCAAAATTCATCCAGGCTATATTTTGACACAACAAGCCTGTCGATATGCCGATCCTGCAATCATCGGTTCGACGCTATAGGCGCGGCGCACGGGTTCTGACACAATTAGCAATTAACAAGCGCGCCCTTACTCGCGGCTAAAGAATGGAGTCTCCATGAGCAAAAAAGTACGAACCCCACAAGTGAAAGCGGAGAGCCGCTTCAGTCGAAACAGCCTCATTGCGGCGGCTGTCGGGATTCTGGTGATCGCTGTCGCGGCAGCGACGTTTCTGAGCAAGAGTGACGACACGCAGCCTTTGCAGGATGAGAATGCGTTACGCGAGGCCGCCCTTGCGAGCGAACATTCGCCGACGCACGGCGATCCGGGTGCCAAGGTGCATATCGTCGAATTTCTTGATCCGGCGTGCGGCACGTGTGCGTTGTTTTTCCCAATGGTGAAACAATGGATGGAAGAGGTGCCGGGCCAAATGCGTCTGTCGGTTCGCCACGTCGCATTCCATTCTGGCTCTGAACATGCGGTCAGAATTTTGGAAGCAAGCCGCAATCAGGACAAGTACTGGCAAACATTGGAGGCCATGCTGGCGTCACAAGATCAGTGGGTGCAGAACCATATTGTCCAGCCTGAAAAAATCGGGCCAGCGATTGCCAGCGTGGGCCTGAACATGGATCAGCTCACTGCCGACATGAACTCAGTGCAGGTAATGCAGCGCATGGAAAAGGACAAGAAAGATTCCGTTTTTCTGAAAGTGAGTGCGACGCCGGAATACTTCGTCAATGGTCGACCGCTGCCAAGCTTCGGGCAAAAACAGCTGGCTGATCTGGTTCGCGAAGAGCTGAGTAAATAGAAAACAGGGGCGGTTCTTCGCACTATGCCCCTCGTGTTTCGACAACTCGCCTTGCTCCTGCTGATTGTCCCGGGGCTCTGCCTCGGGGCTGATGTCAGCGCCGAGTTCGTGCTCCGTGATTCTTGCCCGCCCGGTTTTGAGCTGAGCGATACCAATAGCTGTGAGCTGCGCACGCTGTACCAGAATTACGATTCGCTTCAATCTGCTGGTGTCGGTGGACCGAAAACCGGATTACCCAAACCGCGCCACGGCTTTTCGCCACAGCAGATTGATCTCGGACGCTACCTGTTTTTCGATCCACTGCTTTCGGCGGACAACAGCTTGTCGTGTGCCAGCTGTCATCATCCTGACCTCGGTTTTTCTGACGGCCGTCCCCGAAGCGTCGGCATCGATGGCACCGAAGTGACGCGCGCAGCACCGAGTCTCTGGAACGTGGCGTTCTTGTCGTCGTTCTTCTGGGATGCACGAGCGTCTTCGCTGGAGGAGCAGGTGCAAGGACCGTTGTACGACAGCCGCGAGATGGGCACTGACCCGGCACGGCTTCTGGCAGACATCGGCAACAACGAAACCTACCGGCAACTGTTTCTGGATGCGTATCCGGGCAGTGACGGTGCACTGTCGCTTGACATGATCTACACCGCGATCGCCGCCTTCCAGTCATCGTTGATTTCTCTGAACAGCCGCTACGATCAATACGCGCACGGTTATCACGATGCTCTGACCGAAGATGAGAAATCGGGCATGAATGTCTTTCGATCATTTGTCGCACGGTGTGCTGAGTGTCACACACCGCCGTTATTTACGAACCAGCAGACAGCCGTGATCGGCGTGCGTGACCCCGAGGGCCAGGCGTTTGATCCGGGTGCCGAAGCCGTTACCAACAATCCCGGCCTGCGTGGTGGATTCAAGGTGCCGGGACTGAGAAATATTGCGAAGACTGCGCCGTACATGCATTCGGGTGCATTCGATAATCTGCGTGACACGGTCGAGTTCTATACGCTGGGTCGCGGGCATGCGCTGCCCGACGAAGAGAAGGAGCGTATGATCGTGCACTGGCACATCTGGGAGCCGAACCTGTCAGGCGATGAACTCGATCGTCTGGTCGACTTTCTGGCTACGCTGACCGACGAGAGTTTTAAACCGAAGATTCCGACAGCTGTTCCGTCGGGACTCGAGCCGATCGGCAGGCTGCCGGAATCTTTTGCACCGCAGCTGAGTTCAGCCGAATAGCAACATGCCTGGATAGGGGGAAACCATGGCTAAGAAACTGTTACTGATCGTTGTCGCGGTTGCACTGTTGCTGGTCGGTGCCTTAGCCGGCATCAAATACACTGGCGACAACCGCGCCACGGTCGTTGGCGACACATCGCGATACACGGCCGAGGCGACGAATGGCGGTGTGCTTACCCGGTCGGTTGGTGGTTCCGGCACGGGCGCGGTCCACGAGGTCCGCGATGGCGATTCAATTCAGGCAGCTGTTACCGCGGCAAGCGAAGGGGATGTGATCAAGGTCTTTCCTGGTCGCTACAGCGAGACGGTCTATATTGATAAGGATAACCTCATCATCAGTGGTGTGATCGTCGCAGGCGCATGGCCGATCATGGAAGGCAACAAGGAACTCAATGACGCCGTCCTTTATTCCGGCAACGATATCACGATCGAAAACCTGCAGATCCAGCACTACAAGGGCAACGCCATAATGGGTCAGGCGGGTAACAATTTTCTGATCCGCAACAACAATATAATCGACACCGGTATTTACGGCATCTTTCCTGAGTTTGGTACCAACGGTCTGGTCACGCACAATGTCCTGAGCGGCATTGAGGACGCGGCGATCTACGTCGGCATGTGCGACAACGTCCACGTTACTAACAACGAGGTGTTCGACAACGTCGCTGGCATCGAAATCGAAAACACCCGCCATTCGATTGTCGAGAACAATTACGTGCACGACAACACCGGCGGCATTCTTGTGTTCATTACGCCGGGACTGCCGATCAAGACCACGTTCGACACGATCGTGCGCAATAACTTCATTGTAAATAACAACACGCCGAATTTCGGCATTCCGGGTTCAACCGTAGCTGGTATCCCGGCTGGTACTGGCATTTTGAATATGGCTGGCGACCAGACCACGATTGAGGGCAATGTCATTACCGGTAACAAGGTCATTGGCATCCTCATTACCGATCACATGAACGCGCCGAATGTGACCTTGGATCCGGGTGCCGATCCGAATTCAGATGAGGTCGCCATCCTCGACAACCTGATGTGGAACAACGGCTTTGATCCGATTCCCGAAATAAAGGCGCTTAAGGCTTTGGAGTTCGTGGAAGGCGATGTACAGATTCTTAATATAGGCAACAGCAGCAACAGCTGCATACTCGACCACGACAAGTACGTGACAGTAGGCCTCAAGGACTTTGGTACCTGCGGCTTTGTGACGACGGCCGAGGTCACAACGTATCTGCTCGCCGAGCCTGCTGAGCGGCGCGAGATTGCGGCCGAAGACATGGGTAAACGCGCTTACTACGGCGTCTGCGCGGGTTGCCATGCGTATAACAGCAAGCTGATCGGTCCACCGACGCAGATCATTCAGGCGCTGTATATGGACAACCCGGGGGGCATCGTCGACTACATTTCGAACCCCGTTAAGAAGCGCGACGACTACCCGGAAATGCCGCCGCAGAACTACCTGTCTGAAGATGTTCGAATGGCGGCTGCGAAATTCATGCTGCAGGTCACGGAGTAAGTTCGCAACCTAAGGGCGACAAACGAGCAGCGCGTCAAAGCTGACTTCTTATTGGCAACAGCCGCACGAACCCTGCTGAGAACCGCTGACCCCACGTGGTATTGGGTTCTTTGTCATAGATGATTTCTTTGCCGTCCTCGTAGCCGCGCCAGCGTACTTTTCCTTTTTCGTTCAGAAATACTTCGTAGGTCTGGCTGCTCAGATTCTTTTCGATTTGCTTCGAGTACAGCTCGGCCAGGTCCGGGTCGTGGATAATGACGCCCAGCTCAGTATTAATATTGGCAGAACGCGGATCGAAATTGAATGAACCGATGAAAACGTGGCTGCGATCGACAATGAACGCCTTTGTATGCAGGGTCGCTTTCGCGCCACTCGCGTTGACGAACTCAGTACCGGATACCTCGGCGTCCGGTCGTACCTCATAAATTTTCACACCGGCAGCCAGCAGTGGCTTGCGCGAGGGTGCGTATCCACCGTGCACCGTAAACTGATTATTCGCGGCCAGAGAATTGGTGATGATGGTGATGTTCACGCCCCCGGCCTGTAATTTCGAGAGACCCTTGATACCGGACTTGAGCGGCACGAAGTACGGCGATACCAGAACCAGCTCTTCTTTCGCTGAGCGCAATGACTCGATGAGAGGTGTTGTAATTAACTCGACCTCGCCAGCCTTGGCTTTCGCCTTAATGCCCTTGTCCGGTGAGTCGACAACGAGCTGATAGGGCGCCCATTCGAAAACGTCCTTATCTGATTCGACGAACCGCAGTATCCGGCTTCGCACTGCCTCAGCATATTTCGATCGTTCAGCTTCGTGAGGCGCCTTGGCGAGCCTCGCCTTAAGCTCAGTCAATGTGGCCTCCGGATTCTCAAGTTCCTTTATAAAGGCTGCCACGGGGAGTGCTGTCTCATGGTTCCAGTACGTGTCGAACATAGCCGACACCTCCTGAACGATCGGTCCAACAGCCACAACGTCGAGATCGCCAAATTTGGCATCTTCACGAGCACCAAAGTATTCGTCCGCAATATTGCGACCACCAATCAGTGTGATCTGATTATCGATCGTGAATGACTTGTTGTGCATGCGCCGGTTTATGCGGCCAAAACCGGTAACAGCACTCTTGACCTTACCCACCGATCCGCGATGGAACGGATTGAAAATGCGTATCTCAAAATTCGGATGTGAATCCAGTGCAGCTAAGCCGACGTCATAGCCGGAAGTGAACATATCGTCGACCAGCAAACGAACCCTCACGCCACGATCAGCGGCTTGCACCAATGAATAAATAAATGTTCGGCCGACGATATCGTTTTTTATCAGGTAATACTGTACGTCGATACTTTTCTCAGCGCGTCCGGCCATTAGCAATCGGGACGCGAGCGCCTCGATTCCATCATTCACCGGGTAAAATCCTGACTGTTTTTCCGGTTTCGTCGCGACATAGGGAGCCACTTGTCTACCGAGTTGAGTCTCCGCGGTATCGGTGAACGCGTGTGACTCTACTCGCGGATAATCGAAATCGATGCTCGCGCAACCAGCCATGCTGAATAGTGTGGCCGCCATGGCAACTGTCCTCTTAGCTTTACTCATATAATTACTACTCAAGTCTATTCATACCATCGATAGTCAGGTTCGAGAACCTGCTTCCCAATTCTTCGACCGCCCCGTCCGCAGTCTGTTTGCAGGGGGTTTTTGATCGCGACATCCGATCCCAGACACCCCGTGCGAGCACACTCAGTCCACCCGTGGCGACGGCAGCTCCGCCGGAAATAAGGAAGCCTTTTTCATCTACGGCGAGCCGCGGTTTTCCCATCGTACCAACAACTTGTACGTAAGGGTTTACGAGCTCGCCGGCGCTGACGCTCAGGGTGCGCTTCGGAGTGGTTTTGAATGTTAGCTCGATTTTCTCGTTTTTCAGATCGACTGAGATCGCGGACACCATACGAATCTTGCTTGTGCCAATGAACGCACTGGGTGTGCTCGTAACCTGGCCATTGTCGAATCGCAGCGGCACCACGATGCAATCGAATTCGGTATAGGGATCCGTTTGTCGGAAAGGATTGATGGTGTTGACGATCTCCTGGAGAAGGTCTCCATAGAGTGCCCGGATGAATTTGTTATCCGTAGTGCGTCCGTCCCTGGTATTCAGAAATAACACGCCATCGGCGTTGCCAATCAGAGTGCGCAAATCGTTTCCTGTCGAACGCAGGTTAATGTCAAGATCAGCTGACGCCGAAAAATCCGCGTTGGTCTCCACCACGCCAAGAGCCAACTGGCGGGCCACCAGTTCTATCGAAGCAGCCACGATGCCGTCAACCGGTCCGATGCTGCCGCGCGCGGCAACGACACCGGATTTCGCCTTAAGGCTTGCTTTGGATAGGTTGAGCACCCCATCTCGCAGTTCTGCTTCGAGTTCGATGTCCCGTAAATACAGCAAGTCACGCTCCATCTCCTTAATGTCAATATTGAGCGACACATTGATTTTTTGCAGCGCATCAAACGGGATCGGAACGTCAGGAATAAGTTTGCCGTCTTTGAATTTGGGCTCGGACTCATATTCGAACTCAAGCTTCTCGAGCAGCGGAGCGTACTTCATGGAATCTGAAAAAACGTTGATCTCCAGATTCGGAACTTCTCCCTTCCGCAGTCTTACCCGGCCCTGGATATCGCTCTCACCCAGTTTCGCGTCCAAGCGCTCGAACTCGAGAACCCCGTCACCACCGATAACGGCTGCGGATATCGAAAGTCGCTGGTCGTTAAAGCGGCGGTCATCAATCTCGCCAAGTGCGGCCAGACTCGGTACGTTCAGATTGAAAGCAAACTCTGTGTTTGCTTTCGCGTCCTTAAATTCCAAATCACCGCTCGCTGTTACGGTCGCCTTGCCAATGCCCGCATCAAGTTTGTCGAAACTCCAGTGCGCGCCACGCCGGTTACCACGTACGTTCAGAGAGAACGGCTGTTCATAAATTTCGAAGCGCTTTAGCCCGCTTATAATACTACGCACATCGCGGCCTCGTGCACGGACGTCAAACTCCATCCACTCACGTGCCGCAGGCAGGCCAAATTTGAGATCCAGCGTCACGTCGCCTGCCGCACGATCAAACACAATGTCTTTGAGTGTGACCATGTCAGGTTCCAGCAGAATTTCACCAGACAGCTGATAAGGTCCCGGCCGAACGTTCAGGTCACCCGCCTTGGCGACAATCTCCTGAAACTCCTGACCATTAAAATCGAACTTGAAGCGCGTCCCGCCAAGACCTGCTCGCGTCGTCAATAAACCATCGATACGGGCCGCGGAACTGCCAACGTTGCCCGATACCTCCCGGAACCGATAGCCATCGTCCCTGATGTTCAGGCGTCCCCGCATGTCAAAAGCTTGCGCGGGAATGCCGGCGGCCGAAGTGAACGCGCCGATCATGACCGCGAGATCAGGCCCCTCTATTTCGAAGGTGAAATCGCTACCCTTGATGCCGGGCGTCAACACAACCTTCCCATCAACAACAGCTCTGATCTGATCTATGGTTGCGACAAGGGGCCCGCGAGTGTGAATACTGCCCCGAACATACTCGGCGGCCCCCACGACTTTGAATGGGTAGTCCGGCAATCCCTTAATTCCGTAGGCCTCTGTAAATCGTTTGAGGCTATCGCTTCGGACCTGAATTTTAAGCTGCGTCCCCAGCAGGGTTTCGGGGTCGCCCAGACGACCATCAGCGATGATCTCTCCCAGCACCGTATTCACATGCATCTGCACGACTTCAACGCCATCGTCATCGACAACAACAGAAAGGCCCAATGCAAATGCGCCATTTGCGGCACCGGGAAGGCCGGTGATGTAGCGGAAACGCTCAATACTGGGGCCTTCGATATGGATTTCGGCGGCAACGTCATCGATGCTTGGGAAATTTGGAAAACTTGCGCTTGCATCGAACTGCGCTTCCGCGAAGACCAGGCTGGCATTATTAAGAACCAGCGCATTGCCGCGTGATTCGGCATCGATGCTGAGCGAGAATGGCGATTCACGCACCTGATGAATTCCAGCAATTCTCAAAATACGCCCGAGATCCGGACCGCTCGCCAGCATTTTCAGCCCGATGCGGTCGAAGCTTTGAAGATCCGCTACCTCACCTGTCGCTTCAATTTCGCTCTGCCCAAAATTGCCAGTGATGTCGAGCACCAAAGGACCGCCTTTCTGCGGCATGAGCGATCCGCGAAGATCGATATTCCCTTCGCCCTCTTCACCAATGCCCAGCAAACGAGTCAGGTCGTCGATATCCGGACCGGTTGCCGAAAACTCGATCTCGGGCCTGCGTAAATCAGCAACATCATCGATACGGCCGCGGCCAGTGAATTCAAATGTGTCGAGCTTGGCCTCGATATCGAATTCGAAGTCCTTGCCAGACAATAGCGCCTGCCAGGTGCCGACCTCACCATCTACAGTGATTTGCCGTTCGTCCAGCGTTGCGCGCAACGCGAAGTCGAGAACATCATCCTCGCGATGCTGTTGCCCAAGAGACTCAACCTCGAGATGCAGCGGCCGGGTGCGATCCGGACTTTCGATCACTATGTCTGCCCGATCAATATCGACCTGCCTGAAGAGGATATTCAGCCCGGCATCTTCTTCGTCACGGTCATTCGTACCGCCAGGCAGAACCCAGTTCGGCTCACCGTCTTGCGGTCGAATAAGTTGAACGGTCACATCGTCAATGTCGATGAGCTCAACGACCACAGGCCCGAAGAAGAGTGACCAGAAATCGACGCGAATCTCGGCGCGGCCAACAGTCACCATGTCCGCATCGTCCGCCCATGCGGCGTTCTGGAAGCGCACATCTTCCGCAATAATTGAGCTCGTTCGACCGATGTCAGCAGAGAAATTGCCGTCTATGGAGAAATGTCGCCCTGTTGCCTCGGTGATGAGACGTTGCACCTGCGGTTTCAAAAAGCCGAGATCGGCTGTGATCAACAACACGCAGGCAAGCACCAGCATCGTAAGGGTGCTCAAGGAAGCCCAGAAAGCGAATCGCCGCAAGCGCATGTTATTTGGTTGTCCGCGCCGCAAAAAAGCCTATGCTACCAGATGGAGCGAGGTAGGAGGGCGCGCAACAACCCTCCAAAAAGCAGGCGCCATCTGCGATGATGTGCCCATGAAAAAATTCTTGATATATGTTCCTGTGGTCCTCAGCCTGGTTGTTCTTGGCGCGCACTTCATGCGCTACGGCCATTCAGCAGGTGTTGTTGGATCGATCGTGCTGATCGCTCTGCTTTTCGTTCGTCAACCATGGGTTGCCCGACTAATACAGATCGCCCTGGTTCTGGGTGCGCTGGAGTGGCTTTGGACGCTTTTCGGGCTGGTGCAGGTTCGTACCGCGATGGGCCAACCGTTTCTTCGTATGACTGTAATTATCGGTGTCGTCGCGGCGGTAACGCTCATCTCGGCACTGTTATTCCAGACATCGGCCCTGAAGAAAATCTACAAACTGGACTCTCATGACTAAGACTTTGCTTTTAATCGCGCTGTTTTTCACATCAACCGCTTGTTCCTCTGCATCAAACAACGAAATACAGATCACCGAGAAATGGATTACGTTGGAAGATGGCGTTCGACTCGCTGCCGATATTTACTGGCCAGCGGGCGCTGACACGGATGATCGCTTCCCGGTACTGCTCGAGTACCTTCCCTACCGAAAAGACGAGTCGCGGCCTCGCAACTATTCGCTCTATTCCTATTTCCTGGATCACGGCTATGTCGTTGCCCGTGTCGATATGCGTGGGACGGGCAGAAGTGAAGGCAGAACGATCCCGTACGAGTATTCGGACATCGAACTGGATGATGGCGAAGAGGTCATCGACTGGCTGGCAAGCCAGGAATGGTCAACTGGTAGTGTTGGCATGTTCGGTATCTCCTGGGGAGGCTTCAATTCCATCCAGATGGCGATGCGGAATCCCCCAGCCATGAAAGCATTCGTCTCCATGATGTCGACGGAATACCTCTACCAGGAAGACGTCCACTACATCGATGGCATCATGCACACCGACTCATGGATGATGAGTAACGATCTTCGCAATGCATTGCCCGGCGCTCCAGACTTCATATTGGACGAGGAGTGGCTCAAGAATCGCTTCGACGTGGAACCCAGTGTCTATGCTTACATGCGGCAACAACGCGATGGACCGTTCTGGGACCGCGCGTCCGCACGCGGTCAGTATGAGAAAATTCGCGTGCCGGGCTATCACATTGGTGGCTGGTACGATGGCTATCGCAATAGTCTCCCGAGAATGCTGGAACACGTCGATGCACCGGTGAAGGCCCTGATCGGACCGTGGGACCACGATTATCCGCATAACGCCTGGCACGAACCGCGCATGGAATGGCGCCATGAGGCGGTGCGCTGGTTCGACCATTGGTTGAAAGGCGAGGACACCGGCATCCTGGAGGAGCCGGATTTCGCGGTTTACGTTCGCGAATACCATGCACCTGATTCCGCGATACGCAAGATGCCCGGGCGTTGGCGGTGGGAAGACAGCTGGCCCATCGAACGAATTGACCACCAGGACTGGTATGCGGATCCGGATCATGGTCTCTCTCTTGAGTCTGCGGAAGACGGCGCACACACCATGACCTATAAGGCATCTGTAGGGCTTGAGGGCGGCGGACCGACAATGTGGTGGGGAAGTATTACCCCGGACCAACAGCCCATGGATGACCACAGCTTGGTGTACGACAGTGAGCCGCTGGATTCACCACTGGAAATTCTGGGCCGACCGGTCGCGAAGCTCAACGTATCCGCCAATGCGTCACGGGCTAATTGGGTGGTACGCATCTCGGATGTGGCGCCGGATGGTCAGGTAACGCAGGTTGCAGGCGCTGCATTTAATGGCACCCATCGAAACTCCGCTCGAGAACCGGAAGATATCGTGCCAGGCGCCGTTTTTCCCGTGGACATCAAGCTCCACTTCACATCTTGGGTGTTCCCGAAAGGGCATCGCATTCGCGTCGCCGTCAGTAACTCGATGTGGCCTATGCTGTGGCCGACTCCGATGCCTATGGCGTCGACGCTCATGTTTGGTGGAGAGAATGGTTCACGAGTACTGATGCCGGTTGTCCCGCCGGGCGATGAAAGGACGCCCGAATTCAAAAAGCCGGTTCCGAGCCCTGTTCTTTCGGGCTACGAGACGCTGGACTCGGGAAACAGTACTGGCTACGCCGCGATCACAGAAATTAAGCACGATCCGGAGACGGGAGAGGCTTTCGGCATAGCGACGAACACAGGGGCGACCCGATATCCGTGGGGTATCAAACGATTTGAGGAGAAAATCGAGCACCGAACGTCCGACGTTGATCCCGCTCAGACGTCGGTCGTGGGGCGCTATAAACTGACTCACGAGTTGCAGGATCGAACTCTCGACTTCGAGCAAACCGTGGAGTTCACCAGTGACGAGGAGAACTTCTATCTGAAGTTTCATCGCTGGGCGCTCGTGAACGGCGAGCTGTACG
>JAACFM010000043.1 GCA_009937445.1 Gammaproteobacteria bacterium | reverse complement strand
CATGCAACACTCCGAAATTATGACGTTTAACGGCCGCGTCAAGATCTATCGAAGCCTCGTCAAATGTTTTTTCAGTTTCAACTATGTAGTACATGAACCACCTCCATTGCCGCTATCATCTATGCCGAAATCGACCCGCATGAGCGTTGCGATTCAGTCCCTGTTTTCAAAATAATGACGCACCGCGTTTTGAACGTGCCTGAAACGATCTCCGCCGAGTTGCTTGCCACCAAACCATCGAGTGACCACGACGATATGGTTCTGCAAGCCCTCTCTTTCAAGCATTCGAACAATCACCATGCCAGCCCCGGATTCACCATCATCGTTCTTGACCGGAACGCCATCCTGCAGAAACGCCCAGGTGTTGTGGGTGGCTTTGGCGAACTTTTTCTTGCGGCACAGCCCCTTAATAAAAGCCTTGGCCTCAGCGTGCGATGCACATGCCCCGCCCGACACCGCATATTTCGAACCGCGGTCGGAGATGATGCCGTCAAAAATCTGCATAGGGTCTATTCGTCGGCCTCAAAAAACGTACGCTTTGTCATTTGCTATTATGCCTCGTCCTTATCGAGGTGCCTCTTTTGTCGAATCAAACTGATCAACGATTTTCCTCCCGCCTGGGGCTGATTCTGTGTGTGCTCGGCATCGCCGTCGGCACGGGCAATATTTGGCGCTTCCCACGCATTGCCGCCCAAAACGCGGGAGAAGACGGTGCCGGCGCATTTTTGGTCGCCTGGCTCGTATTCCTGCTGGTCTGGAGCGTGCCACTCATCATTGCGGAATACTCCCTTGGGCGCAAAGGCCGTATGGGAGTCGTCGGCACGTTTGCAAAACTCGCCGGTGAAAAATTCGCCTGGATGGGCGCATTTGTCGGCTTCGTGGCCGCTGCCATCATGTTTTACTACTCCGTAGTCGCAGGCTGGTGTGTCTATTACGTGATTCAAATGAGCGTCGAGCCGCTGCCTCTAAGCTCCGAAGCGGCACTTGGCATTTGGGACGGGTTCCAAAGCGGCACTTTTCCGGTCGCTTTCCATGCACTGGCTATGGGTCTTGGTGCCGTCGTTGTCTGGAACGGTATTCGTTCGATAGAACGTGCGAACTTTGTACTGATACCAGCTTTGCTACTGATCGTTATCGCCTCGCTAGTGCGTACTTTGACGCTGGACGGAGCGTCTGAAGGCATTGCATTCTTATTCACGCCCGACTGGTCCACGCTTACCAAGCCACGGATTTGGCTTGAGGCGCTGACGCAAAACGCCTGGGATACGGGCGCTGGATGGGGTCTGATCCTGACCTATGGTGCTTACATGCAAAGTAAGCACGGTGTCGTAAAAAACGGAATTATTACTGGATTAGGTAACAATATGGTTTCGCTGCTCGCGGCTATGATCATATTCGGGACCGTGTTTGCAGTTCTCGGCGCCGAAATGAGTAAGGCCGAAGTGCTCGACGTTATGAAAACGAGTGGCCCTGCAGCAACCGGGCTCACGTTTATCTGGATGCCGCAGTTATTTGCAAAAATGCCGGCCGGTAACGTATTCGCCATATTATTTTTTGTTGGTCTGGCCTTCGCCGCCTTCAGCTCTCTCATCTCGATGATCGAACTGTCCACTCGAGTTCTCGTCGACTTTGGTATTGCGCGACGTCAGGCGATCCTCGGCGTTTGCATCATCGGCTTCACGCTGGGAATACCGTCGGCGATCAACCTGAATTTCTTTGCCAACCAGGACTTTGTCTGGGGCATCGCACTGATGATATCCGGCGCGTTCATCGCTTTCGCTGTGATTCGCCAGGGCGCGTCACGTTTTCGTAAAGAAAACATCGACAATCAGCCAGACGACTGGAACGCAGGGCCGCTCTGGGATACGGCTATTCGCTTCGTCATCCCAACGCTTGCTGCCGTTCTTCTCGGATGGTGGCTCTACCAGTCCGCCAGCGTTTATGCCCCGGATCGATGGTTCGACCCGCTTGATCCCTTCAGTGTCATGACGTGCCTCGCACAATGGGGAATCGTTCTGGCCGTTTTCATCCTGCTCAATCGCTGGTTTGTTCGGCGCATGTCGAGTGCCACCAGCGAGTCAAACAAAGTGCAAGGCGAATAACCTCAGGAGGTGCTTCTTGCCCTTTCGAGGTCCGGCATCGCGTCATGAAATGCCTTGATGTGCTCAGGGCCGGTACCGCAGCAACCGCCTAGCAAGCGTGCGCCTGCCGCCACCCAGCCGAGTGCTTCTGTGACCAGATCGCGCGGCGGTATGATGTCCACGAAGTTCCAATGCGGCTTCGTAAAGTACCCGGATTCAGGGTAGACACCGATCGGTCCTGACCACCGCTCACGCAGCAATGCAATGGCCTCGGGAATGGCTCCGACTTCACTGTGCATGATATTGATCACGGTCGGCCCCATCGGGATGAGTGCGTCCAGAATCGCCGCAAACTCCAGATCAGGATGATCAAAGCTCACGATTTTTCCATCCTCTCTCTGCTTGCATCCAACACCTAACCACACCGGAAGCCCGGTCTCCAATGCCGCCTGCACGGCACGGGGCGCATGGTCTGTATCGTTGATCATCTCAAGTGCTATCAAGTCAACGCCCGCTTCGGCCAGCAGACCGGCCGCTTCGCGGTAGGCCGCCAATTCTTTCTGCGGCGCAAGAAACGCATCTCTGTCGAACCGGGGTGGTTCCGTCGAAATCGAGCCAGCTACGGCTACTGATGGGTCGCCCATATTGTCGCGAGCCTCTTTGGCCAGTTTGACAGCGCCGCGATGGACTGCCTCGACCTGATCACCATAGCCAGCCGGCTCCAGCATTTGTCGCGTCGAGCCGAAGGTATTGGTAATGATGACTTTCGCTCCGGCACGGATATAGTCCTCATGCGTTTCGCGAACGGCATCGGGGTTAGTCGCTACGGCTGCCCCACTCCACACGACTTCGTTCATCGGCACGCCACGTCGCTGCAACTCTGTGCCCATGCCGCCATCGATCAGCAGAATATCTCCGGCATCAAGCGTTTCCTGCCAGGCTGTTGTCATTGATTATTCCTTATCGTTTTGCCGGGCCGTGTGCCGGTTAGCGCGCCATTCTCAAATACCAGTTGTCCATTGACCCAGACTTTTTCGATTCCTACCGAAAGCTCGTGAGGCGCATCGTAAGTCGCGCGATCATTAACCACCTCCGGGTCAAACAAAACCAGATCGGCGAAGTATCCCGCTTCTATCGAGCCACGCTCGTTGATGCCAATATGCCGGGCGGAGAGTGATGTCATTCTCCGAATGCCCTCCTCCAAACTCACCACCTTACGATCGCGGATATAGTGCCCCAGATATCGGGTAAAGGCGCCATAGCCTCGCGGATGCGGGCCCGCGAGTTCGCCGTCACTGCCAATGACAGCATGTGGCCAGGCCATGACGGATTCGATGTCGGGCTCATCCATGGCAAAACCCAACATTGGTGACCGGCCTCCCATATCTCTGTCGGCTTTCAACAGATCCATCAATGTTACTTCGGCATCGGTTTCACGAATCGTTGCAATCTCGGCTACGGTCATACCGTCATAGGCAGGGTCCGGCAAATAACTGGGCAGCAAAATGCCCTCCGGAGACAACATGTCACGAAGTATGTATTCGGCGCCATCCCGTCGATCCAGATCGCGATCCGGAAACAGGGTTATCAGCCAGCTGAAGTTCGAATTCCAGGCCGGGTACGGATAAATATCTGCCGTGATATCAACACCCGACGCCCGCGCTGCATTCAACGTGTTCTTTAATCGCTCCGCCTGCCCCCACCAACGGGTCATGGCGAGCTTTATGTGGCTAACCTGAACCGGTATCTGCGCTTTACGACCGATGGCGATGACCTCATCGATAGCTTCCCAGAAATACTGATCCTCACTTCGAATATGGCTGATATAGCGCCCGCCGTGGCGAGCCGCCTCCCTGGCGAGTGCCACCAACTCGTCGGTCGTCGAAAATGAGCCGGGATCGTATTCCAGCCCGGATGAAAGCCCTAATGCGCCAGCTTCCATCTCCCCACGTAACAGCTCGACCATTATAGCTACCTCTTCCGGTGTCGCAGGTCGCTGATAATCGTCGCCCATCACCTGACCACGTAGCGTCCCGTGACCGGCATAAGATGCAACATTGATGGCGGCAGGCGATGCCTCGAGATCGGCGAAAAACTCAGCCAGAGGATAAATCTGACTGCCATCCTGCCCTCCTGCAATGGTGGTCACTCCCTGGTTGACCGTCGCCATTGCTCCCGGCGTTTCGAGCAAGCCATCAGCGTGGTGGCTATGTGTGTCGATGAATCCCGGAGCCAAAACCAGACCGTTCGCGTCCACGACAGTGTCTACAGCCGAAGGCTCAAACTCCCCGATAGCAGCAATACGCTCCCCAACAAACCGAACGTTCACGTGCCGTGATGGGCCGCCACTGCCATTAATGACTCGAGCATTGACGATCACCGTACCAGCCGGCTCCGACGCATCGGGGACGCACGCCGTAACCGCAGTCACGGCAACAACAATCAGCACCTGGATGGTTCGGCTCATCAACTGCCTTCTAACGCCTCTCAAATACAATCCCTCGTTCCGATCCCAGACCCAGGTCGAATCCGGTAATCGTACCGGCACGGTTGCGATCGAATTCAAGACCGATTGTATCCGCTTCCATCCAACCCGCCGGATGGAAGACGACCTCGAATCGATCATCGGAGACCGCTACGACCTCTAACAGCGGATCCTGCTCAATATGCACGAAAAGTCCGCCATCAACGACTTCGAACCGGTACGTGGCATCGAGCTCGGGAGCAAAGTAAGAACCAGCAAACTCCGCTAACTGGTCAGTTGTAAGCTCTGGTTGCGCGGCAATTTCCTCCGTGACTTGCGCCTCGCTGTTTAGCCCTTCCTCATCCGTCGATGGGTTTAATTGTGTAGCCAGGTAATGATCGGCGACCTGCTTCGCCAGGTATTGAGGATTGACGTCGCCCATGTTGCAGGAGATCGCGATGGAAAGACCCGGCTCTGTGAAGCGAATGAGCTCCGTGCGGAATCCCCAGGAGCTGCCGCCGTGCCCAATCGTGTGCAGGCCGCGGTATTCTTCGCGCCGCAACCCCTGCGCATAGTCTATCCGCTCTCCGTTATTAAGTTTTCCCTCGACGAGCATCATCGGATAGATCGCCGGCTTCTCGGCACCATGCAGGTAGTTGTCCCACCGCAGTAAGTCCTCCATGGTTGAGTACAATTGCCCGTCACCGGCGATGTCGAAATTGTAGTTGTGCACGATACGTACGTGACCGTCGTCCTCGCGGATATAGCCGATGGCGCGCCCCGGCACGACCTTCTCGAAATCCTCGTACATGAAGCTGTCATTCATCTGCAGCGGCTCAAAGATGCGCTCTTGTGTTATTTCGCCTAACGTCTGACCATTGACTCGTTCGATAACCTGCGACAACAACATAAAGGCGGTATTGCTGTAACGGTATTGTTCGCCGGGCTGAGAGACCAACGCGCGTTGTCGCGACATCATCGCAAGAATTTGTGGATGTGAGATTGGATAGTAGTCATTGCGCCCGGCAAGTGGGAACAGGGCCAGATAATCACGCAGGCCACTCGTGTGCTGCAGCATGTGCCGCAAGGTGATCGGCCACTCGTACTCCGGCAATTCCGGCAGCCACTTGCGAACATTGTCGTCGAGCGACAATTTCCCTTCCTGTGCCAGCATGATGATGCTCGCAGCATTGAACTGCTTCGTTACCGAGGCAACGTCGAAGACCGTGTGCGGTGTGATGGGAATGTTGTAATCCAGATTGGCGTAGCCGTAACCGCGCGAATACACCAAGGCACCGTCTTGCGCCACGGCAAGCGCGCACCCCGGTGAACCTGGCTCGTCCCAAGTCGAGAAAACAGCGTCAACTACTGCGTTGTCCTCTCCGGTCTCCACGCCTGTATTCGATTCGTCGCGGCTGGTGCAACCGCCAGAAAGTGACAGGATAATTGCTACAGCCAAGATGCGACGACAATGACTCATGTGTTTTTCGACACAACCTTACTTGCGAGGAAACCCGACACAAGATCCAGGCCAGCCCGCAAAATCTCAGCGCTGTTTGCGTAACCAATACGCACATGGCCTTCCATGTCCATTGCTGAGCCCGGCGTAAACATGACACCCGTTTCTTCCAGCAACTGCACACAGAAATCCCGCGATGACATATCCAACGCGACCTTCAGCAGCGCTGTCGTTCCAGAGCGTGGACGTACCCAGGAAATGAGGGGTTCATTGTCGACCCAGTCAGTGAGAATCGCGAGATTTTCGCGTGTAATTTTCTGGCTTCGCTGCAGAATAGCCCGGTAGTTCTCCAACGCCATGGCGGCGTAATGGTCATCCATCATGCTGACGGAAATCGTGTTGTAGTCACGATGGATCATGACCTGCTCAACGACCTCGGTTGGCCCCGCCAACCAGCCAATCCGCAACCCGGCAAGAGAGAACGCTTTGGACATGCCCGCGGTACTGATGCCTTTTTCATAGAGATCAGCAAAGGATTCAGTCATCCCTGCCCCCTCCTGGTCTGTCCCCCGATAGACCTCATCGCATAACACCCACGCATCAATATCACGTGCAATCTCAGCAATACTCTCAAGCATCGTCCGATCCATGAGACTGCCGGTTGGATTGTTTGGGTTATTGATCGCGATCAACCGGGTTCCCGGCGTGGCCATCCCCCGCAGTTCGTCCAGATCGGGCAGAAACCCATTCTCGGGCCTTAATTGCAGCAGGTGAACGTCAGCACCGATGCTCTCGGGAATGGAATAATGTTGTTGATAGGTCGGGACCACTGAAATCACTTTGTCGCCACGCGATATTAACGCCTGGTGTATGAGTGAATTGGCACCGATCGTGCCGTGCGTGACGAGAACGTTTTCGCGACTTTGCGTCTCATACAGCGCAGCGATCGCATCTCGAAGGCGATCGGACCCTTCGATGTCTCCGTAAGTCATCCTGAAAGACAAAACCTCTGCCAGCGCGGACTCGTCTTTTCCACAGAGCGTCAGGAGTTGCGCCATCGTCATACTGTCGACGCAGGTTTCTGCGAGATTCAGCTCGCAGGTCTTTTCGAATTCGTTCATCCACAATTCGACGCCAAAAGGGGCGATGTGCATATTGAGTCTCCCGACCACCCATCAGGCGCCGCTAGTTTTTATAGTCCGGTTCTTCCCGGTCGAGTATCTCGCGAACTTCACAAAGATGCGATTCCGCAAAGCCACTGTAAGCTTTCCATTGCTGTGCAGTTTTCTCAGCAATCTCATCACTCATTATTGAAGCCTCTCTCCCCGTACTCAGCACAGCGATATAAGTCTGGCAGGCGCGCTCGAAGTAGTAGAGGTCGTCGAATGCCTGCGCGATCGACTCACCAACAACCAGCACGCCATGATTGCCCATCAACAAGACCGGCTTCTCACCAATGCAATCAGCGAGGCGATCCGCCTCTCCTTCCGAAAGGCTCATTCCGTCAAAGCAATTATCTACCGCAACGCGATCGAAGAATCGCGCCGTGTTGTTATCGATCGGCGGCAATAACTTGTCTTCAAGACATGACAATGCGAGAGCGCCCGGTGAATGCAGATGCATCACACAGCGCGCCTTCGGGTTATTGCGATGCAGAGCACTGTGGATATACCAGGCCGTCGGATCCGGCGCATTGCCGCCATCGAGATCCATGGGTTTATTAGTATTCAGTAACAATAGCTCACTTGCCCTAACATTCGAGAAGTGACGACCACAGGGGTTGATGAGAAACTCCGAGCCACAGTCGCTGACGGCAACACTGAAATGATTGGCGTGTGCTTCATGCCAGTGCAGACGCGCAAACCAGTGAAAGCTTGCGGCCAGGTCTTCACGATACTGTTGCACGAGTAAGTCGGGGTCGTGATTTGCAGGTGATATCGTCATAATAGGGAAATAGTATATATTTCCGAGCGGATTGGACATCATCCTGATCGTATCGATTTAAGGGAAGAGTAATGAGGTCACACATTTGCCGTTTTGGCGCAACCGCAATCTGTGCTATCGCACTGTTCGCAACCCAGGCATCGGCCGACTCACTATCTTCCCCGCGCCCGACGCCAGGCCAGGGAACTGTCAGCCGATTCGAGATCACGCCCTTTGCGTCCTATCGGGTGGGCGGTAGTTTTTCGGCGGAAAGCGGCGATGGTCAACTGAAGCTAAATGATTCCGCAGCGCAGGGAATTATTTTCAACTTCCGAGCAAAACCAAACGGCCAGTATGAGTTGCTGTATTCGAGCCAAAGCACGGACGCCAGCACTCGCTCGCTCCTGCCGGATGATCCAACAATTGATCTGGATATCCAGCATTTGCAGTTTGGCGGCACCTACTTGTTTGATGGGGAAGACACTCGGCCGTTCATTGCATTAACCGCGGGCGCATCCCGATTTGACCCCAACTACACCGACCTGAGTTCCGAAACCTTTTTCTCCGCGTCATTAGGCGGCGGAATTCAGGTTGCAGCAAACAAGCGATTTGGCCTCCGGCTGGAAGCACGCATGCTCACAACTTTCGTAGACGGAGACAGCACGATTTTCTGCGAGAGTGTTGGCGGCGAAGGCTCATGCCTGTTCTTCGTCAAGAGCAACTTGTTGACTCAATGGGAAGCTCGCGCGGGTTTGGTGTTTCGATTTTAGTCCGCCGCAGTGTTGACTACATCCTTCGCAGGTTCTCCATATTTCGGAAAGGGTTCGGCTTCAACATCCGGTACAGGCTCGTCCCTGATCTTCTGCTGCAAGTAGTCGATCGCCGCATCCAGCTGCGCATCAGCGCCCATGTAGGTTGCATGCGGTAGATTGTCGACCTCGATCGTTGGGTCAACCCCACGACCCTCCACTATCCATTCCCCGTCCATACGATAGACGGGAAACTCCGCGACTCTCGCGATGCCGGAATCCGACAAACGATTCCTTCCCGATAGCCACACTCCCGCGCCTGCAGTGCGTTTCCCGATGACTGGCGCAATGTCCAGCGCCTTAATCGCCGCCGTGAATGTCTCGCCATCCGAATAAGTGCCTGCATCAGCGACGACGACGAGATGACCTCGAAAGACATTCTGCAAGTTGAAATAAGGCTTGTCTGATCGATACGACCAGAACATCCAGGCTTTGCGCATCAAGCGATCAATGATCCAGCTATCGACATTTCCGCCAAAATTACGACGCACATCGATAACCATTCCCTTCTTGCCGTCACTGGCATAGAAATCGCGTGCAAAAGCTGCGACATCTCGAGGCCCCATTGCCTGAAGATGAACATACCCGAGCTCGGAGTCTGTCGTCTCGACCTTACTTCTGTTCCCATGCACCCAGTCGTAATAGCGCAGATTGAAATCTTTATTCACGTCGGTCGGCACGACAACCGTCTGTATCTCGTCACGCCCACGTCTGAGATTTAGAAGCACCTGTTTGCCAGCCTGATTCCGTAAGGTTCGATGCACCAACTCCAGCGTTGGGGTTTCGACGCCGTTAATGGCGATGATCAAATCACCATTCACCGCATCGACTCCCGGCATCGCCAATGGCGGCGCATCTGACGGAACCTCGCTTTCGTGCCGGTAGATATGCTCAATCTCGACACCACGATTACCCTGCTTGAGCACAGCGCCGAGAACCGATGGACTCGGCGCGTTCGGATCTGATGGTGAGTCTCCTCCGCGAACCTGAGAATGCAATGCGTTGAGCTCGCCCGTCATCTGACCCAAGAGGTCGTTCAACTCACGACGATCAGTAACACGCTCGACTAATGGCGCGTACTTGGCTCGGATCGCTACCCAGTCAACGCCGCGCATATTCGGATCAAAGAACTGCTCTCGATGCATCAGCCACGCGTCGTTGAAAAACTGCACCCACTCAGCTTTCGGGTCAACGCTAAATTGCCAGCCCTGGGTTTGTACCGTATTTGTACTAAGGTCTTCCGGAAACTCGGCCTCCGCCGGCACGATGTACATGGCCACCGCACCATCAGCAGTTTTAGCGACAAAAAGTCTCTTCCCGTCATCTGACAGCTCAATAGCGGTGACTTTGTCGGTAAACGGCTGCAACTCCGCCAGAGGATCGATCTCGAGCACTTTGACTTCCGACTCACCATCAGTGCTGACTACCAGGTAAAGAAAACCCTCATTTGCGATGATGTCGTTATAGTCGCTGGCCTCGACCGGCACCTGCCATACGCGACTGGACAAGCCGTTCCATTCAATTGTGATTTGAACGTCTTCTTCTTCATCCTGATCAGCTTCGTCCGCTTCCTCGTCTTCCTTCACGTCGTCCGCAGTGAGCTCAGTCGGAACCCTGAAAGGAAACACGGCGTCGCTGATCAATGCATGAGCGAACACTTCGGTCCGACTGTCAAAAGACGGTCCAAAATCCCGATCTTGCCAGACGGAATCTCCCTTCGACTCAAAGTGGCGGTTCGACAGGTAGTACAACCACTTGCCGTCGCGACTAAAAGCGGGTGATCCCGATTCATACTTGTCAGAGGAAAGGTAAGCCTGCTTCCCTTCACTAATATCGTGAAGAAGGATTCGCGGACGGAAGTCGTCTCGACCACGATGAGAAACCGCCAGCCGGCTACTGTCAGGCGCCCACTCGAGATCACTGAACTGATGAGCACTGTTGCTATCGCCGACAATCTGCCTGTTTTTCTTTGTCTTGGTGTCGAGCAGCCAGAGGCCACCGCGCCCGTCATCATGAGCGATCCATTTGCCGTCCGGTGACTCGAAGAAGCTGGCCTCCAAAGTATTGCCACCTTTTACCAGTCGCTCCGAAGTCTTTGCACCTGTCGCGTTGAATCGCCAGAGCTCAAGTTCGTCTTCTGCTCCGCTGATCGCATAGACCCATTTTCCATCCCGGCTGAGGGTGGCATTTCGCATCCGAGAGCGATGCGGCGTAGCCACAGTCACCAACCTCACCTTATCAACCCCTGCGATCGCGATTTTGCCGCGTGCCGTCACGGTGACTTTCTCACCGCTACCCGCAAGTCGAGCGGCCGTCACGTATTTCAATGGTTCGGTGATCCACGATTCACGCAGGCCGGGGTGATCCGACGCTAACTGGATGTTCAGCCGGGAAGAAATGCCTGTGGAAAGATCAAGGAGATGAAGATCTGCACCGATTTGATAGACCACTCTGTCGGCATCGAGACTGGCACCACGGACTGAGAAATCATCGTGGTGCGTGATCTGTTTTGCGTCGCTACCGTCGGGATTTGCCGACCAGATATTATCGCGACCGCTCAGGTCGGAAATGAAATACAGCGTACCGCCCTGTGTCATTGGACTTCTGAGGTCGCCCGCATGCTCCGGTATCAACCGCAGCGCTTCATCATCAGAACCCATTTGATAGCGCCACAATTTGCCGCGCATGCCGCCGCGATAGGTATTCGCGTTATCGCCATACCACTGCAGACCGTATTGTGTGAAGTACAGAAAGTCGCTGCGGGGGTCCAAAGCGCCTTCGTTCGCGTCAGCCAGCGGTATTGGCATTACGCTGAGATCATCGATACCGACGGTCTTGAGCGTCATATTTACCGGAGCCCCCAATCGGCTGTTGGTACTGTAAAGGACCCGTTCATCCGACGACCAACCCTGGACAGCAACACTTGAGTTCTCGTATGTCAGTCGTTTCGGCACGCCTCCCGTTATCGGCATGACGTAGACCTCAGAGACGCCTTCATAATTCGCCACGAACGCGACATGGCTTCCGTCAGGGGAAATTGCCGCGCCGGCCTCAAGCGAGGGATGGGTGGTCAGGCGATCGGCTTCTACAGCGCCGAGCGCATATCGCCAAAGGTCGCCTTCTGCCGTAAAAACAACCGTGTCGCCTCGCAGGCTGGGTGAACGGTAATAGCCTTCGGAGGCCATTGCGCTGCCGAAGGCGGTCAGTACAAGGAGAAACCCAACACGAGCGATCATTTCCGTCCCCGGATTCTTAATTTTATTGGGGCTGATACTAGCAGAGCCACATGGCGCTTATCGAATAGACTCGCGTATGGCCGTTTCACGCCTTGGAACGATTGTTTCGCAGCAATTAAGCATTTGATATAGTTTCTGACTGCCCCATTGCCTGCTTCTGGATGCTTGCTCATGGCTCACGTCGTAAAAACCAATCTCGCTGATATACACCTCTCCCGTCTGCATGAAATGCGGGACTTCGGTGGTGCCGCACTGACCAGCGGTCTCAGTGACAAGTTGATCCAGGACTTTCTGGACGAGGGTTACAGCGAGTTGGCCATCGCAATTGAACGAGGCTATGCGCACTTTCTGGAGTTGCAGCAGACACACGCCGAATTTTTGTCGCTGGATGAAAGTGAGCAAATCGAACAGGCGCATGGCGGACTGACTAATTTTTACGCTGAAGATGCGATCAACCCTTATCTCGCAGCGAGTGCTAAAGGACCCTGGATTGTCAGCCTGAAAGGTGCCGTGATTTATGACTGCGGTGGTTACGGGATGCTTGGACTGGGTCACGCGCCAGAAGCCATTTTGGAGGCCATGAATCAGCCGCATGTCATGGCCAATATCATGACAGCCAGTGTCAGTCAGCTGGAATTCATCAAACGACTAAAAAAGGAAATCGGTCATAAGCGCAAAGGTGGTACACCGTATGCGAGTTTCCTTTGCCTGAACAGTGGCTCCGAAGCGATGTCACTCGCGTCACGACTGGCCGATATCAATACCAAGACCCTGACAGATCCAGGCGCTCGTTACGACGGTGCTGCGGTGCATGGTCTGACCCTTGCGGGAAGTTTCCACGGCCGTACGGATCGACCTGCCCATTTCTCGGATTCGTGTGCAAAAACCTACGAAAAGCACCTGGCCTCTTATCGCGACAACGATTACCTGTTGAAGGTAGAGCCCAATAACATTGAGTCTCTTGAAACCGTCTTCTCCGACGCAGCAAGCCAGGGCATCTTCATCGAGGCATTTTTCATGGAGCCTGTCATGGGTGAAGGCAACCCGGGAATGCCGATTGCACCGGAGTTTTACGCGCGCGCCAGGGAACTAACCCGGGAGCACGGAACGATGCTGGTTGTCGATTCGATTCAGGCTGGCTTGCGTGCCAACGGCGTGTTGTCAATCGTCGACTATCCGGGTTTCGAGGATTTGGACCAACCGGATATGGAGTCTTACTCCAAAGCCTTGAATGCGGGACAGTATCCGCTCTCGGTGCTGGCGCTGTCTGCAGATGTCGCCGCGTCCTACCGGCATGGCCTGTATGGCAATACGATGACAAGCAACCCAAGAGCGCTGGACGTCGCAATATCGGTAATGGATTCGTTTAGCGATAGCCGGCGCGACAACATCCGTATACGCGGTAAAGAGCTGGTTGACGGAATGACTGCACTGATCGATGAGACCGACGGAGGCATCACCAGCGCTCAGGGCACCGGACTATTGGTGAGCTGTGCCTTGGCTCCGAGGTTCAAAACTTACGGCAGCAATAGCACCGAAGATTATCTGCGAAGACATGGTCTCGGCGTCATTCATGGCGGTGAGCGCTCACTGCGTTTCACACCTGTTTTTGACATCACCGCCAAGGAAGTTGAGTTGATTCTGGCGCTTACCAAAGACGCCATTCTGAACGGTCCGGTTGCCTAGAGGCTAATCGCTGATCTTCATTTCCAGCAGGTTTCTCTGAAACCCAAACTTTTCGTAAGCTCTGACCGCCGCCTCGTTCTCGGCGTATACGTCGAGATAGTGATCGCGGACGCCCGCTTCCCGGGCCCACGCCAGGAGTTGTCCGATAATTTGCTGAATCAGGCCCTGACCGCGATAGTTCGGCTCGATGAACATGAACCCCAGCCAGGCGTGGCGATCGTGTGCGAATTCCGCTTTTGACTCTTGCAAACTGGCGTAGCCCGAGCCAATCAGGCGACCACCGTCTGCCGCCACCAGTACGAGCGACTCATCGCTGTCGATCATTGCGGCGATGTCGTAATAATGAACCGTCCCACTCTTGATCCTGTCGTTAAACGGACGCTCGGCCGCCACGACATTTTGTTCGAACACCCGTAATTGAGGCAGATCCGCTGCGGTTGCCTCTCGTATTTGAATCTGATTCACCGTCCCTCCTTGCCCGCTATTACTACGCCTGCCTAGCGTTGTTCGCTCTGTCTGGTTTTTTCCAGCCCCGCGGGGCTTTTCAGCACCAGAATGTTGCCCGCAACCACCAGTGTAAACCCGGTGACAAGGGATACGTCCAACGACAGTCCTTCAAACAGTATGGAAAGCACCAGTGCGACGACCGGAAACATGACGGTCGCGTAACCTGCCCGGTGCGCGCCAATACGGCCCAGCAGTGTCAGATAGGCGCCAAACGCAATAATTGAGCCGAAAATCGTCAAGTAAGCCAACGAAATGACGTAACCCACTGACATCTCGAATGTGAATGCATGCCCGCCCGCCAGAGCAACTGAGGCAGTCAGCAGGCCCCCGTACAACATGCTCCAGGCGTTGGACTGTACGACCGGCAACTTGCTCTTCTGCGCGGCTTGAGACGCCATATTGCCAAATGACGCCATCAGCGCACCTGTGACGGCCAGAACCAACCCAAAAAACACACCGTCTGATGTCGACACGTCATCGATCTCAGGTCCAAACAGGACACCGATTCCAATAATTCCGAGCACAGCACCAAGGTAGATCCGCGCATCGGCCCTCAGGCCAAAAAACAGACGCGCGTTTAAAATATTCATCCACAACATGGAGGAGAACGCGATCGCCGACAACGCCGACGTGATGTAGATCTGCGCTCGGTAGGCCAGGATGTAATTCAGGCAGAACATGAGCAGTCCCATCAGGGCAAACCAACGATGAGACTCTAGCTTAAATACTAACGGTAACCTTTTGATCCAACACCATAAAAACAAAAGTCCCGCTGCCGATAAATAGCGATAGACAATGGATACCTCGGGCTCCACCTCACCCAACTGAAACTCGATTGCGAACCAGGTTGAACCCCAGATCAGGATGGTGATGACATACAGGAAGGTATTGTTCAGCTTAGCGCCTCGCGCAGTATGCGCATGTCGTCGTCATAAGACTCCGCCCCGAGTGGGCCGAACGAAAAGCGCGCGTAGTGCGCGAGAGCACTTTTGGCATCGTCTGTTCTTGCCATGTCGCACAGCCGTCCCGGCAGGATTCCGGCTTCATGAGCGAACAAACGCTCGTTGAATTCGTCCCCGGTAAGACCTTGCGGCAATTTGCCCCAATGATAGAAACCGCCGGTGCCTGTCTGCAGTTCAAGCCCCAGGTCAGCCAGACCCTCTCCGTAGCGTTTACGCTGCGCGGTATAAAACGTCGAAACAGCCGTTCTCGCCTGCGTCACTCGCTGGCGCTCGAGCAGTTTGCTTACGTAAATCTGCGATGCCCGGGATACGCCACCCATGCCAAAGGAGGAGTAATTCCTGAAGATCTCAATATGATCCCTGGACGCGATGGCCCAACCAATTCGCATGCCGGGCACCTGCAGCCCTTTGGTTGCCGCGCCAATGACGAAAATGTTGGTCTCATCGATGTTGTCGATGTACTTGAGAGCACTTTCGGGCTCGGGATCGCAGAAAAACTCATACGCTTCATCGATCAAGGCACCGCGGTTCTCGCCTGAGAACTGCTCGATCAAAGCACTCAGATCATTGCCTCCCATAGCCACACCGGTCGGGTTGCATGGATTACTCTTGACCAGCATCACTCGGCTCGTGTCCTTAAGCGGTGCAATATCGTAGTCCGCTGCCTTCGGTCTAAAGCGGTTGCCCTCGCCGCTCCGAATCAGATGGACCTTGCGATTGAGCACATTCAAAACGTCGTAATACGGTGTGTATTCGGTTTCCTCAAGCGCGACGGTCGTGTCGTCCAGCAAGAACGCCAGCGTTGCGAAAATGGCTGGCCGTCCGCCAGCGAATACTGCAACGTTGTCAGTCGTGATGCCGGCGTCGTAGAAATGGTTGTAGTAATCGGCGATCGCCCGCAGCAAGGGTGGTTCACCCGTCGCCTTTGGGTATTTCAAATCGACCGATTCAAATTCAATTGATTTTGGCAGCTCCGGGCCACCGGGGATCTGCGTTGTCAGCGGATAGCCCTGAGCCCATGGATGGGTACCCGGGTCACCCATGTATTTGCCGGTTGCATCAGCGAATTTAAACAGCGTCTCGTACACGCCCATCGGTGGAAATTGTCGCAATATCATGTGAGTTTTCTGTGATCAGTCAGCGAGAGGATTCAGCAGCATATCTGGATAATGGATTGATGCAACAGATCCTGACCATTATTCCCGTCCTGCTAACGGTGATGGATCAGCACCTGCCTTAACCGCCCGGTCAACCTGGCAATCTGTTTCTGTCTGGGCCCCGGCTTGGATTTGGCGCTTGCTATTGGGGACAAAAATGCAATTCGCGGGTGTTATGTAAAGTCAAGTGCCATGCGCATAAAAAAGGCCGCTTACGACGAAGCGGCCTTCCCTGTTAAGCGCTTATGAATTCTTAAGGCTTCAACTTCTCATACAAGGTAACAAGGATCACCGTAATGGCTCCCGCGGCGTACAGATTCGCCAAGCTTCCCATAACATCCGAAATGTATCCTCCGATAACTGGAATAGCCTGGAGACCACCACTGACGATCGACAAGGCAATCGCTGCGACTAATATTCGTTGCCGGTCCTCCTCAGCGATAAACCAGCCCGCGACCGCACCAAGAATTGCGATAACCATCGCCGCTTGCGGAAACCCGCTCCACAGTCCTGCAACAACCGCAGCTAAAACAGCAATGATCTGAATGATCTTTCCAACACCCATGTGTATCCCCTTTGGTTTGCTTATCGTAAATTGATTAAGTCTAATTCTTATTAACACCGCACTATCTGCGGTGACTAATAGTTTATCAGTAAATTAAAAAATCTGTTTAAGAAGAAAAAACAGTGGATTACGCATGGTTATTAATCTTGTTTCGAATAAATAATGATCCAATTAGTCAATATTTAATCATCGCAGAGCCCCAGGTGAAGCCCGCTCCAAACGCGGCAAATAACACCGTATCACCGCGTTGTATGCGCCCATCGCGAACCGCCAGTTCTAATGCAAGTGGTATCGAAGCGCCGGAGGTATTGGCGTGTTCATCAACTGTGGCGATAACCCGCTCCATCGGCATACCGAGTTTCTTTGCCGCTGCCTTGATAATGCGCATGTTGGCCTGGTGTGGCACGAACCAGTCGATATCGCCAAGATCACCGTCCAGATCGGCCACCGTTTCTCGAGCTATGGCGTCGAACGTGGCGACGGCGCGCTTGAAAACCGCATTGCCATTCATTTCAATGAATGCCTCGCCGGCCCTGGTCTTGTCGTAACCGACGGAAATACCGGATCGCACTTGCAATAGTTCTTCGAATTGACCGTCAGCATGGATATGGGTTGACAGGATACCGGGTTCGTCGCTGGCTTGAAGCACGACACAGCCGGCACCGTCCCCAAACAATACCGCCGTCCCCCGATCCTCCCAATTGGTTATTCGTGACAGCGTTTCGGCTCCGATGACCAGCGCGGTCTGCGCTCCGCCTGTCTTGATGTATCGGTTGGCCAGATCGAGTGCATACAGAAACCCGCTGCAGGCGGCATTGACATCAAATGCCGCTGAACCCTTGACCCCTAACTGGTGCTGAATGATGCAGGCAGTTGAGGGAAATACTTTGTCGGGTGTGCAGGTTCCAACGATAATCAAATCAATGTCTTCCGGACCGACCCCAGCGTCATCCATCGCTCGCCTGGCTGCCTGCACGCCGATTGACGAAGTGAATTCATCATCTGCAACGACATGGCGGCGCTTGATGCCAGTGCGCTCCTGTATCCATTCGTCGGACGTATCCATGACTTTTTCAAGGTCTGTATTCGTCACGACTTTTTCGGGGAGAAAGCTTCCAATACCGGCGATACGTGCGTGGGTCATGACTTTTCCTTTATGAAACCCGCAATCTCCCGAAGCGTCGGGTAGTCGAACAGATCAGAAATATCGAGCTTTCCAGGGTGCTTCTCATCAATGGCCAGAACGATCTCAGTTAAGGTTAGCGAACTAACGCCTATTTCGAACAGATTATCATCCGGGCCAATTTTTCGGTCCTTGGCGAATTCACGACAAATGACCTCCAGCTCGGAGATCAGCGGATCGCCGTCGCTTGCAGCAATCACCGCATCGTCAGGATGCAGTTCGCGAAGTACCTCATCGAATTCACCGTCGAAATAGGCTTGCAGCAGCTTCGCCCGCTGCACCTTGCCACTGGTCGTCTTGGGTATCCTCGCAACCGGGATGACGTTATCGATCTCCAGTCCCGTCTGCTCTCCGACAACCTCCCGCACCTGCTCAATCATCGGCGTGAACTCATCCACTGACTGTCGATACAGGATGAATGCGATCAACTCCTCGGTCTGCCCGCCTTTTGGTGTCGCGCCCGCAACCACCACCTTGTTCAGGTCCAGGCCATCCAGACGGGCAATAATCTCTTCAATATCGTGCGGATAGTAATTCTGTCCATTGACGATAATGATGTCCTTCTGACGGCCGGTGATGACCAACTGCCCGTCGACAAACACACCGCAATCGCCCGTCCGCAGCCAGCCGTCATCGGTAAACAGTTCTGTCGTTGCCGACTCGTCACCGTATATGCGCTCGGTCACACTGCCGCCGTGCAGCTGAATATTGCCAATAATGCCATCGCCAAGCGCCTTGTCATTATCATCGCTTATGCGAATGCTCACGTCCCGAATAGCATTGCCAACACGCACAAAACTGACGGCGTGCTCATTGTCCGGTGTTACTTCACGAAAAGGCTCGCCTACACGCAAACTGTGACGATCCATTGTTACGCGCGAGTACTCGGTTGCAGGTGTCGGAATCGACACGCCGACCGTCGCCTCAGCCAGTCCGTATACCGGGAACATTGCGGTGCGCTGCAGCCCGTGCGGAGCCAAGGCACCGAGAAATTCCTCACAGAGCTCCCAGGAGATCGGCTCTGCACCGTTCAGGATGAGTTTTACGCAGGACAGATCGAGATCCGGCAGCCCCTTGCGCTGAAAGAGCTTGAGAAAGTGTTTGTAGCCGAAATTGGGTGAGCACAACTGCGTTGCCCGCAGCTCGTTCGCCTTGCTCATCCACAGCAGTGGTCGCCGCACAAATACACTGGTATCCATCACCGCGTGATTCATTCCGGCTGCCAAAACGCTGAGGTGGTAGCCAATCAGACCCATATCATGGGTGAGCGGCATCCAGCTCAGGCTTTGGTCGTTCTCACCCCAGTTGCAGGCTTCGACAATTGCGCGAATGTTGGTGCACAAATTTCTGTGCGTCAGGACGACACCCTTCGGGTCGCTTGTCGATCCGGAAGAATATTGAATAAATGCGATGTCATCCGGTGACGACTCGAAAACCTCGCCATGAGCCGCCGGATCTATGTCGCTGATCAGCAGGGTCTTGGAATTCAAGACAGCGGTGATCTCGTCGAGCTGACGCTTCGCTGAAAACTCCAGCAGGCGCGCCAGTAAATCCGACTCCGTGAACAAGGTCGCCCGCTCGAGCTGCGACAATATCCTGAAAAGTTTCAAGCGATGTTCGTCGCTGATTCCAACAGCCACGGGCACCGGCACCATCCCGCCGAGCACGGCAGCCCAGAAAGCCACAACGAAGCTCTCGTTGGATTTGCTGAAGATGATCAACTCGTCGCCCGGGCGCATGCCGCGAGCCTGTAACGAACCGAGTAACGTGGCGGCGCGGTCCCAAAGATCGGCAAACTTCACCGTGCTTTCGTCATTCTCACCGTCAATAAATCGAATTTCACGGTCCCTGCCACGCACATCTGCCAGCAGGTCCGTCAATGTCTTGTATAGCTCCATCGGTTCTCTATCGTTCCGTCGGTTTCATATAAATATCTTTGGTTGCTCGCAGATTGATGCCGAGCTCCAGTTCGGGTTCTTGGTCGTCAACCAGCTGCATTTTAAAGCGCGGCAACAACAGTCCAATATGCACTTTCATTTCGAGAAAAGAGAAATACTCGCCCAAACAACGACGCGGACCAAGTGAAAAAGGAAAAAACGGCCGGTCATTCTTCGGTTTATCGGTCGGCTCGAAGCGACTCGGATCGAACCTGTCCGGATCATTCCAGTAATGTTCCGTGCGATGCAGTATGAACGGCGACAAATAGATATCCGTGTCTGGCGCAACATCGAAATCATCCAGTTCATCCAACTCGTGCGCTCGACGGGTAAACAACCAAACCGGTGGATACAGCCGGAGCGCTTCCTCGAGTACCTGCTGTGTGTATTCCATGGCAGCCAATGACTCCGCACTGAGCGCCGCAATGCCGGGCAAGTGCTCACCGGCCTCCGCAATCAACTTCTCTTCCACATCCGGGTTTCTGGCGATCAAATACCAGACCCAATTGAGTGTATTTGCCGACGTCTCGAACCCAGCCACAATGAGCGTCATCAGCTCATCAAGCAGCTCCGCATCTGAAAAAAACTGCCCGTCTTTGTCGGTGGCCTGCAAATACATCGACAAGAAGTCGAACTCTGCAGAACCTTTCCCCTCGCGGCGGTCCTTGATGATCCCCAATAACAGGGTCCGCAGATGCCGTACTTTCATCACCACGCTGAGATCTCGCGTGGAGTCCCGACTTAAAAACGCGAAAGGATTGTTGCCTTCACTCATGATGCGCGTTTCATAATCTGAGCTGAAAATACTGATCAGAATCAGCTCGAGAGCGAAATCAGACGTTTCAGCTGTGATATTGCACTGTTCGTTGTTTTGCGCGAGCTCAGCCCAATGCGCCGCACGTCGGTCGCTGCAACCCACCATGACTTTCATCAGCCGATGGACATTTTGACGACTAAACGCCGGCTGGATCATGCGTCGTGAGCGGCGCCAAACGTCCCCATCGCTGACGATCAAGCCGTTACCAAGCAGCATTTTAACGCGCTCGAAACCGGGTCCCTTGTGGTACTTGCTGTGCCGGCGAGTCAGGATACGGCGGACTTCTGACGCGTCATTTATGAAATACGCCTTACGCCCGTTCGGCTTGTTGACACACACCATATCGCCGTACTGGCCCTGCAATTGTTGCAGTGTCGCCAGAGTCTCGGCATCTATACCCAGCGCCACCGGTTCACTGGGGCCAGGTGGTTGCCTGAAATTTCGCTGGGCGGAGGTCATGGAAAGCTGATTACGGCAGGTATCGCGTTGATAAAGCAGGCGCAATATTACATTGACCAGCAGAGATTCGATACTGCAAACTCCGTCACGACTCCACGCCCGGTCGTCAAATGCGTCACTTACCCAACAACTCAGACAGGTCTGATATTGAATAATCCTCCGCAGAAGGACTTCGATTCCGTCGAATCTCGCCGCAGCACTGCCTCCCGACGCAGCATGAGCCGATCGCGGCGCCTCTACTATTTTTTGGGCCTGCCCATCCTGCGTGGTCTCATTCGGACCCTTACAATCACGTACCGGATTGAGCGTGTTGTTGGTACTGAAAATATCGACCCGTTCATTGCGGACGGAACGGTATGTGCGCCCTGCTACTGGCATCAGCATCACATTGCCGGCTCCACGTTGATCCGATCCTGGGTCCGGCGAGGATTCAAGGCCTGTTTCCTTGTATCAGGATCGGTTGACGGCGAGGTTCCTGCCCGCATAGCGCGAGCCTGGGGCGCCGAAGTGATTCGCGGTTCGGCAAACCAAAGCGGTGCGCTGGCTCTTCGCGATATGCAGCGCATGATGAAAAACGGGTTTTCCATCGTCACAACAGCGGATGGACCGCGCGGACCCAAATATGAGTTCAAAATGGGCGCCATTCTGATGGCGAGAGTCGCCGGAGTTCCGATCATTCCGATCGGCTGCGCTGCAGATCGTGCGTGGTACCTCAATCGCTGGGATGACTTCATGATCCCAAAACCATTCGCCCGCATTGTTCTTGCGATTGGTGAGCCGTACACCCTCCCGCCGGGTACACCGCTGGGCGGACTGGAGCCGCACAGGAAGCACGTTCAGGATACAGTCATGTCGCTCATGGCAGACTCTGAGTCTCTATTGAGTGGCTCACAGGAG
>JAACFM010000130.1 GCA_009937445.1 Gammaproteobacteria bacterium | reverse complement strand
ACTCGATCAAACCACTGTGTCGGCTAAGCAATTCCTGCGCGGCAGGCAGGCCAAGCCCGGTTCCTTCCGGTTTGCTTGTCACCAGAGGATAAAAGACGGAGTCCTGCATGTCGGTCGGTATGCCAGGGCCATCATCTTCAATTTCTATAGACAAAATCACCCGATGGCGCGTGTTGCCAATGGTGAAGTTGGTTACGGCGCGACTGCGCAGCGTCAATGTTCCCTGTCCATCAAGTGCAGCGATCGCGTTGCGCACCAGATTAAGAAAGGCCTGCACCATCTGATCGCGATCAAGGTCGATCGGCGGTAACCCGGGGTCGTAATCCCGGTGAACTGAAATTTCTCGCTGACTTTCTGCCGCGATAATTCTCATGACGTATTCGAGAAGCTCGTGCACGTTAACGGGTTCTTTATTGGATGGGCCACCTGGCCCAAGTAGCGTGTCCACCAGCGCGGCAAGCCGATCCGTTTCGCTGATCACGACATCCGTGTATTCCCGCAGCTCCGCATCGTTGAGCTGGCGCTCGAGCAATTGTGCGGCGCCACGAATGCCACCGAGCGGGTTTTTGATTTCGTGGGCAAGCTGTCGAATCATCTGTCGGCCTGCGCCGTGTTGAATCAACAGCGCATTCTCACGGCTTATTTGCGAACGGCGTGTAACGTCGGTGATCTCCACCAGCAAACAGGCGTCGTCGGTATTGATCGGCGACACTCGACAATCAACGATTCGCTCCTCGTTGTGGACCTCGGTTGGCGCAAGTCGCATTTCGTTCGCATAGTGATCGCCGGTCTCGGAAACGCGGGTCAGGATGTCGCGCATCTCTGGCTCATCATCCACGAGCTGTAACAATGATTGACCGCGAGCGCGTCGCTGGCTGATACCAAGGATGTTTTCTGCTGCGGGATTGAGGCTGATGATAAGCAGGTGCTCGTCAAGCAAGATGACGCCCGAGCTTAGTGAGTCAAGAATTGTCTGGGCGTTTTTTTGGGTGGTGCCGTCGTCGCCGGAGCCTGATCGGCTTTTTCGGGTGTTCGGGTCTAGCGCACTGTGTTCTGTTGTACGTAGAACCGGTTTGGCTGACTGCGAATCATGAGTTTGCCGTTTGCGTCGATCACTTCCACCTGCAGGTTGTGAACACCGCGATACACTTCGTTGAGCTGAAAGCTCGTCCCGCTTACGATTTGCGGTATTCCGTCGAAATAGGCTCGAACCTGATGACCCGGCATCAGCGCCGGCGTCAATACCAACGATACGTTTAACGTCGCCTCTATGTTCCACAGTGTTTCTTCCGGTCCAGGGCTCGTAATCTGGAGGCTGGTGTAAGCAGATGCGGTCTGTTCGCTGCTTTCGGTCGTTGCTGTGGGCGTTGCCGTGGTCGTTGACGCGGTCGTCGGTTGAGGTCTTGAGTGGCTGCGCTCACCAAGATCAATGACCGTGGCGCCCGGAAACGGGCGGTCAGAATAATGGACGACACCCTCTTCATCGGTCCACATATAAGCCTCTGCAAATACTGCAGTGGCTGCCAGCAAGGCCAGCAAAACAAAAATCGGACGGGTTTCCATGCAGTTAGCATAACAGTGTAGGCTGGATCCGGGCTAGTGACCGGGCGGCAAAAGTGCCGCCCGGTTCACAGTTTTGGGTTTTTTACAGGCTGTAATACATATCGAACTCAGCCGGATGGGTGGTCATACGCAATCTTGTGACATCTTCCATCTTGAGATCGATGTAGGCGTCGATCAGATCGTCGCTGAATACGCCGCCCGCTGTCAGGAATTCGCGGTCCTCATCGAGTGCTCCGAGAGCTTCATCCAGCGAGAACGCAACCAGCTGCAGTTCCTTCTCTTCTTCTGGCGGCAAGTCGTAAAGATCTTTGTCCATCGCATCGCCCGGGTGGATCTTGTTCTGGATTCCATCAAGGCCGGCCATCATCAGCGCGGCGAAAGCGAGGTATGGGTTTGCCATTGAGTCCGGGAAGCGGACCTCAATGCGTCGACCCTTCGGATTGGCGATGTACGGAATTCGAATTGACGCTGAACGGTTACGAGCCGAGTAAGCGAGGATGGTCGGCGCCTCAAAGCCAGGGACCAGTCGCTTGTAGCTGTTCGTCGCCGGGTTTGCGAATGCATTGATCGCTCGGGCGTGTTTAATAACCCCACCGATGTAGTAAAGAGCGGTTTCCGAGAGGCCGCCGTAACCGTCGCCTGAGAACAGGTTCTCACCATCTTTGAACAGCGACATATGCACATGCATGCCGTTGCCGTTATCGCCAACGAGTGGTTTTGGCATAAAGGTCGCGGTCTTTCCATACGCATGTGCAACGTTATGCACCGCGTATTTCATGATCTGAACCTCGTCGGCCTTGCGAGTTAAGCTGTTGAACTTGGTACCTATTTCGCATTGACCCGCGGTTGCCACTTCGTGGTGATGAACCTCGGTCATTACGCCCAGCTCTTCGATAGCGAGACACATGGCAGAACGAATGTCATGGAGTGAATCAACCGGTGGCACAGGAAAGTAGCCGCCCTTAACGCCCGGCCGGTGACCCGTATTGCCTTCCTCGCTTTGTTTGCCGGACGTCCAGGACGCCTCTTGCGAATCGATTGCGTAGAACGCACCGGAGATGTCGTCATTCCAGGAAACGCTGTCGAAGATGAAAAACTCGTTTTCGGGACCGAAGTAAGCTGCGTCCGCAACGCCGGAGGACTGCAGGTAGGCTTCAGCGCGATCGGCAAGCGACCGGGGGCAGCGGTCATAGCCCTGCATCGTTGCCGGCTCTACAACATCGCAGCGAATGTTCATTGTGGTTTCGTCGGTGAAAATATCGAGCACCGCGGATGCCGGGTCCGGCATCAGGATCATGTCGGACTCGTTAATACCTTTCCATCCGGCGATCGACGAGCCGTCGAACATCTTGCCGTCCTCAAACACATCATCATCGATAGTGTGGGCGGGGACAGTGACGTGTTGTTCTTTGCCGATCGTATCGGTGAAACGAAAATCGACGAATTTGACCTCTGCATCTATGATGAGGGCGATTACCTCTGCGGGCGTCATGGATCTTTCCTCCAGGTGGTTGGTGTAGCAAATAAATGGGACCGCAACGCGCGGCCCGTTGTCATCTATGACTGCAGGAAGCGTGCCAAAAAAGAGCAACGCTTAAGTGTTTGTTTTTTAAAGCTTTCTCGGTATCTTGGTCGACCGGATTGCACCACAATAGTGCGCCGCGCCAAACGATCGCACCATAATAGTGCAAAGAGGCGCTCCCCGCACCCTTTTGGGTCAGGGGCGCCGTTTGTCACTGTCGCCATTCGCGGCCGATGGGCCGCTCCTACGGTCGGTTTTTGCGGCTGAAGCCGTTATACTTCGCGCCTTTGGCGTACCGTGACACCCGCATGAGCCACAACGAGACGAACACCCCACCGAGCTTCCAAGACCTGCTCCTGCGCTTGCAGGAATACTGGGCAGAGCGCGGCTGCGCGATCATGCAGCCCTACGATATGGAGATGGGCGCCGGCACCTTTCATCCCGCAACGTTTTTGCGCGCCGTCGGACCCGAACCCTGGAGTGCGGCGTACGTTCAGCCCAGCCGGCGGCCAACCGATGGCCGCTACGGCGATAACCCGTTTCGCCTGCAGCACTATTATCAATACCAGGTGGTGTTGAAGCCCTCGCCGGACGATATTCAGGAAATGTACCTCGATTCGCTGCGGGCCATTGGCATCGACCCATTGGTGCACGATATTCGTTTTGTTGAAGACAACTGGGAATCGCCGACGCTTGGCGCCTGGGGTCTGGGCTGGGAGGTTTGGCTAAACGGTATGGAGGTCACTCAGTTCACCTACTTCCAGCAGGTTGGAGGGCTCGAGTGTCGTCCCGTAACCGGCGAAATCACCTACGGTCTTGAGCGACTCGCAATGTATTTGCAGAACGTCGAAAGCATCTTCGACCTCGTCTGGACAGACGGTCCGCTCGGTCGTATCACCTACGGTGACGTCTATCATCAAAACGAAGTGGAGCAATCAAAATACAACTTTGAGCAGGCCGATGTCGACGCGCTGTTTGGCGCCTTCGATCACGCGGAGCATGAAGCAGAACGATTGATCGCTGCTGGTCTCGCGCTGCCCGCGTACGAACAAATGCTCACGGCCTCACACACCTTCAATCTTCTCGATGCGCGGCAGGCAATATCTGTCACGGAAAGACAGCGCTTCATTTTGCGCGTAAGAACGATGTCGCGGGCGATATGTGAGGCCTATTATGCGAGTCGCGAGGCTCTCGGGTTTCCGATGGTTAAATCCGTCACGAACCAGGGAGAACCACAATGAGCGGCGCCGACGATTTTCTGGTTGAGATTGGCACGGAAGAATTGCCGCCAAAAGCCCTGCGCTCCTTGATGGAGTCTTTCCGCGAAAACGTCTTGGCCGCTGTCGATTTGGCCGGGCTTTCGCGGGGCGAGGTGAGCGCGTATGCCAGCCCTCGTCGGCTCTGCGTCTGTATCACCGACCTTCAGCACCAACAGGAGGATCGTCGCGTCGAACAAAAGGGTCCGCCAATCAAGATCGCGTTTGACGGTGACGGCAACCCAACTCCCGCAGCGAAGGCTTTCGCGAAAAAGTGTGGCGTTGAGATCGAAAAGCTTGGTCGCGACAAGACGGACAAAGGCGAGTGGCTTGCTTTCAGCGCGATCGAGCCCGGGCTGTCCGCCGCAGAAATTATGCCGGGCATAATTGAGCGCGCGCTTGCCGCGTTACCAATACCGCGGCGCATGCGCTGGGGTGCGAACGAGACCGAGTTTGTACGCCCGGTGCACTGGGTCGTCATGCTGCACGGTGGCGAGACGATTGCATCGCGCGTAATGGGAATAGAGGCCGGGAATATATCCCGCGGTCATCGCTTTCACTCTTGTGGACCAATCAGCATTGCCTCTGCCGCGGCTTATCTCGATACGCTGGAAAAGACCGGTTTCGTCATCGCCGATTTTGAGCGCCGTCGCGAGCTGGTCAAAGTTGGCGCTGAGACCGCGGCGAAAGAAGCGGGCGGACACGTGGTGGACGGCGAGTCGCTGTACGATGAGGTTGCCGCACTGGTGGAGTGGCCGGTGCCGGTTCTCGGTTCATTCGATGAGGGCTTTCTCTCGCTACCGCGCGAGGCGGTCATCTCGACCCTGACGGGTCACCAGCGTTATTTTCCGGTTGCCGATGCAGATGGCCGTTTGTTGCCAAAATTCATCACCATCGCGAACATCGAAAGCAAAGACCCCGACCAGGTAAGAGACGGTAACGAACGCGTTATTCGGCCTCGCCTGGCTGACGCAACATTTTTCTGGGACAACGATCGCAAGAAGACCTTGGCCAGCCGGCAAGAGACGCTGCATGACGTTGTTTATCAGCGCGGCCTCGGCTCCCTGTTTGAAAAGAGCCGGCGCGTCGCGAGTCTGGCTGGCTGGACGGCCGAGGCTATTGGCGCTGACGTAACGGCCGCCAAGCGCGCGGGCGAACTTGCAAAGTGTGACCTGCTGACCGGCATGGTCGGCGAATTCCCCGAACTGCAGGGCACGATGGGGCGGTATTACGCGGAGTCCGACGGCGAACCGCCGGACGTATCTGCAGCGATCGGCGAGCACTACCAACCGCGCTTTGCGGGGGACGACCTGCCAGCGTCCCGCGTTGGACAGGCTCTCGCTGTTGCCGACAAGATCGACACGCTGGCCGGCGTGTTTTCAATCGGCAGGAAGCCGAGCGGTAACCGTGATCCGTTTGGTTTGCGTCGCGCCGCTTTGGGCGTTGTTCGGGTTCTTGTTGAGTCCGGACTCGACGTTGACCTGAGGGCCCTCATTGCAGAGGCGGTTACGCTACAGCCTGACTCAAAGTTGTCGGGCGATGAGATCGGTGACGACGTGTACGCCTTTATTTCGGACCGCCTGCGCCGCTACTTTTTAGACCGTGACCACGGCCTGGACACAGAAACCTTTGAAGCCGTTATGGTGCGGCATCCCGCATCCCTGGTTGACTTCGACCGGCGTCTCGCCGCCGTACAGACCTTTGCGAGGCTGGAGCAGGCCGCAAGCCTCGCCGCAGCCAACAAGCGAATTGCGAACATACTGCGCAAGGCCGATAACCCTGAGGGGCTGACCATCAACCCGAAGCTCTTGCTGGAAGATGCCGAGCGGGCGCTGCACAACGCGCTCGGCGCCGCAGAAGAAACCATTGCGCCGATGCTTGAAGGTCGGGCGTACGCCGATGCGCTTAACGAGCTTGCGGACCTCCGCGACCCCGTAGACCGATTCTTTGATGACGTTATGGTGATGGTGGACGACGAAGCAACCAGGAATAATCGCCTGGCGTTGCTCGGCGAGTTGCGGGCACTGTTTCTGCGCATAGCAGACATTTCGCGCCTCTGCATCGCTTAATGGTCGTCGACGCTGCAGCCGACAGGCGACTGATCGTTCTCGATCGCGATGGAGTGATCAACCGCGACTCGAGCGACTTCGTAAAATCCGCTGATGAGTGGGTTCCCCT
>JAACFM010000006.1 GCA_009937445.1 Gammaproteobacteria bacterium | reverse complement strand
TTGCTTTTTGGCGCTTTGCGACGCGACGGTAATGATCTAAAAATCAATTACCGAATTTCCAAAGGTGGCACGGTCATGAACGGTGGAAGTATCGAAGGCTCCGTTGACGATTTGTTTCCATTGCAGGAATCTCTGGCGCTGGTCGTTCGCGACGAACTCATAGGAAAATCGACCCAGACATTAATCAAGAGCCGACCGTCGGACAGTAAAGCCTACGACAGTTACATGCGCGGCGTGTACGCGCTCGAACATCGTGCCAATCCCGGAAACCTTGAGAAGGCAATTGAGTTATTTCAGAAAGCCATTCAACTCGACAAAAGTTATGGTCCGCCGTATCTGACACTGGCGACGGTGTACTCGTTAATGCCGGATTATCGTCGTGCGCCACAACTGGAAATGGATTCACTCGCCCTGGAAGTATTTAATGCAGGGATTACCGCAGATCCGAATCTGGAAGATGCCGGTGGCTACATTTGGGGATTCGTTTACCACAAGCAAAAACGCTGGCTTGAGTCGGAAAGGGCGCATTTGAGGGCGATCAACGCGGACGTTGTCGATTCCAACGCCTTCAACTGGTATTCACGCATGCTGGCCAGCGTCGGGCGTTTGGATGATGCGCTGCGGATCGCGTTGGCCGGCCTGGAGCTCGACCCAGGTTCACCATTACTGAACAGTAGAGTGGCTATGTGCTACGCGTGGCTTCAGGACACTGAACGTGCGCTCGAGTATTTCGAAAGAGCCAACGATTTGGGATGGGCCGGATCTACACATCGAGTAGGGTATGCATGGATGCTGCTGCAGACTGGCCAAGTAGAAAAAGCGCAAAATATTACGAACTCCGCCCTTGAGATGGATGAATTGTTAACAAGCTGGGTTGCACCCGTTTTTGGCGCTATGTTGGATAAGTCAGATGCTGCAAAGACGTCAGCGGCTATCTTAGCGTTGGACGAGGCGGCGATCATCCAACCGGTGACACCGTTGCTGGATTTCACGGTGAGAGGTTTGCTGGGTGACGTGGATGGTGCGATGCGGGTTGCCGAACTACTCGAACAACCTGGTGAGGCTTTCGAGATGGACGTGCTGTTCATACCTGAGTTATCTGACTTTAGGCAACACCCCGATTTCATGCCACTGCTGGACCGCCTCGGCATCACGGATTATTGGCTGAGTCGCGGTTGCCTGTGGGACGGCGACAAGGTGAATTGCCCGCGCGACTAATCGTCAGCGGACGTCTTACGCGATTTCTTCAGTGCACCCCGGCGTGATTTCTGGTCCAGCCGTTTTTGTTTGGCTTTCTTGCTGGGTTTGGTTTTTATTCGACGTTTCGGTTCGTGGGTTGCGGATAGAATCAGTTCCGCCAGTCGTTCGAGCGCAGCCTGCCGATTCTTCTCCTGTGTTCGGTGTGTCTGTGATTTGATGACGATGACGCCATCGTCCGTGATGCGATGATCCGACTGACTCAGTAATTTCTGTTTTACTCGTGCGGGTATTGAGTCGCTAGCCTGAATATCGAAGCGCAGGTGAATTGCACTGGCTACTTTATTAACGTTCTGCCCACCCGCACCTTGCGAACGGATTGCGGTCAGGCGAATCTCGGGCATCGGAATCTGGATTTCGTCGCTCACGTCGAGAGTGTCCACGTTGTCTCCAATGTGTGAGAATGCGCCCCATGATCCCGATCGGCACAGTGAATGCAAGTTCGTAATTTAAGCCTTCTGGTCGTCTGCCAGCTGATTTCTACTTCCGGATCGATCGTGATGGTAATGCTCGGCGGAATTATTGGTTCAAATCTAAGTACCAATCAGGCATTCGCCACGCTGCCGCTGTCTATGATGGTCGTTGCGATCGCCGCGACGACCATTCCGGCGACCATGCTGATGCGTAAGATCGGTCGACGAAAAGGATTCGCCCTGTCGTCGTTATCCTGCATTGTCGCTCTGTTGACCGCGATCTTCGCGTTACAGCAAGAGAGTTTCGTGCTCTTCATCCTTGCTGTGATGATCTTCGGTATCAACATGGCCTTCACGCAGCAATATCGCTACTTCGCCGCTGAAAGCGTTGCAGCAAAGCATGTCCCGAGGGCCATCTCCCTGGTTTTGGCCGGTTCAATTGGCGCGGCATTTGTTGGCAAAGAGCTGGCAACGCGAGGGCAGTACTGGATCGACGGAATCCAGTTCGCGGGGTCTATGATTATTCTTGCGGTCATGTTTGCGGTACAGGCTCTGTTATTTTTTCTGATGGTGCCGGCCAGGGAACATGACGCGGTTGTAACGACGAAGACGGAACGCTCACTCAGTCAGATCGTTTGCCAACCGGTATACATTGTCGCCGTGTTGGGTGCGACGGCCGGGTTTGGACTCATGACGCTGGTAATGACAGCGACGCCGCTTAGCATGCACGTGAACGATGGCTATTCACTTGAACAAACGGCAAACGTGATACAGGCACATGTACTGGCTATGTACGTACCGTCACTCGTTGCAGGTTTCTTGATCGAGCGTATCGGCGTAACTCGACTGATGTTCGCCGGTGCCCTCGGCCTTCTGGCGACATCGCTTGTCGGTCTTCAGGGGCATACCGTATTGCACTACTGGTGGGCGCTGGTACTACTCGGTGTCGGGTGGAATTTTTTGTACGTCGGCGGCACAACGATGCTCACGTATAGCTACAGCATGGCCGAGCGGTTTCGGGCCCAGGCTGTAAATGAGTTCCTGGTATTCGGCACGTCCGCGACTGCGTCGTTGCTTGCGGGCACGGTGATGCATTATTACGGCTGGGGCACATTGATGTTGATCCCGATGCCGTTTCTGATCATTATTTGTGTCGCACTTATTGCAGTTCGTGGCAACTCACTATTACTCCGCAAAGGTCGAGCCGATGCCTGAAGATCTGAAACTTCGCAGCCTGTTGCTCGATGCGGCCGAACGTGGCGTCGTGTACAGAGAATCAGCGACGGAGCGACCGGTCGCTCCGACACCGGAAGCGGTGATCGGCGCCGCAAAGTTCATTGAGCCAATGCCGATTGAAGGGACAGACGACGAATCGGTACTCGCGATGCTGGATGAGGTTGGATCACCGGCAACCATAATGATGGCGGGCCCGCGTTTTTTCGGCTTCGTAATCGGTGGATCGTTGCCAGTGACAGTCGCCACCAACTGGTTGACTACAGCCTGGGATCAGAACGTTGGTATGCACGAGGTCACGCCAGCCACGTCGATGCTTGAACGGGTCGCGATGGATTGGATGATTGATCTGTTTGGACTGCCGAAAGATGCAGCAGCATCGTTCGTAACCGGCGCAACCGTGGCAAATTTCACCTGCCTTGCCGCCGCTCGCAATCGAATCTACTCGGACATTGGCTGGAATGTCGAAGCTGACGGATTGATCGGCGCGCCCCCGGTTACCGTAATTGTCTCGGAAGAAACTCACCCGACAGTTTTCAAATCACTGGGTTTGCTCGGCTTCGGTCGCAACCGGGTGGTCCGCGCACCGGTTGATGGCGAGGGAAGAATAGATGCCAGTCGTTTTCCTGCGATTAGTGGTCCGACAATTATTTGCACGCAGGCAGGAAATGTTAATACAGGTGCGTTCGATCCGGTCGGTGAGATCTGTGAAATTGCGCAACCGGAGGGTGCCTGGGTGCACGTGGACGGAGCGTTTGGATTGTGGGCAGCGACGTCACCTGACAGGGCGCATCTATGCTCTGGTTTTGCAGCGGCTGATTCCTGGGCGACCGATGCCCACAAATGGCTAAACGTACCTTACGATAGTGGTATCGCCTTTGTCCGTGATACCGCGGCGTTGAAATCGGCAATGGCGATAACGGCTGAGTACCTGATGACCGAAACGGAGTATAGAAACCCGTCGGATTTCACGCCGGAGTTGTCACGGCGAGCTCGTGGCGTGGATGTCTGGGCAGCGTTGAAATCGCTGGGACGCAAGGGCCTGGCTGAAATGATCGATGGATGCTGCAGCAACGCGAGACGATTCGCCGACGGATTTCGTGCGGCCGGATTTGACGTGCTCAACGAAGTCGTTATAAATCAGGTTCTCGTTTCATTTGGTGACGATGCTATGAACAGAAAGATCATCAACGAGATACAGGAAGAGGGGACGTGTTGGTGCGGCGTTACCGTCTGGCAGGGTAAGACGGCGATGCGGATTAGCGTGTCCAACTGGTCGACCACAGCGGAAGATGTCGATCGCAGTCTGGAAGCTATCATAGCCATAGCGAAGAAGAACCGCTCGTGAGCGATCGACTGTACGACGACAATCTGTACCGGTTTGATACGCCGCAGGCGAGCTACTGGGAAGCGACTGCTGGCGATACCGCGGTAAACGCAACGACGCTGACCGGTCATGAAAGCTGTGATGTCGCGATCATTGGCGGTGGTTACACGGGTTTATCGGCCGCTTTACATTTGGCGCGTGACTACAACATCGATGTTCGTTTGCTGGAAGCGGGCCATATAGGTTGGGGGGCGTCTGGCCGAAATGGCGGTTTTTGCACAATGGGTGGAACCGGCGTTGGGCGGCGAGAACTCGTCAAGATGGTGGGCCTGGAGAAGGCGCGTGAATTTTGCCAATCACAAGTCGACGCGGTCGAGTTGGTTCGTGAAATCGGTGCAAACGAAGGTGTCGAGTATCAAACATTCGGCAGCGCGGAACTGGATGTAGCACATACCAAGAGAGCCTTTCGGGGCCTCAAGGACGATCACGAGCTTCTGACGACCAAGCTCGGTATCTCAGCAGAGATCTTCACGGCAGACGAATGTCGTGAGCGATTTTTCGACTCGACTGAGCAATACGGAGCATTGCTGACACGACCCACGTTTGGTTTGCACCCGCTCCGCTACTGTCTTGGTCTCGCCAATGCCGCGATTCGTCGAGGGGCCGCCCTGCACGAGCGCAGCGAGGTCCTTGCATGGCAAAAATCGGATGATGGCTCGCACCTCATCAGCACAGCCGGCGGTACTCTGAAGGCAGGAAAAGTCATTTTTTCAACGAACGGATTCATGCCCGAGAACCTGCGCCCGGAATTTCATGCCAGAACGTTGCCGGTCATCAGCGCAATCATAGTGACGCGCCCGCTGACTGCAGATGAAAAGGCGGCACATGCATGGATCACCGAACACCCGTCCATTAATTCACGGCGAATCCTCAACTATTTTCGCCTCCTGCCTGATAACCGATTCATGTTTGGCGGCCGCGGGAATTCGACGGGGCACCCGAAAGCCGAGCAGGAAACCTATGTTCGTCTTGAGGCCATGCTGAAGAAGATCTGGCCTGGGTGGGCAGGGGTAGAGGTCGAATACCGCTGGCATGGGCTGATTGCCATGACAGGGTCGCTGGTGCCATCGATCGGCTGTCTTGACGCAGACGACTCTGTTTATTTCGGCTACGGCTATCACGGCAACGGTGTGAATACCGCTACGTGGACCGGAAAACAACTCGCAGACTGGATCGGTTCAGGTCGTATGCCAGCGCTACCGCAAATTGTTCAGGGGATGGGGCGCAAATACCCATTGGCCAGGCATCGCCTCAAATACCTTCGAGCCGGGATCGCTCTCTCGTCGTGGTTGGATCGCCGCGGCTAGAAATTATAAACAAACGACAGCGAAACGACCGGCCAGGCCTTGTAATCGCTGATCTCGTCTTCGAGTTCAAGACGCTCAGCTTCCAGCGCGGGAATCAGCAATGCCTGTACATCCGCCGGTGCTGTTTCCAAACCTGTGGCGTCCAAAGACACCGTCGGCTCTCCTTGCCAGAGGACACCGAAGTCCAGATTAAATCCGACCTTGCCGAAAACCTCGAAGTCGTAACCAACGCCGAGATAGGGTGCTGTGTTGCTGAATGAGGTCGTGCTCTGCAGGCTGCCAACGTCGGCAACGGAGAACGGCTGTCCGTCGATGATAAGGTCTACGCCGCCGGTATCCTGACTAATCATCTGCAGTTCATTACCGTTTGAGAACGCGCCTGCGGTCACCCGAAACGGGCTTAGAGGAAAACGAAAATTGCCGGTCAGGTAGTAATTGTCCAACGCCAGCGTTGAGTCATACTGGATACCGGCCTGTTGACCGGAAGCGTCGACGTCGTACTGATTAGCGCCCAGGCGAAGATCCAGCCACGGTAATGCGCTCCAGCGGCCTTCAATACCGAGACCCAGTGTTCCGGCTTTTACACCAACGCCAAAGTCAGCATTTGCAGCGCCTGAGGAGGCCAGTGCAAGGCCGATAAGTACGGTTTTCGCGATCGATTTTTTCATGATGTTTCCTGTACGGCACCGATGGTCATTTACAAACATCAGGGTATACACGCGTCACATTTACGACTGTGCGCTACATCACAAGCGGGAGTCTCTTTAGGGCTTATGTCAAATCTGCGTGAACAGCGCAGTTTCAGGGGCGGCGAATCATCAAGTGAGGCGCTAATTTTGAGTTGGCGCAGGAAGCGCCAAACTAAACTCAAAAGGAGATTGAAATGCGAGAACTGACCATAAACGAAATGCACCTGGTATCAGGGGCGGTGGAACAATGCGAGAGCGGCAACACTTACGGTGGAGTCTCTGATACGGGATCGCTCGGAGGTGACATTATCAATATGTACGAAGGACTGGTTGCGGCGACCTCTTACATCATTGAGCGTGTTGCGGGCGCGCTTTAGTTGACAGCTACCGGGGCATTTCTGCCCCGGTAGCCATTTCCCTCAGGATAGTGAACAAGACGCCGAGGCAGATGACACATATGCTAATGGCGATCAGACCGGCCGGTAACATTGGCAGGTCTTCGGTGCGAGGGTTCCACAGACCTGACAGGCAGCGCCAGTCGATCAGGATCAGACTGTTCACGGTTGAATGTGAAATCAGTGATGACCACAGTGATGCTGTTGACCAATATTGCACGCCAAAAACAAGGCCAGCGAACATTGCGAAGGGCCAGGAACCCAGCCGGTGGAATACCATGAAGACTAATGCCGATACGATAACGGAGATCAGAAATCCGCGCCGTCGCAGTGCACTGAGAACATAGCCCCTGTGAACAGTCTCTTCTATCGCAGGGGTTAGCAGGCCCATCACCAGCACGCCCAATGCGACCGCGGCAGGCGCTGCGCACTGGAAAGAGAAAACCGGACCAACGACGGCTGATGATTCATTCGACTGGTATATCCCAAATGAGGTGCCGGCAACGAGCTGACACCACCAGATAATTCGAATCAGCAGGCCTATCGTGAGCGCTCTAAAAACAATCCGCCCACTCAGGTCGGAGAGCCGGAACTGTGCGGCGAGAAACGGGCGTTGTGTTCGCCACAGCGGAAATAGCAGGCACGCCATGACAACAGGAACAAGCAGGTAGGAAATATCGGCGGCCAGGAACGCTTGGACACCATCTTTGAGCAGCTGCACCTGCAGAACCGAGCGGCTGACCAAGGCTGCTGTCATTGCGATCAGAACCGCGACCAGAGTCGTTCTGGAAATCGTTATTCGTGGAGTTTTTCTTGCGACCATTGCACTGATGCTAGGTGTCAACGATCGCCGGGGTCCAATCTTAAACTCGCCGGAATCGACACAAATGGTGAATCGCGTCAGAGGCCGGGAAGATTGGTGTAGGTCGGCTCAGACATTTTGTCGCGGCCCCACTTCAGAAAAATCGAAGAATGCGCTGCAGGGTCTATGTTGACGTTGTCGAGATCGCCATCAACGTGAGGCAGTTCCATCAGGCGTTTGTCCATGATCCTGAACCAGAGCCAAGGGAGGTAAGCAAGCACATACATACCAAAGTAGCCGTTGGGAAGCTGTGGCAGATCCGCGAAATGTCGAAGTGATTGGTAGCGCCGCAGTGGGTGAGCATGGTGATCGGAATGCCGTTCGAGGTGAAACAGGACGAGGTTCGAGAAGATGTGGTTGCTGTTCCACGAATGGTGGGGCTCGCATCGCTCCAATTTTCCGTCCTCGCCTTTCTTGCGCAGCAGTCCATAGTGTTCGACGTAATTCGCGCTCGTCAGTTGCCAGTAGCCAAAGAGATTGTGAATGAGCAGAAAGGGCAGGACTTTCCAACCGAGAATAAGGAGAAACGTCAAGCTCATTACAGCGCTAAGAGCGTAAGACTGCAGAATCTGATTATTGACGTTCCAAACCGACTTGCCGCGATGGTTGAGTCGCTCCTTCTCGAGCGCCCAGGCTCCCAGGAGTGCTCCGGGTATTTCGCGCATCGCGAACTGGTAGATGCTCTCACCCATGCGAGAGCTGGCCGGGTCGTTGGCGGTGGAGACGTACTTGTGGTGCCCGCGATTGTGCTCGATGGTGAAATGGCCGTAGGCAGGAATAGATAGCGCGATTTTGGCCAACTGTTTTTCTGTCTTTGAATTCTTGTGCCCGAGTTCGTGCGCGGTATTAATTGCCAGCCCTGCGATAAGTCCGGCAAACGCTGCGAGCAGTATGAAGGCCCACCAGCTCAACGGCTGAGTCGTCGCGTACCAGATGGAACCGATCAAGGAGACGAAGTGCAGGGGTATGACGGCATAAGTCAGCTGGCGGTAGTAGTGATCCTGGTCGAGCTGCATGACAACTTCTTCAGGCGGGTTGTTGCTGTCTGCGCCCAGCAGCCAGTCAATGATCGGGGCGAGAACGTAGTTGAAGACGAACGGGGCCACAAACCAGGCCTCGACTCCGCTGGAGGCATGCAAGCCGATAACAACGAACGGTTGCAGTGGGTAGAGTACCGATAGAATCCAGAGCCATCGCTTCTTGTCGACGTAGTGAATCGCCTGTCCGTCTGCCAGAACCCCGGTGTACCCTTTCATCAAATTCAACTTGTACGCTGCGTGTCGGCAAATTATACAAAACAACGATTGTAAGATACGCCTTAATTTAAAAAAGCCACTTAAATCATGACGATGAAGCGCTGGCGCGATAATTGCTTTATATTTGAGGCAGGTAATGGATTTGAGGTATGGAATTGAAACATTTGCTTAGAGGGTCAACACTCGCGATCGGTATTATGTTGCTGGTGGCCTGTGGCTCCGGCTCCGAAGACAGCAACAGCGATGACGAATCCAAACCGTTGTTGTCGGCAGCAACGTTGGGTGAGCAGACGGTTTTGACGGTTCCGGATTATCTCGCACAGGAAAAATATGCGCGAGCAAATCCGAAGAATGGCAACCGTCAGGCGCAGATCTGCAAAGCCTGTCACAGCCTCGAAGAGGGTGGGCCCAACATGATCGGTCCTGCGCTGTTCGGGTTCTTTGGCCGCAACGTCGGGGGTCAAAGCGGGTTCAATTATTCACCCGTCATGCGCAACGCAAATTTCGTCTGGACGCCTCGAGCGCTGGACGCCTGGTTAGCACAACCGGGCCATTTTTTGCCGGGAAACAGGATGACTTTTGCAGGTGTAATGAGGCAGCAAGACAGGGATGACCTGATTGCCTATCTGCTCGAAACGACATCGCCAGTCGATACTGAACAAGACTGAAAGGAAGCAGGGCCTTATGAAAGTCAGCAGCGCAATCAGCGTCAAACGTGCACAAACCGATCGCCGCGACTTCGGCTGGCGAACTGTTTTTTTCGGTTTCACGCGTTCCCGGCGACACGCGCATCGGCGCGCAGCTGACGACGATGTCGTGTTTTTGGACTGGCATCACCCCTGGTTGTTTTTCCTGTCGGTGGGAACGATGTTGCTTTCCTGCGCTGACGCTTTCCTGACATTGCAGCTGATCGATCTCGGCATGATCGAGGTCAACCCCGTCATGAATGCCGTTATGGCCCACAGCACGCTGCTTTTCACGAGCACGAAACTCTCTATGACGGCGTTGGGGATTCTGGTACTGGTTTTTCTTTCCAAAGCGCAGTTTCTGAACCGTTTCCGAACCGGGGCGTTCCTCACGTTCTTCTTTAGCTTCTACGCTTGCCTCGTGTGTTACGAACTGGTGAATCTTCTCAGGATGATGTGAGTCGAAACTGCCCGCAATGCATTCCCTCTGATGTGCGCTTGGGATAAACTAGCGACCCTTTTCTGAGCCTTGGCTGAAGTCACCGGACTTCAAGATGCTTGGGCCACATAAGTTCCTGAAAAGATGAGTAATTCTCTAAAAGAGCAACTGGCATCGACGCCACTGTTCGGTGGCAACGCGAGCGCCGTCGAATCGCTGTATGAGCAGTATTTGCAGCAGCCCGAGTCAGTCCCGGCGGGTTGGCGCGATTATTTCGACACCATGGGTGATTCGAGTTCTGAAATTGCACACTCTGAAATTCGAGATCAGTTGCTTCAGGAGTCTCGGGCGGGGCGCAAGCTTGGCCAGATAAGCAGGCCTGCAACTGGCAGAGCGGTGTCGACCGGCGAGAAACAGGCCGCGGTGTCCCGGCTGATCCAGGTGTACAGTCTTCGCGGACATCAGATTGCAGATCTTGACCCGCTGGGCCTGATGGAGCGCCGGGTACCAGGGGTGCTCAAGCTCGACTATCTCGGCCTTGATGAGTCCGATATGGACGTGGAGTTTTTCACCGGCGGTTTGGCCGGCACAGCCGATGATCTTATGAAGCTGCGCGACATACTGACGCTGCTCAGGAATATGTATTGCGGCAAGATTGGCGCCGAATTTGCTCATATCTCGCGCGCACGCGAGCGTTTGTGGCTGCGCAAGCGGTTTGAGAGTGGGGCTGCCGCCAATATTCTCGACGATGAGGAGCGTCTGACCATTCTCGACAAACTGACCAGTGCAGAAGGTATTGAACGATACCTGCACACTCGTTATGTCGGTCAGAAGCGATTTTCTCTCGAAGGTGGCGAAAGTCTGATTCCGCTGCTTGATGACATCATTCAGCAGGGCGGGTCATCGGGCGTTAAGGAAATCGTCATTGGCATGGCGCATCGCGGCCGGATCAATGTCCTCGTGAACATTCTCGGCAAGAATCCGGAAGAGTTGTTCGAGGAATTCGAAGGTAATTACGATCCCGAAGAGCTCAAGGGATCGGGCGATGTGAAATACCACAAGGGCTTTTCTGCGGATATGAAGACGCCCGGCGGAAACGTCCATCTGGCTCTTGCGTTTAATCCCTCGCACCTGGAAATTGTTGATCCGGTGGTTGAAGGATCCGTCCGCGCCCGTCAACAACGTCGCGGCGACACCGAGCGACATGAAGTTCTGCCGGTTTTGATTCACGGTGATGCTGCCTTCTCCGGTCAAGGGGTCGTTACTGAGACATTCCAGATGTCGCAGATAAACGGATTTCGAACCGGCGGCACCGTGCATATTGTTGTAAATAACCAGGTTGGCTTTACGATCAGCCGGCCAGCGGACGCGCGATCTACCGATTATTGCAGTGACGTCGCAAAAATGATCGAGGCGCCAATTTTTCATGTCAATGGCGATGACCCCGAAGCGGTAATATTCGTCACCCGCCTGGCACTGCAATATCGGCAGAGGTTCAGGAAGGACGTTGTCATTGATCTGGTTTGTTATCGTCGACATGGCCACAACGAGGCCGATGAGCCATCGGCAACTCAACCGATCATGTACGCACGCATCAAGTCGCATAAAACCACTCGCGAGCTTTACGCCAACCGGCTGATTGCGGCAGATGTCGTTACATCTGCGGATGTGGCCAAACTGCAGGACGAGTACCGGGACAGGCTTGATCGCGGTGAGCACGTGCAGAAAGCGTCGCTGGGGATGATTGGAAACGAATTCACCGTTGACTGGACTCCGTTCCTGAACGCGCAATGGGATGACCCCGCCGACACCACGATCAGCCCGAAGACTGTCGCAAATCTTTGCCTGTCGATTACCGCGGTTCCGCCGGACGTTAAACCCCACGGTCGCGTACAGCGCATCATGGATCAGCGTGTCAAAATGGCCTCGGGCGATGTGGAAATGGACTGGGGATTTGCGGAGACGATGGCGTACGCGTCGCTGCTGGAAGACGGCCACAATGTTCGCCTTGTCGGCCAGGACAGCGGCAGAGGAACATTCTTTCATCGACACGCGGTCATCCACAATCAACTCAACAATCGCGAATACACGCCTCTGGAGCATGTTGTCGATCGCCCCGATGCGTTTCGCGTTATTGATTCCTTTCTGTCTGAAGAGGCGGTGCTGGGTTTCGAGTACGGCTATGCGAGTACAGAGCCAAATACACTGGTCATTTGGGAAGGACAATTTGGCGATTTTGCAAACGGTGCGCAGGTTGTTATTGACCAGTTCATTAGCTCCGGTGAAGCAAAGTGGGGGAGATTGTGTGGCTTGACGATGTTTTTGCCACACGGGTATGAAGGGCAGGGGCCGGAGCACTCGTCGGCGCGCCTTGAACGATTCTTACAGCTTTGCGCGGAACACAACATACAGGTTTGCGTACCTTCAACGCCGGCGCAGATGTTCCACCTGCTGCGTCGTCAGCAAGTTCGTTCCTTCAGGAAGCCGCTCATTGTGATGACACCAAAGAGCTTGCTGCGTCACAAAATGTCGGTATCGCCGATCAGCGATCTTTCCGGCGGTCGGTTTGAACTGCTTATTCCGGAAATCGAGGCAATCGCCAATGAGAAGACACGACGCCTCGTCTTATGCAGCGGCAAGGTGTATTTCGATCTGCTTGAGGCTCGTGAAGTTCATGGCGTCAATGACATCGCCCTAATTCGAATCGAACAGCTCTATCCCTTCCCCATCGACGAATACGAAGAGCTGATAAGTCAATACAGTCACGTTGATGAAATTGTCTGGTGTCAGGAAGAGCCGCTAAATCAAGGCGCGTGGTATCAAATTAAGCACCGCCTGCAAGAACCTTTGCAGGATCATCAACAACTTTATTACGCAGGTCGGCCGGGTGCAGCAGCGCCTGCGTCGGGAATTTTCAAAATTCATTTGCAACAGCAGCAGGCATTGGTGGAAGCAGCGCTCGATATAAAATCAGAAGCGAGCAAAGCCGTTAAGCCTGAAAAAACAAAACGGAAGTCCACATGAGTATAGAGATCAAGGTGCCACCTTTGCCCGAGTCGGTTAGTGATGCGACATTGGTTGCCTGGCATAAATCGGTTGGTGAATCCGTCGCGCGTGACGAGAACCTCGTCGATCTGGAAACAGACAAAGTCGTACTGGAAGTTCCAGCGCCGGCGTCTGGAACCATCGCGAAAATCGTGGTTGAAAACGGCGCGACCGTGGAGGCTGGCGATGTTTTGGCGATCCTCGAGGAAGGCGCTATTGCGGACTCTGCACCAACCAAAACAGTAGATGCGGCGGCCGCAAAAGTGGAGGTCGTTGCCACGAAAGAATCGCAAGGACCAGTCAAGACCAGTCCTGCAGTACGTCGATTGCTCGACGAGCATGATCTGGACGCGACGATGGTTTCCGGCAGTGGCAAAGACGGCAGGGTTACGAAATCAGATGTGATGGCATTCCTGAAGTCCGATGACAGCGAAAATGTGACGCCCGGTGACCCGGCACCGAGCGCAGGCGAAACGGTGGTGGCTGGTTTCGAGCGCACGGAGCAGCGCGTTGCGATGACTCGTTTGCGTGCGCGGATCGCTGAACGCCTGGTGGATGCGCAGCAAACCGCGGCGATGCTGACCACCTTCAACGAGGTTGATTTGACCGAAGTCATGGCACTTCGTAAGCGATATCGCGACTCTTTCGAGAAGAAACACGGCGTACGACTGGGTTTCATGTCGTTCTTCGCCAAGGCGGCAGTCGAAGCACTGAAACAGTATCCCGTCGTCAACGCGTCGGTCGAAGGGACGGATATTATTTACCACAATTATTTTGATATCGGCATTGCGGTGTCGAGCGAGCGTGGTCTGATGGTGCCTGTGATCCGGGACGTTGATCAGATGAGTTTCGCCGATTTTGAAGGTGCACTGAATGAGGTGGCCGGCAAAGCCCAGGCGGGGACGATCAGCATGGAAGATCTGACCGGAGGGACGTTCACGATAACCAATGGCGGCATTTTCGGGTCAATGATGTCTACTCCGATTCTTAACCAGCCACAGAGTGCGATTCTCGGCATGCATTCAATTCAACAGCGACCGATGGTCGTCGACGGCGACATTGTTGCCCGGCCGATGATGTATCTGGCGCTCACCTACGACCACCGAATCATCGATGGAAAAGAGGCGGTTCAATTCCTTGTTTCCATCAAGGAACAACTTGAGGACCCGGCACGACTGCTGTTGCAGGTGTGAATCGGTTCCCGACCAAGGAAAGCAGAGATAGATAATGAGCAAAAGTTACGACGTAGTTGTCATTGGTGCCGGTCCGGCTGGATATATCGCGGCAATTCGCGCAGCGCAACACGGCAAGACGGTTGCCTGTATCGACGAATGGAAGAATAGAGACGGCAAGCATGCATTCGGTGGCACCTGTCTTAATGCCGGGTGTATTCCATCGAAAGCGATGCTGGAATCATCAGAGCTGTTTCATCGAGCGCGGCATGAGTTCAAGAAACACGGCATAAAGACCGGTGAGGTCGAGCTGGATATCGCCGTGATGCAGAAACGCCGTGCCACTATCGTTCGGCAATTGACCGGCGGAATTGCCGGTCTGCTCAAGGCCAATAAAGTAGACGGCTTGATCGGTCACGGAAAATTGCTGCCAGGAAAGCAGGTCGAGTTCACCCCTGTTGCGGGCAGTGTCGAGATCATCAATGCCGGGAACGTTATTCTGGCGTCCGGCTCATCGCCGATCGAGCTGTCAATAGCGCCATTTGACGGCGACAAGATTGTAGATTCCTGGAGTGCGCTGGAGTTTGACGAGGTGCCGAGGCGACTGGGTGTCGTTGGGGCTGGCGTGATCGGTCTGGAGCTTGGTAGCGTCTGGTCGCGGTTGGGATCGGAGGTGACAGTACTGGAGGCGATGGAAGACTTTTTGTTCATGGCGGATCGCGACGTGGCAAAAGTTGCGGCCAAGGACTACAAACAGCAAGGTCTCGACATCAAACTCGGTGCGAAAGTATCCGCGACAAAGACCGGTAAGAATGGCATTGAAGTGACCTATGAAGACAAGGATGGTCCGCAATCGATCGAAGTCGACAAACTGGTTGTAGCGGTCGGTCGCAAACCTCACACCGATGGTCTGTTCGCCGACGAGGCTGGAATTCAGCTTGATGAGCGTGGGTTTATTGTGGTCGACGATGAATGTCGCACACGGGTCAAGGGTGTCTATGCTGTTGGCGATTGCGTTCGTGGACCGATGCTGGCGCACAAGGGATCAGAAGAGGGCGTCATGGCCGCTGATCTGATCGCCGGTGAAATCGCAGAGCTTAACTACAATGTTATTCCTTCGGTGATCTATACCGCCCCGGAAATCGCCTGGGTCGGAAAGACAGAGGCCGAAGTGCAGCAATCCGGGCGAGCTTACAAGACCGGTTCTTTCCCGTTTGCGGCAAGTGGACGCGCGAAGGCCATGGAGCAGACTTCTGGCATGGTCAAGATTATTTCATCGAAGGACGATGACGAGATCCTTGGCGTGCATATCGTTGGACCAATGGCGGGTGAATTGATTTCAGAGGCCGTGTTGGCAATGGAGTTCTCAGCCAGTACCGAAGATATCCAGAGAACCATTCATGCGCACCCCAGTCTGGCTGAGGCGGTACATGAGGCATCGCTGGCGGTCGACAATAAAGCGCTGAACTTCCCGAATAAGTAACCGCGGTTCGCGGCCTGGGGCCGCTCCTACGCGGTTATTTCTTCCAGAAATCAGCGTTCTTGATACCCAGAGCGTCCGGATCGAAGGTGTACTTTGTGACACCTTCTTTCATTTGTCGTTCGTAGTCGCGCAGTGCCTTCAATGCCGGGCTACCCATGAAGAACAGAATCAGGATACCGATGATATTGAGCCAGGCCATCAATCCAACACCGATATCCCCCATAGCCCAAGCGGTGTCAGCTGACCGGATCGTTCCGTAGAAAACGGATGCGGTGATTGCGATTTTCAGGATCGTCAGTTCGCCCGGGAATTTGAACGTTCTTCTAACCCAGGCCACGTTGGTCTCGGCGATATAGTAGTACGCAAGTATTGTGGTGAACGCGAAGAAGAACAGCGCGACCGCAACAAACACCTTGCCGAAGCCCCCCATAACGCTCTCAAGCGCCAGCTGGGTGAATGCCGGACTACTAATGATTACGTCACTGCCGAGCATGCCACCGCTAACCGGCGCATCGACGCCCGTTACGTAGTACTGGTTGGTAATGAGGATCATGAATGCTGTTGCCGAGCAGACAAAAAGGGTATCCACGTACACCGAAAATGCCTGTACCAGGCCTTGCTGCGCCGGATGCTCGACTTCCGCAGCGGCAGCAGCGTGTGGCCCGGTTCCCTGACCCGCTTCGTTCGAATAAACGCCGCGTTTGACGCCCCAGCCGATAGCTGCGCCCAAGCCAGCCATTGGCGTGAACGCATCTTGCAGAATCATCGATAAAATACCGGGCAGTTCACCGATGTGCATTATGATGATTATCAGCGCCATCAGGATATACCCGAGCGCCATTAAGGGCACTACAATCTGGGTAAAGTGGGCGATCCGCTTGACGCCGCCGAAGACGATGAACGCCAGAATGGCAACGACGGTCACAGCGGTGATCATTTTTGTCGTAGAGACGGCATCGCCAAGGAAATCGACTGTTGAGCTACTGCCGAACGCGAGTTCAGCTGCATTCCCGATACTGTTGGACTGAACGCCCGGCAATAACAAGCCGACTGCAATAATCGTCGAAATCGCGAAAATCCATGCATACCATTTTTGGCCCATGGCCTTTTCAATGTAGTAGGCCGGCCCACCGCGAAGTTGACCTTCGTCTACTTCTTTGTAGATCTGTCCCAGCGCAGATTCGACGTATGCAGTAGACGCACCGAGAAAGGCAACGACCCACATCCAGAAAATCGCGCCAGGGCCGCCAAAGCCAATGGCCGCTGCAACACCTGCGATATTGCCGACACCGACCCGGCCAGACAGGGAAACTGCGAGAGCCTGAAACGAGGAGATACCGCGATCCGACTCTTTGCCTGAGAAAAGCAGCCGCAGCATTTCACGAAAATGCCGAACCTGTGCAAATCGGGTGAGAACAGAGAAAAACAGTCCGGCACCGAGGCACAGATATATAAGTGCGCTGCTCCAGACGTAGCTATTGATCGTCGAGACGATTTCCTGCATGCCGATCCCCCTTGTTCTGTTTTTTTGGCGGCACCGGAATGTTACCCCATATTGGGGTGGGGCGACTTGCTTTCAATCTGCCGCGACCGACGAATTCACGATATAGTGGCGGGAATTCAACAAAGGAGCGGGACTATGTTGTGGTGGCACTGGATGATACTCGGGGCAGTTTTACTTGGCGCAGAGCTCTTCGCAATCGACGCTCAGTTCTACCTTGTATTTCTCGGGCTGTCGGCCGCACTGGTGGGACTTGCGGGCATGTTTGGCATAGCAATGCCGGAATGGGCGCAGTGGATGTCGTTCGCGGTTCTTTCGCTGGTTTCGTTTTTTACGTTTCGAAAGAGTCTGTATGCGAAGATTCGCGGTGGTGCTACCGGATTTCGGGAGACGATTTCCGGAGACACAGTCAACATTAAAGAAGAGCTTGCTCCCGGCGGTGAATTACGCACTGATTACCGGGGTACTAAATGGACCGTTCGGAATATCGGGGCTACTGCGATCTCTGCCGGTACACGCGCCAAAGTCGTCAAAGTCGATGGACTGACACTACATATTGAAGCTGAATAAGCTCAGAAAGGAGTAAATCATGGATTCACTAATCGTTGCGTTGGGTTTCGCATTTGTCGCGATCATTATCCTGCTCAAAACAGCAGTGGTGGTGCCACAGCAGAATGGTTACGTCATTGAACGGCTCGGTAAGTACTGCAAGACGCTCAATGCAGGATTTCACATTCTTATTCCTTTTTTGGAGCGTATTGCCTACAAGCATTCGCTCAAAGAGCAGGCTACCGACATTGCCGAGCAAGTCTGTATTACGAAAGACAACGTTCAGGTGGGTGTCGACGGGGTTTTGTACATGCAGGTTCTCGATCCGAGCAGAGCGTCATACGGTATTGGTAACTACATGTTCGCAATCTCTCAGCTGGCGCAGACCACTCTGCGTAGTGAGATCGGTAAGATCGATCTTGATCGCACTTTCGAAGAACGTGGCACGATTAACCAGAACGTTGTCGCGGAACTCGACAAGGCGAGCGATCCCTGGGGCGTCAAAGTATTGCGCTACGAGATCAAGAACATCAATCCACCTCAAGACGTTCTTAGTGCGATGGAAAAACAGATGCGCGCCGAACGAGAAAAGCGGGCCGTTATCCTGACGTCAGAAGGTGAACGTGACGCAAAGATCAACGAAGCAGAGGGCGATAAGCAACGAGTAATCAAGAGCTCTGAGGCGGTCAAAACGCAGCAAATTAACGAGGCAGAAGGCGAGGCAGCAGCCATTCTGGCCGTTGCATCAGCCACCGCTCAGGGACTGCGTGAGGTCGCAGCAGCAGTCATTGATCAGGGTGGTCCCGATGCAATGCAGCTTCGAATCGCCGAGCAATACATCACACAGTTCGGAAATCTGGCGAAGGCTGGCAATACATTCGTTGTGCCTTCCAACCTCGCAGATTTGACATCAATGATGGCCTTGGCGACCGATATCGCGAAACGCAAGCCCGTCCAATAACAAGCGTCAGTCGGTCAGGCTTTGCGCCTGACCGACACGACGTTGGGCAGTTGCTCGAGCCGCGTGATTGCAGTGCTCAGTGTTGGCAGGTCTCTGATCTCCAGATTCAAAGTCATAATTACCTGCATCGACTCCTTGTCGGTGTGGCTCTTCAAGTCCAGTACGTTCGCATCTTCATCGGCCAGGATAGCCGTGATGTCTCGAATGAGACCGCTGCGATCAAAGGCATGCAGCGTAATATCAACTGGGTAGGAGCCCTTATCCGACTCGCCCCAATTCGTCTCCAGCACTCGTTCCGGGCTGCGCTTATTCAGGCCCAGAAAATTGCCACAGTCCTGTCGATGAATACTGACGCCACGACCTTGAGTGATGTAGCCAACGATCGGCTCGGGCGGGACAGGGCGGCAACAACGTGCAAAATTACACAGCAAGTCGCCAATACCGGCCACTCCGACTGAATCCGGATTGGTTTCTTTTCGTTTCGCCTGCCGACGCGGTTTGATTATCGGTAACTCGGTAGGCCGCAGATTCTGCAGGGCCGTCGCGATCGACGCGGAGGTAAGGTCGCCCGCGCCAAGAGCAACGTGCAGCGACTCGGTGTCCTTGTGCTTCAGTTTCTTCGCTATAGCGTCGGTCGGCACGTCTTTTTCAGACAAGCGTGCCAGTTCCCTGTCGAGAATGTCGCGGCCCTGACGAATGTGCTGGTCTCTATCCTGTTGTCGAAACCAGTTGCGGACCTTCGCCCGAGCGCGCGCGCCGGCAAGGTATCCCAGCTTCGGGCTAAGCCAATCCCTGCTGGGATGCGCCTGGCTACCCGTAATGATTTCGATCTTGTCGCCGTTTTCGACGTGATGCGTCAGTGGGACGATTCGCCCATTGATTTTGGCACCACGGCAGCGGTGACCGACTTGTGTGTGGACATGGTAGGCAAAGTCCAACGGCGTCGCGTTGGCCGGCAGCTCAACGACATCACCCTTCGGACTTACGGCATAGATTCGGTCTTCGAAAAAATCGTCGCGAATCTGATCCAGCAGATCCGCCCCGTCGCCGGTTGGTTCCAGAAGGTGCCGCAAAAAACGGATTTTCTGATCAAACGCCGCAGGGGAACCGCCGCCTTCTTTGTATCGCCAGTGCGCAGCGACGCCCAATTCCGCATGCTTGTGCATGTCACGAGAACGAATCTGAACCTCGACGGTTTTTCCTTCCGGGCCAACGACCGCGGTGTGCAGGGATCGATAGTTGTTTTCTTTGGGGTTGGCGATGTAGTCGTCGAACTCTCCCGGTATGTAGGACCAGAGGTTATGCACGATACCGAGTGCTGCATAGCACTCATTGACGTCTTCAACGAGGATGCGAACGGCGCGTATGTCATACAGCGATTCCAGCCCGCGGTCCTTACGCTGCATCTTTCGCCAGATGCTGTAGATATGCTTCGGCCGACCGGAAATATCGGCATTGATGCTGTTGGACTGAAGCTCGGTGTCCAGCTGGTCTTTGACCATTTCAATGAAACGTTCACGCTCATCGCGTTTTTCATTCAGTGCCTTTGCGATTTCAGAATACTTATCCGGATCAACGTAACGAAACGCAAGGTCCTCAAGCTCCCACTTGAGTTGCCATACACCCAGTCTGTTGGCTAAAGGGGCATAGATTTCGCGCGTCTCAAGCGCGAGTGCCAGTTGCACCGGGCGAGGTTCGCGTCGAGCCTCTCGCAGACGAAGCAGTTGTTCCGCTATGCGAACCAGTACCAGGCGTACGTCGGACACGACCGCGAGCAGCATTTTGCGCAGTGCCTCCGACTGCTGTACGGCCAGAGCCTCGCCGGGCTGCCAGTTATCCGGCAGAGAAAACTGGTTGAGCTGTTGCAGACCTATAATAAATCGAGAAATATCTTTTAAGATATTGTTATTAAAGTCTTTTACCTTTATGAAACCATCTCGAAACAAGGGGTAGACATGCACCGCGGCAACGATCTTGGTGGGCAAACCCAACGACTCAACGATCGTCGCGATTTGTTCCCCTTCGTTGACTGCCCGGTCAAGACCGTCTTTCTTCGGCAGCGTGGCCAGATAATCACGGACTTGGTCGATAATATCGGCCGTGTCTTTATTGCTGCTGTTATTTCCAGCTTCAGTTGCTGACATCTTCACTGTTACTCGTGTGTGCCTGTTCGCTCAATACCCGTTATCATACGCGCAGTTTCGGCCAGCCTGTCTGGTTGAGGTTTCATTTGGGCAAAGTAAAAGCAGGGCATCATGGCAGGACACAGTAAATGGGCGAATATCCAGCACCGCAAGGGCGCGCAGGATAAAAAACGCGGCAAACTCTTTACGAAGTTAATTCGTGAGATCACCGTGGCGGCGAAAATGGGAGGCGGCGATTTTGATGCGAATCCCAGACTGCGTTTGGCGGTTGATAAAGCCAAAGCGCAAAGTATGCCGAAAGATAATATCGAGCGTGCGGTTAAGCGTGGCGCCGGCGAGACGGATGGTGCCGACTACCAGGAGATTCGCTACGAGGGCTATGGTCCGGGTGGCACAGCCGTTATGGTGGATTGCCTGACGGACAACCGAAATCGAACGGTTGCCGAAGTTCGACACGCGTTCGCAAAATTTGGCGGCAATCTGGGTGCTGACGGGTCTGTAAATTACCTGTTCAATCAGGTTGGCCAATTGATGTTTTCGCCGGACAGCGATGAAGAGGCGGTGATGGAAGCGGCGATCGACGCAGGTGCCGAAGACGTTATCGCGGAAGAGGACGGTTCGGTCGAAGTGCTGACATCACCAACTGACTTCGAGCAAGTGCGTGACGGTATGCTCTCGGCAGGGTTCGAGGCTGATAGCGCCCAGGTAACGATGCGAGCGTCTACCAGCGCCGAACTGGGCGTCAAGGAAGCGAGCTCAATGATCAAAATGCTCGATATGCTTGAGGATCTGGACGACGTCCAGGAGGTTTACAGCAACGCTGATATCAGCGAAGACATACTGGCTGAGATCTGAGACTTAATTGACCACAAAACGACGCATACTCGGCATTGATCCGGGATCCCGGCTGACAGGCTTTGGCGTCGTCGATTTTGACGGAGGCAAGGCGATTTATGTCGCCAGCGGCACCGTGAAAAGCATCGATGGCGCTTTTGCTGATCGGCTGCGGCAGATTTTCGAATCCGTTGGCGGCATCGTCGACGAATTCCGTCCCGATATTGTCTCCATAGAAAGTGTGTTCATGCACAAGAACGCCGGCAGCGCGCTGAAACTCGGTCATGCACGGTCTGCCGCTATCTGCGCGACTTTCGCGCATGGCGTTGAAGTCCACGAATACGCGCCGCGAGCGATTAAGCAGGCTGTGGTGGGAACAGGTGCGGCGACGAAAGAACAGGTTCAGCACATGGTGGTTTCAATTCTGGCACTCGATGGAATGCCTGCCCCGGATGCCGCCGACGCATTGGCTGCCGCCCTCTGTCACGGTCATCAGCGAAAGATCCAACTGCAACTCGGTACCGGTAATGCCATTGCGGGTGCCCAATGATCGGGTCTCTGCGCGGTCGACTGGCGTCTAAACAGGCGCCGCAAGTCGTTGTCGAATGCAGTGGCGTCGGTTATGAGGTCGAAACTCCGATGTCGACGTTTCTGGAGTTACCGCAGATTGGATCGGACCTGTTTCTCTACACGCATTTGCTGGTTCGTGAAGACGCACAGATTTTGTACGGGTTCTCAACTGAAGACGAACGCTTGATGTTTCGCACGCTCCTGAAGGTCAACCGGGTCGGTGCGAAGCTTGCGCTGGGTATTTTGTCAGCGATGACGACCAATGATTTTCGCCGTTGTGTCGAACTGGAGGACACGACGTCGATGTCGAAGATTCCGGGCGTTGGCAAGAAGACTGCCGAGCGCCTGATCATCGAAATGCGCGATCGAATCGATAGCGCTGCTCCGGGTGGTGGCAAGGCGGCTCCAATGAGCGTCGAGGCGAACGCCCGCAACGAGGCGGTCGACGCACTGGTCTCTTTGGGCTACAAGCCGAAGGAAGTGAATAACCTGATTGCCAAACTGGACATTGAAAACAAGTCAGCCGAGGACATTATTCGTCTCGCGCTGCGGCAGGCGGCTGGATAGATGAGCACTGTCGAACATGACCGGCTGACCGGTGCTGAAGCGGTGAGTGACGACAAGGCATTTGACCGGGCGATTCGTCCGAAGACGCTCAAGGACTATCACGGTCAGCCCAGCGTCAATGAACAAATGAGTGTCTTCATCGAGGCGGCCCGTCGGCGTGCAGAGGCTCTCGACCACGTGTTGATATTCGGTCCGCCCGGGCTGGGCAAAACCACGCTGGCACATATTGTTGCAAATGAGATGGGCGTTGGGCTGCGGCAAACATCCGGGCCGGTGCTTGAGCGACCCGGAGATCTGGCCGCCATCCTGACGAATCTGGAACCGAACGATGTGCTGTTTGTCGATGAGATACATCGTCTTAGTCCCGTCGTCGAGGAAGTGCTGTATCCGGCGCTGGAGGATTTCCAGCTCGACATCATGATTGGGGAGGGGCCTGCCGCTCGTTCGATCAAGCTGGACCTGCCGCCCTTTACGCTGGTTGGCGCGACGACACGTGCCGGTTTGCTCACGTCTCCACTTAGAGATCGCTTCGGGATTGTGCAACGCCTCGAATTCTATTCGTCGCAAGATCTGGAAGGCATCGTGCATCGTTCCGCCGGGATACTGAATCTGCCAATAGAAGACGCCGGCGCTAAAGCAATCGCTACACGTTCTCGCGGTACGCCTCGCATTGCGAACCGCCTTCTGCGGCGGGTGCGTGATTTTGCTGAAGTGAAGGGCGACGGCGTCGTGACCGGAACGGTGTCCCAGGAAGCAATGGACGTTCTGCAAGTCGACCCGCATGGTTTCGATGCGCTGGACAGGCGCTTGCTAAGAACCATCATTGAGAAATTTGATGGCGGGCCGGTTGGGATCGAAAGCATCGCCGCAGCGATTGGCGAAGAGCGCGGCACGATAGAAGATGTATTGGAGCCCTATCTGATCCAGCAGGGATTCATGATGCGCACTGCGCGAGGCCGTGTAGCCACCAAAAACGCCTATTTGCATTTTGGATTGCGGCCGCCGACTTCGTCGGCAACGCAGGGTTTGCCCTTTGACAGTGAATAATCATGACGACTGAACCCTTTGAGCTTGCCGTTCGCGTTTACTACGAAGATACCGATGCACAAGGTGTTGTCTATTACGCAAACTATTTTCGATTTATGGAGCGGGCGCGAACCGAATGGCTGGAGGCCATGGGCGTTGATCACGTCACAATGATGAACGAAGACAACCGCATTCTCGTCGTCACCGAGGCGCACGCAAAATTCCTGATTCCAGCGCGACTCGGGGACAGGTTGATCGTCACGGCCAGGTTGAGTCGCCTCGGCCGGGCGACGTTTGAGATCGAACAGAACATATATCGGGACAGTACTAAGGGTGATCTGTTGATCCAGGGAGGCGTAACCGCTGCCTACCTTGATGCTGTATCCATGAAACCAAAACGTGTACCAAAAGATTTTTTTGAGGAAAGCCCATCATGACCGCAGACATGTCAGTTATCAGCCTGCTCTGGGAAGCCAGCATGCCCGTGCAGTTCGTAATGCTCCTGTTGATCGGCGCATCATTGATGTCCTGGAGCATCATTTTCACCAAGCGTCGCCTGATTCGACGGACCACGGATGCGTCTGATGAGTTCGAGGCTGCATTCTGGTCGGGTGGTGATCTGAATACGCTGTATCGCAGTGCGACTCGCGCCAAAGGCGGCAGCGTCGGTATGGCAGGCATATTTGAGGCGGGTTTTCGCGAGTTCAATCGTGCCCTTCAGGCTGGCGGCAATAGCGCCGACAAGATTGTAGAAGAATGCCGTCGTGCGATGCGGGTCGCGCAAATGCGTGAAGTCGACCGTCTGGAACAAGGTCTGGCGACCTTGGCCACGATTGGATCAACGAGTCCCTATGTCGGCCTGTTTGGCACCGTCTGGGGCATCATGGGCGCGTTCATGGGCCTGGCAAACGTGCAGTCGGCGACGCTGGCTGTTGTTGCTCCTCCTATTGCGGAGGCCCTGATTGCTACCGCCATGGGCCTGTTTGCGGCGATACCCGCTGTCGTTGCCTACAACCGCTACGCCGACAAGGTGGTGCGGCTCGAATATCGCTACGACGGATTCACGGAGGAATTCTCGAGCATCCTGCAGCGTCACGCGCGCGCCAAACAGGAGGTGTGATATGGCAACCCCGCTGCAAAAGCGCAAGTTGATGGGGGAGATTAATGTCGTCCCCTATATCGACGTGATGCTGGTGTTGCTGGTCATTTTTATGGTGACCGCGCCATTGCTCACTCAGGGCATCGAGGTGAGTTTGCCCAAGGCGAGTTCGGAGCCGATTGAAAGCGTCCCCAATCATCAGCCGCTGGTCCTGAGCGTTGATGCTGAGGGTAATCTCTATATCAATGTTGGAGATGATGAGGACCAGCCGACCAGCGGCAAGGAGGTCGTCGCGAGAGTCGGCGCCGTTCTTCGTAACAAGCCGGATACGCCGATCCTTGTCAAAGCGGATCGAGCCGTTCCTTATGGCAATGTCGTCGGAGCGATGGTGCTGCTGCAGCAAGGCGGGGCATTGAATATCGGTTTCGTTACAGATCCTTTGGACAGCTACCCGGTACCGGAGTAATTGCAGGCGTGGATCGAAGCTCCGATACTATTATTCCAGTCAGTATGGCGGTCATCCTGCATGTGCTGTTGTTTGGCTCAATGCTGGTTGCTTTCGACTGGGCGCGGCCGCAACCGATTACGCCTATGGTAATTCAGGCTACGTTGGTAACTGAAATCCCTGCAGTGCCGCCACCCGTCGTTAAGAAAGAACCGGAGCCGGAACCTGTAGTGGAGGCGCCTGAACCTGAGCCTGAGCCAGAGCCGGAACCGGAGCCTGACAACAGCGAAGAATTGCGCCAACAGGCAGAAGAAGAGAAGCGCATCCAGGATGCTTTGATCGAAAAGGAAAGGCTCGAGAAGATTCGCAAGCAGGAAGAGGCGAACCGCATCAAGAAAGAGCGCGAGGAAGTAGAGCGCAAGAAACGCGAGGAAGAGGAAAAAGAGCGCAAGCGCGTAGAGGCAGAACAGAAGCGACAGGCAGATGCCCAGCGCCAGCGTGAAGAGAACGAACGTCTGCGACGGGAATTGGAGACGGAGCAAAGAAATCAGGAAATAGAGGACGAAGAACGGCGACTGGCAGCCAACAGCTCTCCGGCGATGGCCGCCTATCAGTTCGCTATCGCTCAGAGAATCCGCAGAAACTGGTCAGTACCGGCCAGTGCCAGTCCCGATACGGTGTGTGTTGTCAATGTAAGGCAACTTGTCGGCGGCGAGATTGTCGGAGTGAATATCATTAGGTGTGACGGTGACGATGCCGTAAAGCGGTCCATAGAAGCCGCGATCTACCGTTCGTCGCCGTTACCAGAACCATCAGATCCGGATTTGTTCAGGCCTCTCTTAGAGCTAAGCTTGAGGCCGGAACAGCAGAACTAACCTACCGAGGTGAACGTGTTTAAGAAAATTTCATTCGCGATCGTTGTAATTGTATTCGCTGCCAGTAATGCCGCGGCTCAGAAACTGCATATCGACGTGCAGGGCATCGCACAACCCACGCCAGTGGCCATTGTGCCATTCGGCTGGGAGGGCAGTTCGCCGGCGAAGCAGCTCGATGTAGCGTCGGTAATAAAAGCCGATCTTCGACGCAGCGGCCGTTTCGCGCCGACTGACGAAAATGACATGCTGCAAAAACCAACAGACGGTGCGGACGTTGATTTTGACGACTGGACTGTTCTTGGTGTGGAGGCGGTCGTGGTTGGCAAAATCATCCAAACAGGTGACGACGCCTATACGCTGCAATTCCAGCTCTTTGATACTTTCAGGCGCCGCCAGCTAATCGGCTTTCGCATGCCGGCCACTCGAGGAACGATGCGCAGCTCGGCTCATCGTGCTGCCGACATGATTTACGAAAAACTGACCGGCATCAAAGGCGTGTTCGGCACCAAGGTCGCCTATGTGACGGCCGAGCAACAAAGTGATGGGCGCTTGTACTCACTGATCGTCTCGGATCAGGACGGCGAAAACGACCACAAGATCATGGAGAGCAAGGACCCGATCATGTCACCGGCCTGGTCTCCTGATAGTCGGCAACTGGCTTACGTGTCTTTTGAAGGTTCGAAATCGTCCATTTTCATACAAACGCTGCGCTCCGGTAATCGATTCCAGGTCTCCAACAAGCCCGGTATCAACGGCGCACCGTCATTTTCGCCAGACGGGCGGAAGCTGGTCATCACACTGGGTGGCGTAGACGGTAATCCGGATATCCATATCCTGGACATTACATCGCGCCAGACCAAGCGTCTGACGACGCATCGCGCGATTGATACGGAAGGCACCTGGTCGCCAGACGGCCGATATATCTATTTCACATCGGACCGTGCCGGTGGCCCGCAGGTGTATCGAATATCAGCAAATGGCGGAACTCCCGAGCGCATTACCTTTGAAGGGAGTTATAATGCACGACCGCGTTTGTCTCCGGACGGCACTCGACTGGCAATGGTGCACAACGATCGCGGCAATTACCGCATCGCGGTGATGAATTTGGAGCGTAAAGACTTGCTGGTGTTGTCGACGGGGCGTCAAGATGAGTCACCAAGCTTCGCGCCAAACAGCGATAGCCTGATTTACGCGACGCGACAAGGTGGTGACGGGGTGCTGGAAACGGTCTCAGCTGATGGGCTGATACGGCAGAAGATGGCATCGGGACAGGGAGATGTACGTGAGCCGGTTTGGTCACCGTTCCCGCGGTTCCAATGAGATATTATACTTTAACTGATCATCGTTAATTATTGATTTTTAACACTTTAGACTTTGCAAGGGCTTACTAATGTCTTACTACAAACTTTTCGCGGTTGCTATTCTGGGCGCCTTACTGGCCGGCTGTGGGGCCACTCCTGTACCGGATCCTGACCCGGTTGATACCACTTACGGTGGCGACGACAGTGCCAATACGTCCCGCGCGGCGGGTGAGGAATTTGGTGGAGGAGAGTTCTTCGACGACGTCGAGGAAACGCTGGGAACGGTCATTTATTTCGAGTTCGATTCTTCGGAAGTTCGTGCTCAGGACCAGGACCTGGTTGCGGCTCACGCCATCTCCCTGAATGAGAACTCCTACGCGAGAGTGCGCCTTGAAGGTCACGCCGATGAGCGTGGATCACGTGAGTACAATATCGGTCTTGGCGAGCGCCGGGCACAGGCGGTACGTCAGATCCTGATGATTCAGGGTGTGAGCGCCTCGCAGATTCAAACAGTCAGTTTCGGTGAAGAACGTCCGGAATCAATGGGCAGTTCAGAGAGCGATTACGCTCAGAACCGCCGCGTTGAGATCAAGTACACGAATTGATTGACTGATGAAATTAACGACCAAGAAACCACTGTTACTGGTGATACCGTCCCTGTTTTTCGGCGGCTGCGCGATGACGCCGCCGTCCGAAGATCCGGTCCTGATCAAACTGACCGAGCTTGAACGCCGGCTGCAGAATATCGAGCGCGTGGTGCAGAACCAGAGTCTCGTTAACCTGACTCAGCAGGTGAATTCCGTGGAACGACGCGGCGATGAGATTCAAGGAAGGGTCGAAGAACTGGAGCACAGTTCGGAAAGCACTGCGGAGCGGCAACGACAGTTGTACGTGGACCTCGATACACGCATGCAGGAGCTGGAAGCCTCGGTTCGTGCCGGCAACTCGGTTAGCGTCATGGATGGCGGCACATTGACCCCCGGTCAGTTGCCGATGCCTGGCGGCTCGGACCGCGACAATTATCAGGCCGCCTTCGAACTGCTTAAAGAGCAACGCTACGAGCCAGCAGCGTTGGCATTTCAACAGTTTCTGGTCACCTTCCCGGACAGCGAGCTGGCTGACAACGCGCAATACTGGCTCGCTGAGTCGCATTACGTCACGCAGCAGTATGATCAGGCGCTCGGCGAGTTCGAGGTCGTTATTGCGACCTTTCCGGATTCGCGAAAAGTACCTGATGCGCTCTTGAAGGTGGGCTACTGCAATTACGAGTTGAAACGTTGGGATGACGCTCGTGGTTCTCTCACTCGCGTGCAGACAGATTATCCGGAAACCACGGCCGCCAGGCTGGCGGGGCAGCGATTACAGAGAATGGAGGAAGAGGGCGTCTAGGTCCGATTTCTTCGAGGCGCCAAAAGGCGCTTGTTATTTGGCTGTTTTGGGGTATCATGCCGCCGGCATTCTGGTGGCATCCCAGCCACCTGGCACCCAGATGGGGCGTTAGCTCAGAGGTAGAGCATTCGGCTTTTAACCGACCGGTCGTAGGTTCGATCCCTACACGCCCCACCACTTTCCCTTTCCAGAATATGGTTTCTCATAAAACAGGCGACGGCGTCCGCAAGTGCCGCTATCATTCACCGTTTTGCGCACAGGGCTTAGCGACAAGTGGTAGATAAACGCTGGAATATCCATAAATTTGGCGGCAGCAGTCTTGCCGATGCGGGCTGTTTTCGTCGAGTAGCTGACATCATTTTGCAGACCGACGAAGTCCGGATGGGCGTGGTCGTATCGGCTATGGGCGGCATGACCGACGCGCTGTTAGAGCTCGCTATTCTGGCCGAAAGAAATGACTCTCGTTTTGAGGCAGATTTGCACGCCATTGGTGAGCGCTATTCCGGGGCCGCCAACACGCTGTTGCAGGGTCAGGCACTAGTCGAAACGCTCGATGCCTGGAGCAAAGATGCCGATGATGTTGTCAATATTCTGAAGGCCATTGCGCTGGTCAAATCCGCCCCCCAGCGCAGTCGCGATATCGTCGCTGGCTACGGTGAACTGTGGTCGGCCAGGCTGCTTGCGGCGTTCCTGGGCCAGGAAGCGCCCGGACGTGCTGGCACATGGATAGATGCACGAAACGTCGTAACGATTCGAGAAGCAGAGCTGGGTCCAACCGTATTGTGGGAAGAGTCGCAAGCGAAAATGGACCAGACCTTACCTGACGATTTTGAAGGCATCGTGGTGATCACAGGGTTTATCGCTGCGGATGAGGCCGGCCTGCAGACCACTCTTGGTCGCAATGGCAGCGACCATTCGGCGGCGATATTTGCGGCGCTGACCAAAGCGAGCGAACTCAGCATCTGGACCGACGTGGACGGTGTGATGAGCGCTGATCCGAATCGCGTTCCTGAAGCCCAGGTTATCGATCGTCTGACCTATAACGAGGCCATGGAACTGGCGTATTTCGGCGCCAAGGTCATTCACCCGCAAACCCTGGGTCCGGCGGTCGACAACGACATTCCCGTCACCATCCGCAACAGCCGCAATGCAGCCCACCCCGGTAGTCGAATCGTGGCCTCGTCGACGCCGGCGAATAATATCAAGGGCATTACAGCGATTGGCGGCATGGCACTGGTCAACCTTGAGGGTGCTGGCATGATCGGCGTTCCGGGTACGGCCGATCGCCTGTTTGCATCCCTGAAGGATGCCGGTGTTTCCGTTACGCTCATTTCGCAGGCCAGTTCGGAGCACTCAATTTGTATTGCAGTGCCAGAGGACGTCGCTGAACGCGCGCGCAAGGTCATTACCGAAGCGTTCGCAGACGAACTTGAGAGTGGCCAAATTCACAGCGTCGATCTTACGCCAGGGCAAAGCATCGTCGCCGTTGTCGGTGATGGCATGGCCGGTACGCCTGGAATCGCAGCGCGTTTTTTCGGTACGTTGGGCCGCGCAGGTATCAATATTCGTGCGATCGCGCAGGGTTCGTCTGAGCGAAATATTTCGGTTGTCGTAGATTCAGACGAAGCCGTAAAAGCACTCCGGGCGGCACATTCCGGCTTTTATCTGTCCGCTAAAACGCTATCGATTGGCTTGATCGGACCGGGGACAGTGGGTGCGGCGTTGTTGCGTCAAATCGAAAAGCAAAGCGAAAAACTCAAACAGAATTTCAATATTGATCTGCGTGTCAGGGCAATATCCCGGTCCCGCAAGATGCTGCTCGGCGACCGGCGCATCGATCTTTCCAACTGGGAAGAGGATTTCGAGTCCGCAGCAGTGGACGCGAATCTTGACGCATTCGAGCAGCATCTAAACCCCGATCATTTGCCGCATGCCGTCATTATTGATTGCACGGCCAGCGCCGAGATTTCGTCGCAGTACGCCGCATGGCTGGCGCGCGGGATCCACGTCATCACGCCGAACAAGAAAGCGTTCAGTGGCGACTACGATGACTATCGGGCGTTGCAGGATGCGGCAGACAAAGGCAGCTCCCACTATTTCTATGAAACGACTGTCGGTGCAGCCTTACCGGTGATTACGACACTGTGCGATCTCATCCACACGGGCGACGAGGTCCGGTCGATCAGTGGAATATTCTCCGGCACGCTCGCCTATCTGTTTAATGTTTACGATGGATCGACACCCTTTTCGGAAATCGTCCGCGTCGCAAAAGAGAGCGGCTACACCGAACCGGATCCACGCGATGACCTGTCGGGAATGGATGTGGCTCGCAAGCTGACCATCCTGGCACGTGAGTTGGGACAGGAAATCGAAATTGGTGATTTTCCGGTCAGAAATCTCGTGCCCGAGGCTCTGCGTGATTGTTCGGTCGAGGAGTTTCTCGCCAGGCTTCCGGATTACGACGATGATATGGAAGCGCTGTATCAAAAAGCCGCAGCCGAGGGTAAGCAACTCCGTTATGTTGCCAATCTCGACGCTGCTGGCACGGCCTCGGTTGGACTGGAAGGGGTTGATAAGTCGCACCCATTTTGCAATATCAATTTGACGGATAATATTGTGCAGTTTGAGACGGAGAGATACTCGGCCAACCCGCTGGTAATTCAGGGGCCGGGAGCAGGACCGGAAGTGACTGCAGCCGGTGTGTTTGCCGATCTTCTGCGGCTGGCCAATTTCTTGAATACGGGTGAAGGTTATGTCTGATTTTGTCACCGCATTTGCACCCGCATCCATAGGTAATGTGGGTGTTGGTTTTGACATGTTGGGGCTGGCGCTTGCAGGTGCTGGTGATCGGGTTATCGCTCGCAGAACAGACAACGATCGCGTAACGGTCGCTGAGGTGCGGGGACTGGATGGCGAAAGTCATCCTTACCTGTCGACCAATGCCGAAGAGAATACAGCGTCTATCGCAGCGCAGGCATTGTGGGATGCGCACGGTGGTGCTGGAAGCGTCGAGTTGAAGGTGCACAAAGGGGTGCCCCTGCAATCCGGTATGGGCAGTTCCGCGGCGTCCGCCGTTGCGGCGGCCGTTGCCGCGAACGCGCTGCTCGAGTCACCACTCGATGTTGAAGCGCTTCTACCGTATGCACTGGAAGGTGAGAAGTTCGCCAGCGGTGCCATGCACACTGACAATGTGGCACCCAGCTTGTTGGGTGGGCTGATCCTGAGTCCTGAAATTTTACTGCCAAAGATCATTCGATTGCCCACGCCAGAAGGCGTTAGCGCTGTCCTGTTGCATCCGGATTTGCAGGTCAACACGGCACAGGCGCGGCGCGTGCTGCCCAAGTCGATTTCGATGAAACTCTGGTTGGATCAGCAAGGCCTGTTGGCTGGTTTTATTCACGCTTGCGGGTCGGGCGACATAGAGCTAATCGGCAAGACGCTGCGCGATGTTGTCATTGAGCCGCATCGAAAGGGAAACGTGTCCTGCTTCGATGATGTGGTTGCCGCAGCTTATAAAGCGGGTGCCCTCGGTTGCACACTGTCCGGTAGCGGTCCAAGCATTTTCGCATTGTGCAGAGACAACGATGCGCGTAACGCTGCGAGTGCGATGGAACAGGCCTGCCGTGCACAGGGCATCAGTTGTCAGTCCTGGGTGAGTTCGATGCAAGCACCCGGCGCCTATATCGTGGGCGAGGCATGAAGTATTTCAGTACGCGTGGAGCCGGCCCTGTCAGTCTTGACGAGGCACTGCGTCGCGGTATTGCCAGTGACGGTGGCCTGTTTCTTCCGGAGCGACTGCCAGAGTTTTCGATCGCAGATTTCGACTCCGCTGAATCCATTCCCCAAGTCGCGCGCGTTCTATTGCAGCCATTTTTCGTTGGCTCTGAACTCGAGAGCGATGTCGGTGACATACTGGCCGAGACGTTTAGCTTCCCGATTCCCATGACCGAACTGTCGACCGGCGACAAGAGCGCATCATTGCTCGAGCTCTACCACGGTCCGACCGCTGCGTTCAAAGATGTCGGTGCCGGATTCCTGGCCGCGTGTTTATCGCGTCTCGAAGGTAATGTTGATGCACCGTTAACCATTCTGGTCGCCACGTCCGGCGATACCGGGGGCGCAGTCGCCGCGGCGTTCGACCAACGACCCGGCATGCGGGTTGCTGTTTTGTTTCCGGATGGCCGTGTGTCAGACCGGCAGGAACATCAGCTGTGCTGCTGGAGCGAGAATGTCATTTCACTGAAAGTGAACGGCGCGTTCGATGACTGTCAGGCACTGGTGAAATCCGCGATGGCAGATTCCCAGCTGTCCAGCACACATCGATTCAGCTCTGCGAACAGCATCAATATTGGCCGTTTGCTACCACAAAGTACGTATTACGCTGACGCGAGCCTGCGCCACTTCAGGCGCACAGGCAACAAGCCGGGTTTTATCATTCCAACCGGAAACCTCGGCAATGCGTTCGCTTGTGTTATGGCGCGCGAGATGGGATTACCCATCGGCCCCATTATTCTCGTCACGAATGCGAACAAGACTATTGCCGACTATTTCGAAACCCTGCAATGGTTGCCGCGGGCCAGCCTGCAAACGCTGGCATCGGCAATGGATGTCGGTGACCCGAGTAATATGGAGCGTCTGCGCAGCCTTATTGGCGAGGCGGACATTCTGAGAGATCAATTGGGTGTGACGTCTGTAGGCGACGAAGAGATCAAAGTGGCGATCCGCCAGGACTTCGAAGAGTTCGGATTCGCGACCTGTCCTCACACCGCAACAGCAACTCACGCGTGGCGTCACCTGGACCCGGGTCTCGCGACACAAAACGACTGGATTCTCGTCGCGACAGCACATCCGGCGAAGTTTGAAACGATTGTTGAGCCCCTGATAGGCCAGCCGGTGCCTTTGCCACCCGAACTGGAAGAAATTCTTTCCCGGCCCGCGCAAGCCGTATCCATCGATCCGGACCTTCCAGCGCTTGCCGCCGCCCTGCAGCGCGTAGGATAATCGCCGCATATGGGCGACATCCTCCAAATCAGTAATAATCCGTGGCTGCTGTCGATAGCTGCAGTCATCTTGCTGGCGATTGTCTGGATAGTGGTTCGTCTTGTTCGCGGGCGTGACGGCGATTTCGAGCGCGCGGTCGCGGATATCAGTTTCGATCGCATCGATGGCCTCGTCATTCCGAAGGCCGATGAGGGTGAGATTCTTGTCGACTACCTGCTTCTGACATCCCAGGGCTTATTGATCCTCGAGCTCAAGGATGTGCAAGGTACTGTTTTCGGCGGCGATAAACTGCAGGACTGGACAGTTATTAACAAGCAGCGTCGTTATACGTTTTCCAATCCGCAGCCAGCGTTGTACGACCGTATCGCTGCTGTTCGGCAAATTGTCCGGGAAGTACCGGTCGCAGGACGTATTCTCTTCCTGGACGGTGCAGAGTTTGCAAAAGGCACACCCGGGCTTGTTTCCACCCTCGCTCAACTTGTCAGCGAGTTTGGAGAGCCCGACAAGAAAGCAGCCAAGTTCAAGATTGAGGCGTTCAAGCCGCACTGGGAGCTCATTCGCAAGGAAGCGCTGAGCACGCAGTCGCCGTAGTCGCTCATGCCGACCTCGCGAGCCATCCGGGCCGACATCACGTCATTACGCGTTGACGCCATCGTCAACGCTGCCAACGAATCCTTACTTGGCGGCGGCGGCGTGGATGGAGCGATTCACCGGGCTGCCGGACCGGCTTTGCACGACGAGTGCAGGCGGCTGGGCGGCTGCAAGACCGGGCAGGCCAAACTGACGTCTGCATTTGATCTTCCGGCACTCTACATCATTCATACCGTTGGTCCGGTCTGGCGCGGAGGCCAGAATGGTGAGGCAGAATTATTGCGTTCGTGTTACCGGGAGTGCATTGCTGTGGCTGAGGCGAATAATATTTCGTCAATCGCATTTCCGGCCATCAGTACCGGCGTTTGCGGTTATCCGATGCAAGAGGCAGCCCAGATAGCCGTGTCGACGATTGCCGAGGCGGTAGAAGGAACCTCGATCATTGGAGAGGTTGTATTCTGTTGTGTCTCGGCGGCCGATCTGGAGCGATATCGCTCGGTTCTGATGCAGCCCAGTTAGTCCAGGCCGAAGAACCGTTCCGCATTCGCGGTTGTGATCCTTGCGATATGCTCTTCGGTCTGTGCGCGAGCTTCGGCGAGCACTCGAACCACCTCAGGCAGGTACATCGGCTCGTTCCGGCGGCTCTTGGGTCTGGGCCGGATGGTTCTCGGAAGCAGATACGGCGCGTCTGTCTCGATCATGATTCTGTCGTCCGGAATGATGGAGACGATATCGTGCAAGTGCTTGCCTCTGCGCTCATCGCATATCCAGCCTGTAATACCGATATACAGTCCCATTGCGACGTACTCACGTAACGACTCACCTTCGCCTGTAAAACAATGCGCTACGGCACGCGATAACTCAGGTAAAGCAGGTTCGAGTAACTCGACAAAATCGTCATGAGCATCTCGCTGATGCAAAAACACCGGCAGACCTGACTCCTTTGCAATGTCTAGCTGACGCCGAAAGGCGTTCAGCTGCGCTTCGCGAGGAGAGAAGTTTCGAAAGTAGTCCAGGCCACATTCGCCGACAGCAACAACGTGATCTTTTTGTATCAAAGCGCGAATGAGTGCATCGCTTTCGTCCGTGTAATCGGATGCGTGGTGCGGATGGACACCGGCGGTCGAATAGAGGACGCCAGGCGATTGTTCAGCCAGCTTAGCTGCCCGCACATTGCTGGAATCGCTGCTGCCCGTCACTATAATCCTGTCGACACCCGCGTCCGACGCGCGTTGCATCATGTCCGTACGGTCTTCATCGAAACTGTCGTGCGCAATGTTGGCACCGATATCAATCAATATATGGGGCATTTTCTAGTCCTGGCTCCAGCGGAAAATCTTCGCGCCAATCGCGAAGAAAACAATACTTATCGCCGTCAGGGCGAGGAGGCTGGGAGTTACATCCGCAAGGGAGGCACCATCCAGCATAACGGCGCGTGCCGAGTTGAGGACATGCGTGAGCGGAAATATATTGGCGGCCATCCTGACAGCTTCAGGTGCGCCCTCCAGTGAAAACCACACTCCGGACAGCATCATCATTGGCCAGTTAATGAGGTTCAACAATCCCCCCGCCAGTTCCTCACTGGTCACTCGAGCCGACACAACGAGACCCAATGAAACCAGAGAAATGGCGCCAACCACCGCGATCAAAAACAGCGTGAAGTAGCTGCCGTCCATGCGTGTCCCGAGAAGAATGTGCGTGCCCATATAGATGAAGCAGGTAATGACCAGGGTCAGAACCAGTCGCGATGCGACCTGCGCGATAATAAACTCCAATGACGTTAGAGGCGTTGCACTCAGTCGCTTTAAAAAGCCGTTCTTTCGATAGCGCACAACAACGTAGCCAACACCAAACAGGCAGCTGAACATCATGTTCATGCCGAGAATACCGGGAAGCAGCCAATCGGCATAAGAAACGGCGTCGCCAGTGATTTCCTGTTTGTCGATCGACGCTTCGGTATCAGAACCGGCATGTAAGAGTGCGATCTCGACGAAATAGCCTTTGGGTGAATCCGAGTTAATCCAGTACTTCGGTTCGCTGCCAAACTCGACGAGCAAGTCGAGTTGGTGTCTGGCGACTTTTCGCATCGCGAGGTCAAAGTCCTCGTATGCAACAAAATTGATATAGCTGGTTTGTAGAAACGGGTGAGCAGCTGTTTCGATCTCGGTAGCTGCCTGTAGCACACCGACCGTGTAAGCGTCGCGGTCGTTACTAAACGCGAAGGAGAGGCCAAACATCAATGCGACCGGCAAGATCAGGTTCCAGGCGAGCGTTCCCTTGTCGCGTATAAATTCGCGATTACGTGCCTGAAAAATAGCGTAAATTCGCTGCAACATCGGCATTACACTCGCAGAGAATGGCCGGTCAGATCGAGAAAGAGATCTTCGAGGTTCGGTTGCCGGATCTTGATCTGATTAAGATTGCTGACGTGCGGGGTTAGTCGTTGCAGGCTGTCGCTGACATCCGTTGTTATGACTTCGATGATGCCGAGGTTTTCGTGGACGGTGTGTTCTATTCCCGAGAGGTCATCAGTAAGATCGGAAATCGGCAACTCGATGATCAGACCGTCGTATTGTTTTCGCAGGAGGGCGTCAGGCGACCCTTGAGCGATGATCTTTCCTGCATCCATGATTGCGATTTCGTCACACAAAACTTGTGCTTCATCCATGTAGTGTGTCGTCAGCAGGATTGTTGCGCCATCGGTGCGGATGCTTTTTACGAGGTCCCAGAAGTTTCGACGTGCCTGCGGATCGAGGCCGGTCGTTGGTTCATCCAGAAACACAATTCGAGGGCGGTTTACAAGAGCCACTGCGAGCAATAATCGTTGCCGCTGTCCGCCCGACAATTTTCGATTGTCTCGATCGAGGAGATCACCGAGCGAGCATTGTTCAACGATGTCATTGATGTTGGCTTGCCGCTGGTAGAGCGCACGAAACATTTCTACGGTCTCGCGCACAGTAATATTGTCTTGAAGCGCAGTGTTCTGGAACTGAATACCGGCTTCCTGGCGGAACCTGGACCCAGCCACTTCGCCGTAATAGAAGACCTCGCCGGACGTCGCAGCAGTCACGCCCTCTATGATTTCAACTGTGGTCGTTTTGCCCGCACCGTTGGGCCCGAGGAGACCGAAACAGATGCCTTCACGCACGGAGAAGTTGACGCCGTCGACAGCGAGCACCTCGCCATAGTTCTTTTTAATATCGCGAGCTTCGAGTGTGATTGTCATACCGAGTGATTTTGGCAGAAAATGTAGATCAAGATGAAGATAATCCGAATATTGTCCGTCATTGCCCTGATTCCGGCACAGGCTACAATCGCACAGGACGATTAACTGCTGGATCGTTGCAACCATTCTCACGTGAGCGGTATCTAAGAGATATGACACGGATAACAGGGACTGGAAAACGATGAAAGCCATGACGAAAACGGTATTTACGGTCGGTTTACTTGCTTTGCTAATGGTTGTGCCAGCGTTTGGCGCGTCCATCAACAAAAGCATCAAGGTTGAGGCCGGCAGTGAGTCCGGCGGCGCGACATCAGTCAACGGCAGCATAACCGTCGGTGCCGATGCCGTTGTGACCGGAGGCGTCAAAACGGTCAACGGCAGTATTCGCGTGGATTCGGGCGCGCGCATCGAGAACGCATCAACCGTCAACGGTGGTGTCCGGATTGCAGAAAACGTCCAGGCCGATAATCTTTCGACCGTGAATGGAGCCGTGAAGGTCGGCGAGTCAGCGGTCGTTGACGGTGAAATTGAGGCTGTTAATGGCGGTATCTCGGTCAAAAAAGATGCCAAAATCGCTCGCGACGTCAGTAATGTGAACGGTCAGATCGATTTGTCTGGCGCCGAGGTCGGTGGCGATGTATCCACGGTCACCGGAGACGTCAATGTCGTTGATGGCTCGGTTGTAAAAGGTGATCTGATCGTCGAGAAACCCAGTAACTGGGGATGGGGAAATAAAAACAATCGCAAGCCGCGAATCGTTATTGGCCCCGGGTCCACGGTTGAAGGCGTCATCAATCTCGAACGCGAAGTTGAACTCTATATCAGCACCACGGCCAACGTTGGCGGCGTTTCGGGGGTCATGTCCATGGATGATGCGATCCGCTTTGACGGCAACAAGCCTTAACGCGTCGAATTACGTAGAATAGACGCTGTGCAGAGCGCAGCGAAACAATTACTCCTGTTTTCAGATGACGATGAGCCCGATGCCATGTCGGGCTTTTCTGTGCGCGAGAGCGGCAGAGCAAAGCGCTTGTCGATCAAGGTATTTCCACGCGGTCGAGTCGAAGTCGTTGTTCCCAAGCGAACGAAACCGGCAGTCATCCGCGAGTTTGTTGAGGCACACAGGGACTGGGTAGCAAGGGCGAGAGAGCAGTTCGCTGCGGATCACCCGCCAGAGCCATTCGCTTTGCCCAGGGCCATTCATCTCGACGGCATTGAGCGGCGCTTTGAAGTCCAATACGAGCCCGATGCCAGCGCAAAAACGGTCAAGTATCGGCCGAGTGCTGAGAAGGTGGTTCTTTCCGGGCGCACCAGCGACGAGAAACTTTGCGTCGAGGCATTGAAACGCTGGCTTTGCAGTCTGGCCAAGAGCGAATTCATGCCCAGGCTCAGCGCGTTGTCGGCGCTGACAGGCAACTCATTCCTGAGGATGCATGTACGTGGGCAACGAACGTGCTGGGGGAGCCATTCGAGTTCCGGAACGATCAGTTTGAACTACTGTCTGATGTTTCTGGATCCAGCGCACCTGCGATATGTGATGATTCACGAGCTGTGTCACGCAAAGCATATGAACCATTCAAAGCGTTTTTGGCATCTGGTCCGGCAGTTTGAACCGGACTATCGACAGCTTGATGAGGGTTTGAACAGCAGCTGGAAGAAAATTCCAACGTGGGTGGGTATTTATTAGTTATATTGCACATGCTTATGAACTCCAAACTTAGACAAATCGCGATTTCAGTTTTGCTGGCCTTTATCTTTGGCATTGCAACTGTTAATGCGCACGCGGTAACGCATGCCTCGGGTGAGGCGTTCGACTGCAATTTGTGTTCGACTTATTCAGAGCCGCCCGACAATATTGATGGGTCTGTTTTTGAACTTGACGTCACCCGTCAGACAGCTTTCGATTGCGCACATCCGCCAACGTTGACCGAAAACGGATCTGTTCGGTGCTTGTGTGCTCGCGGTCCGCCCCAAATTAACTAAGCAATGTCGCAGTTCGCCGGTATCTGCCGGCGTGTTATTTCTTGTTAATAAATGGAGGCGATGCGATGCGTGTCGACTTTGTAAACGGTGTTTTTCTCTTCTTGGTTATTGGGTTCTCGAGTGGCGTGCTCGCTCAGGATTCGGATTTAGACCTTCTGCGTACCGAACTGGCCGAACTTCGTTCGGATTATGATGCTCGAATAGCAGACCTTGAGCATCGCCTGGCGCTGGCAGAACAGAACCAGCAGCAGGCTTCTTTGCTTACGCAATCTTCGGTGCCTGCAGTGAACATCGGGAGTCCGTCTTCTAATCCTGGCATAGGGGTTATTTTCACGGGCAGCGCGTGGAATTACTCTGCCAATCCGGATGGCTATGTTGTGCAGGGCTTTCCGTATGGCGGAGAGGCCGGTCCCATCACCGAAGGATTGGCGCTGGGTGAGACCGAACTCATCATGAATGCCAACGTCGACGACAAATTTAGCGCCTGGCTGACAATGGCGCTGGCTGTCGAAGATGGTGAGGCGGTGGTTGAGATTGAGGAGGCCTGGGTCGAAGCGACGGCACTGCCGGCTGGCTTCGGTGCAAAATTTGGTCGGTTTTTTTCGTCTATCGGCTACCTGAACAGCAGGCACGCACACGCTTGGGATTTCGCCGACCAACCATTGCCGTATCAGGCATTCCTCGCCGGTCAATTGATAGATGACGGTATTCAGGTTCGTTGGCTTGCGCCGACCGATCTGTTTCTCGAGCTTGGTGGTGAGGCGATGCGAGGCGGGCAGTATCCGGCCTCGGGCGCAGCACACAGCGGCTTTGGCAGCTACAGCCTGTTCGCCAATATTGGCGGTGATGCCGGAGCGAACAGCAGTTGGCTTGCCGGCATGTCATACCTCGATTCCACGGCGATTGGGCGTCCTTCCGGTGATGAGGATGATCCGTTTTTATTCACCGGTGACTCTCGATTGGTTACTGCACAGGCGATCTGGAAGTGGGCACCCAACGGCAACTGGAAAGAGAAAAATCTCATACTCCAGGCGGAATACTTGCAACGGCGGGAGGACGGCGAGTATTCCGGTGCCGGGCTATCGCCGACACAATACAAGGTTGATCAGCAGGGTTGGTACGCACAGGCGGTTTACCAGCCAGTGCAGCGTTGGCGGGTCGGCGGCCGGATTGACTCGTTAACATCGGATAATCCGGGACCCGCGTTTGATGAAACCTTGCTCGCTGCGCCGCTCAATGATCCGCGTCGTTACAGCATCATGATGGACTGGGCCAACAGCGAATTTAGCCGTTTGCGCCTGCAGTTCACCCGCGATGAGGCTGGGCTGATTGATGACAATCAGTGGGGACTGCAATACATCCACAGCATTGGCGCGCACGGCGCGCACACGTTTTAGGCGGTGTGATATGAGATACCTCTACACGATGTTTCTGCTTCTGGTTCCTCTTGCGGCTCAGGCCCAACTGCGCGTTTTTAGCTGTGAGCCTGAGTGGGCTGCTCTGGCTGAGGAGATTGGTGGTGAGCTTGTTGCTGCTCATTCCGCTACAACGGCACTTCAGGATCCACATTACATTCAGGCGCGTCCCAGCCTGATTGCTAAAGTACGGCGAGCGAACCTCGTTGTCTGCAGTGGAGCGCAACTCGAAATCGGCTGGCTGCCGGCGTTGCTGCAGAAAGCGAACAACCGCAACGTTCGCCCCGGAAGCCGCGGCTTTATGGAGGCCAGCAGTTTTGTGCTGCGGCTCGATGCAACCCAAAACGTTGATCGCGCAGAAGGCGATATCCATCCATTGGGTAATCCGCACGTGCAAACGAATCCACACAATGTTGCCGTGATTGCTGCTGCGATGGCGGAACGAATGGCCGAGCTCGATGCAGAAAACGCGTCAGTCTATGAATCGAGATACGCAGACTTCGCGACTCGATGGCAGGCGGCAATAGCGGATTGGGAGACCCGGGCGGCGCCGCTTAGTGGCAAGCGTGCGATCACGCACCACAAATCGTGGGTTTATCTCGAGCGCTGGCTGGGTTTGGTGGAGGTCGGAAACCTGGAGGCTATTCCCGGACTACCGCCAACCGCGACCCATCTTAGTCAGTTGACCAGGGAGTTTTCTGACGGCGGCGCTGATGTCATTATTCGTTCTCCTTATCAGGATGAGAAACCCTCGAAATGGCTGGAAGAACGCACTGGTATCACAGCGGTCGTCTTGCCTTTGTCAGTCGGCGGCACCGACGGCGCGACGGATTTATTCGGCCTGTTTGATGACATTATCAACAGGTTGCTGGGAGCAGCACAGTGATTGAACTGGTCGACTGGACGATTATCGGGCCGGCATTCGTCGCCGGTCTGGTTGTACTGAGTACGCATGTTCCGCTTGGCCAGGAAGTTCTGAAGCGAGGCATCATTTTCATCGATCTGGCCATTGCCCAGGTCGCGGGGCTAGGGGTGATCGCCGCCCATGCGATGGATTGGGATCCGAACGGTCTGGAGGTGCAAGTGGCGGCTGTTAGTGCGGCATTGGCGGCAGCAATCGGGCTCAACTGGACCGAAAAGCGTTGGCCAAGGATTCAGGAGCCACTGATCGGCATCCTCTTTATTCTTGCCGCGACCGGAGGCATCTTGTTGCTTGCTGGGAATCCGCACGGCAGTGAACATCTCAAAGAACTCCTGGTCGGGCAAATTCTCTGGACGACCTGGTCAACCATCTGGCCGGTTGCTGTCCTTTACGGCATTGTTCTTGCGGTATGGTTTCTGCTGCGTCCGCGTTTCGGTGCACTGACGTTCTATCTCGCGTTCGCTGTCGTTGTAACTGCCTCGGTGCAAATCGTTGGTATTTATCTCGTATTTGCCAGCCTCATCATCCCGGCGCTGGCGACGACTGGAATTCGTCGCGGCAATCGCCTGCTTGCAGGTTACGTAGTTGGGGCTGTGTCTTATCTGATTGGTATCCTGCTGTCCTTTGTACTGGACTTGCCGACAGGCGCGGTCATCGTCTGGAGCATGGCTGCCGTGGCGGTCGTGGTGGGCCTGGTCATTTCGGACAAGCGTCAGACGAACTAGCCCTGATCGAGCAGTTCGCGAAGATTGATCACCGATGCGTTGGCCCTGGCAAGGTAATTCGCCATGACCAGTGAGTGATTCGCAAACAATCCATAGCCACCGCCATTCAGGATCATGGGCGACGACAGGCCCTCGAGGCTTGCCTCAAGCTCGCGAATGATCTGACGCACGCTGGCCTCAGCGTTCTTGTCGGCCAGTACGTGAGCAAAATCAAATTCGGCCGCGCGGAAAAAATGTACCAAGGCCCAGGCGGTGCCCCGAGCTTCGAAGAAGATATTGTCGACCTTAAACCAGCCGGTTCGAACGTTGAAGGTGTCTGGCTGGCTGCCAGACGCCTCAGCAGCTGCGTCGCCAGCCAGATCATCATTAATTCTGTTTTCGACAACACTATTGCCAAGTCTGCGGGTCAGACTGCCCAGACGCTTTTCGACCTGCGACAACCATTCCCGGAGATTATCGGCTCGCGCGTAAAACTGTGTATCCGGATCACCGTCTATAAGACGTTGACGGTAATCTATAAATGCCTCTATGCCATCCCGGTATTCAGACTCGGTTGCCGGAAATATCCAGGAATCATTATTGAAAAAGAACTGCGGCGCGCCTTTGGCAACGTCTGCATCCTCTTTGGATTGCGATTGACTGCGTGTGTAGTCATCGCGCATGACTCTGCCCAGATCACGTACCTGATTTAGAACGCCCAGTTCCCAGCTCGGGATATTGTCCAGAAACACGCTTGGCGGCATCTTGTCGTTGGTCAGGTATCCACCCGGTTTATCGAGAAGAGTTTCCGCGACGCGAATCAACGTGTCGGTCGTCGGTACTCCGACAACGGCGGACTCGGGATCGGCGGAGTGATTGATCCAGAAAATATCGGGCTCGCGAGAAAAATAGATGCCCAGAACAATAAAAACCAACAACACCGCACCCGTAGACCACAGGGCAACCTTGACCCTGCGATTTGTCGATAATATGTTTTGCGCGGATCGCTCTTTCACTGCTCGCTCCAAATGGTGTCTTCCCGTTAGACGTCCAGCAATTCTATCAGTTCCGGAAACACGACCCCGGATTTTCCAGCGATGACGAAATCAAAACTGCCAGCGTGCATTGTCGGATTCGGGTTTATTTCGACTATCGTTGCGGCATTGTCTCTTGCGAGATCAGCAAGGCCAGCGGCGGGGTATACGGTTGACGAAGTGCCAACCGAAAGAAAGACATCGCAGCTGACGGCGGCCGCGCTGGAGTTGCGCAGAGCGGCCTCCGGAATACCCTCGCCGAACCAGACGACGCCCGGTCGAAGGTTACCGCCACAGTCAGGACAAACCGGGATATCAACAGTGTCGTCCGCGGTGGTGGGTGTGTCGCAGGAGGCGCAGCGGTCATCGAAAAGATTACCGTGAAACTCAATAACACCGGTACTGCCGGCGCGTTGATGCAGGCTGTCGACGTTTTGCGTGATTAGCGTTACGCGTGGTAGCAGCCCCGCCAGTTTGGCGATCGAATAATGGCCGGGGTTTGGCATGGCTTCGGAAACCAGATCACGACGCCATCGATACCAGCGCCAGACCAGGGCCGGGTCAGCCAGAAATGCTTCGGGGGTTGCAAGCGCCTGAGCATCGTAGTTTGCCCAGAGACCTTCCTGGGCGTCCCGAAATGTCGGAACACCGCTTTCGGCCGACACACCGGCACCAGTCAGGATACATACGTGACGGGCATCCCGAAGCGCCGTGATCAGCGCGTCCGGGATGTCACGTGTTCTGGCCATGTTATGCGGCGAGTTGACGCAATACGTAGTGCAGGATGCCGCCGTTCTCGTAGTAGTCACGCTCTTTCGGCGTGTCGATGCGAACCTGCGCCTCAAACGTGACGGTGACACCGTTCTCAGGTGTTGCCGTAACCGTTACCGTTTTGGCGTTGGCATCGGTTTGACCGCTGATACCGAACGTTTCCATGCCGGTGAGGCCGAGCGACGTTGCATCTTGCCCATCCAGGAACTGCAGAGGCAAAACGCCCATGCCGATCAGGTTCGAGCGGTGGATGCGTTCAAAACTCTTGGCGATCACGGCTTTAACGCCGAGAAGAACGGTGCCTTTTGCGGCCCAGTCACGGGATGACCCGGTACCGTACTCACTGCCCGCGATAACGACCAGCGGTGTGCCTTCTTCGCGGTACTTTACGGACGCATCAAAAATCGACATCTGTTCGCCACTTGGCTGATGACAGGTCCAGCCACCTTCGGTGCCGGGAGCCAGCAGATTTCGCAGACGAATATTCGCGAACGTGCCGCGCATCATGACTTCGTGGTTGCCGCGGCGTGAACCGTAGGAGTTGAAGTCAGACGGCTTAACGCCTTGTGCCTTGAGGTACTCGGCAGCCGGGCTGTCTGCGGCGATTCCGCCGGCAGGGGAGATGTGGTCGGTGGTTACCGAATCACCCAGCAACGCCAGCGCACGAGCGCCTTCGATGTTGCTTACTGCAGTCGTGTCCTTGGACATTCCCTCGAAGTACGGCGGATTCTTGACGTACGTTGAATCGGCGTCCCAGGTGTAGATCTCGCCTTCCGGAGAGTCGATTCCCTTCCAGTTGGCATCACCTTCAAATACGCTGCTGTAGCTCGACTTGAACATCTCGGAGTCGATGTTGTTGACCACAGCGTCCTGAACCTCGGCCTGCGTTGGCCAAATGTCCTTCATGTAAACAGGATTACCATCCTGGTCGTCGCCGAGGGAGTCGTTGAATAGATCGACGTCCATATTGCCGGCGAGGGCGTAGGCAACAACCAGCGGTGGCGATGCGAGGAAGTTGTGCTGTACCAGCGCGTGGATGCGGCCTTCAAAGTTTCTGTTACCGGACAGCACGCTGGTGCCTACGATATCGTTGTCCTGAACAGCGGCGGCGATTTCAGGCAGCAGTGGACCGGAGTTACCGATGCAGGTCGTACAACCGTAACCAACGTTGTAGAAACCAACCGCACCGAGATCGTCAAGCAATCCCGACTTCTTGAGATAATCTGTTACGACTCTGGAACCCGGCGCGAGGCTGGTTTTGACCCAGGGCTTCGCCTTGAGGCCTTTGGCGGCGGCTTTCTTTGCGACCAGGCCGGCTGCCAGCATGACGGCCGGATTTGATGTATTCGTACAGCTCGTAATGGCCGCAATCAGGATAGCGCCGTCACGTATCTCGGCGTCGTTGCCGTTGATGTTGGCAATACCGCTGCCGCCTTTTGGCCGATCAGCAATGGTCGATTCGAGAATGCGGGCGTAGGACTCAGCGGCAGCCGTGAGTGCGATGCGGTCTTGCGGACGTTTGGGTCCGGCGATACTTGGCACGACGTCGCCCATGTCGAGTTCCAGCGTGTCGCTGTACAGTGCGTCTGGCTGGCCATCGTGACGCCACATGCCTTGTTCTTTGGCATAGGCTTCAATCAGGGCGCATTGCTCTGCATCGCGGCCGGAAAGCTCTAGATAACGGATGGTTTCGCCATCGATCGGGAAGATACCGCAGGTGGAGCCAAATTCCGGTGACATATTGCCAAGGGTTGCACGATCAGCCAGCGGCATATGAGCGAGGCCATCGCCGAAAAATTCGACGAACTTGCCTACAACACCCTTGTTGCGAAGCATTTCTGTAACCGTCAGGACCAGATCGGTTGCGGTCGTGCCTTCTCTGAGTTTGCCGGTCAGTTTGAAGCCGATAACATTCGGGATCAGCATCGTGATGGGCTGGCCGAGCATCGCGGCCTCCGCCTCGATGCCGCCAACACCCCAGCCGAGAATACCCAGACCGTTAATCATGGTCGTGTGCGAGTCTGTACCGACAACCGTGTCGGGGTAGGCCGAGCGTGTACCGTTCTTGTCAGCGTCGAAAACGACGCGACTGAGATATTCGAGGTTCACCTGATGGACGATACCGGTGTTGGGTGGCACTACGCGGAAGTTCTCAAAGGCGGACTGGCCCCAGCGCAGGAAGGAGTAACGTTCTTTGTTGCGCTGAAACTCGATCTTGTTATTCAAATCCAGTGCATTCGCTGCACCGTAGTTGTCAACCTGGACAGAGTGATCGATGACCAGTTCGGCAGGCGACAAAGGATTGATGTCTGCTGCCGAGCCACCGAGCTTAACGACGGCATCCCGCATAGCGGCGAGGTCGACCACGGCGGGTACACCGGTGAAGTCCTGCAATATGACGCGTGCCGGGGTAAATGAAATTTCTGTGCTCGGAGCCGCTTTTGGGTCCCAGTTTGCCAGTGCGAGGATGTCGGCACGCGTGACATCACGTCCGTCTTCGTGGCGCAGCAGGTTTTCAAGCAGGACTTTGAGGGAATAAGGCAGTCGGTCTACGTGACCTTCTTTTACAGCGTCAAGGCGATAAATCTCAAATTCATTGCCATCGACTTGAAGCGCTCCGCGTGCGCCAAAGCTGTCCGTCATGTTGTCTCTCCGGAATTCGGGTTGTACAAAGCAGCCAGACGGCCGCAGGGGGTCGCATTATAGCGAAAGGTCGTAGTGCCTGCTTACCCTATTTGATGTATCACAGCGCCACCCAGGCAGCGATTTTCGTTGTAGAAAACAACAAATTGACCGGGTGCTACCGCTTTTTGACGCGCATCAAAGCGAACCTCGACTTTGCCAGCATCCAGTGCCGTCACGACGCAATCCTGATCGGCCTGGCGGTAGCGAACCTTGGCTCGGCAACGCAGGCCGTCGTCGAGGCCTGCGGGCGCCGAACCGATCCAGCTCGCGTCCGTTGCGATCAGCCAGTCACTGAACAGCATCTCGTGTTCCCCTTGTGCGACGATCAGCGCATTGTCTTCCAGATGTTTGCCAACGACATACCAGGGCTCCTCGCCGCGATCGTTCCTGCCGCCGATCTGCAGGCCCTTTCGTTGCCCAAGTGTGTGATACATGAGGCCCTGATGGGTGCCCATGATCTCGCCGCCCGGCGTCCGCATCGGTCCGGGTTTGGCTGGCAGGTAGGTGGCCAGGAACTCGCGAAACGGCCGTTCACCGATGAAGCAAATCCCAGTGCTGTCTTTCTTGTCATGAATCGAAAGGCCTGCGTCCCGGGCGATCGCACGGACGTCGCCTTTCTGCAGGTTACCCAGTGGAAACACGGTTTCTGCCAGGGCCTCGGCACTGACGGCGTGCAGGAAGTAACTCTGGTCCTTGCCGGGGTCTGCTCCTTTGAACAGAGCACCGTGCCCAGCGACGCTGCCAGACTGAGCGTAGTGTCCGGTCGCCAGTAAATCGCCGCCGAGTCGCCTGGCGTAGTCACGAAAGACACCGAACTTGATCTCCCGGTTGCAAAGAACGTCCGGATTCGGTGTGCGTCCGGCTCGATACTCGTCCAGGAAATACTCAAAAACCTGATCGCGATACTGTCTCGAAAAGTTCACGTGGTGCAGGGGAATGCCGAGCTGTTCACAGACATTGCGGGCATCCTGCAAATCATCGGCAGCCGTACAATAGCCGTCGTCATCCTCCCAGTTGGTCATGTGCAACGCATGGACTTCAGCGCCAGCCTGCTGCAAGAGTACAGCGGCCACAGCGGAGTCGACCCCCCCGGACAGACCCAGGATGACTCGTTTGCCTGCTACCCGATTTTCAAAGGACGTCACCATAAGCGGCGCATATTACCACTGTGTTGCCAGCTGGTATGCTTGCGGTCCAACAAGTCTGAGCTGAGAACCGATATGTCCCGACACTGGCCTCTTCCAATCATCATTGCCTGTATCGGAATTTCGTTTTCTGCCTGCGTTCCGGAGCAGGCGCCAGTTGCCGATAACGGCCCGCGTTTCAGTGTTCGTTTTGATGAGCAGCTGACGGACGAGCAGCAGGATGGTCGTTTACTGTTAATGCTCGCGAAAGGGGACTCCGCCGAGCCGCGTTTCAGAATCGCTAATTCTGCCGACACTCAATTGATCTTTGGCATGAATGTCTCAAACTGGCAAGCGGGTGGAGAAGTGCTGGTCGACAAAACCGCAATCGGTTTTCCGCTCTCGGATTTGTCTGCAGTACCACCCGGCAAATATTACGTTCAGGCGTTGCTGAATCGATACAAGGATTTCAATCTTTCGAACGGCGTCACAGTGAGCTTGCCTCCCGATCAGGGTGAAGGGCAACAATGGAAGTCCAAGCCGGGCAACTTCTACTCCACGCCGGTGGAGATCGACATTATCGCGGGGAATTCAGATCCTGTAGAAGTCGTACTCGACCAGGTGATCGCGCCCATCGAGCCGCCGGCCGATACCCAATATATTAAGCACATACGCATGCGCAGCGACCTGTTGTCGGAGTTCTGGGGCGAGGACATGTTCGTGGGCGCACATATCCTGTTGCCTGAGGGTTTTGATGAAAATCCCGACGCACGCTATCCGCTGATGATTTTCCATGGGCATTTTCCGGCCGATTTCGGCGACTTCCGACCCGCGCCGCCGGATCCGGATCTTGAACCGGAATACAGCGCTCGATTCGATGTCGAGGGATATAACATTATTCAGCAGCAGGAAGCTCACGACTTCTACAAGCAATGGACGAGTGATGACTTCCCTCGCTTCATCGTGATCGAAATTCAGCATCCTACGCCGTACTACGACGACTCCTATGCCGTGAACTCCGCCAGCCAGGGACCGTACGGTGATGCGCTGACCTACGAGTTGATTCCCTACATCGAGGAAAAATTTCGCGGCATCGGTGAGGGCTGGGCCAGATTTACTTACGGTGGTTCCACCGGCGGCTGGGAAGCGATGGCGGTGCAGGTGTTCTATCCGGATGAGTACAACGGTGCATTCATCGGCTGTCCGGATCCGATCGACTTCCGTGCCTACATGACGATCGACATCTACGCAGACCAGAATGCCTATTGGTACGACAGCGAGTTTCAGAAGCTGCCGCGCCCGGCCCATCGGGACACTTTTGGCAATGTTCATTCCAGCCAGTACCAGTACAACCGGCTCGAAGCGGTGTTGGGCGATAAATCTCGCTCCGGTCAGCAATACGATATTTGGGAAGCAACCTATTCACCGATGGGTGAGGACGGTTATCCGGTTCGCCTCTGGGACAAGGAGACAGGCGCAATTGACCACGAGGTGGCAAAGTACTGGAAAGAGAATTTTGACCTGACGCATATCCTAAAGCGTGATTGGGAAACGCTTGGTCCGAAGCTGGAAGGCAAACTCAATATCTATGTCGGCGACATGGACAACTACTATTTGAATAACGCGGTTTACCTCGCCGAGGAGTTTCTGGAAAGCACCACCGAACCTTACTACGGTGGAGAAGTTGATTACGGTGATCGCGCCGAGCACTGCTGGAACGGTGACCAGGAAAATGGCAATCACATTTCGCGTTTGCGTTACAACACCATGTACCTGCCGAAGATAACGGAGCGACTCAAGAAAACGGCTCCTGATAATGCAACTTTGATCAACTGGTTCGAGTGACGGACAGGGATTTTCGATGGCTAACGATTCTGAGTTCATTGACTACGTGGTCGATCAAATCGATCCGGCTTGCGATGTCCGGTATCGGCACATGTTTGGCGGCACCACCTTGTATTCGCACGACAAAGTCGTCGCACTGATTTGTGATAATCAGTTGTTTATCAAACCGACTGCAGCGGGGAGGTTGTATATCGGTGATGTTGTCGAAGCGCCGCCCTACGAAGGTGCGAAGAACTTTTTTCTAGTCGGCGACGAGATAGACGACAATGAATGGTTAAGCAAGCTTGTGCGCGCGACTGAGGAAGCTCTGCCAAAGCCCAAACCACGGAAAAAGAAGAAGAAAAAGACCAAAGAATGATATGGTCTGACGCGGTACAGGGAGTCTGATCGATGGGAAAACTTTTCGCTGAATTGAAACGCCGCAATGTGGTGCGTGTAGGGATTGCCTACATGGTGCTGGGTTGGGTCGCATTGCAGGTTGGCGATATTCTTTTTGATATGTTCGAGGCGCCCGTCTGGGTCGGAAAAACGTTCGCTGGTCTGCTGCTTTTGGGCCTCCCTTTTGCATTGCTGTTTGCCTGGGCATTTGAAATGACGCCGGAGGGCGTGAAAAAGACGGCTGAGGTTGATGCATCTGACTCGATTACACATTCCACCGGCCGTACGCTCAACTACGTCATCATCGCAGCTCTCGTTGTCGCTCTCGGTTACTCAATGTGGAGTAACAAGGCAACCGACATCCCTGTCGACGACGTCGCAGTTGATCGCTCCATCGCGGTCTTGCCGTTCGTAAACATGTCATCAGACAAGGAGCAGGAATGGTTCGCCGATGGTCTGACCGAAGAGATTCTGAACTCGCTGGCGCGAACACCGGATCTGCTGGTCGCGTCACGAACATCGTCCTTTCAGTACAAAGGCCAGAATCAGGATATTTCGGCCATAGCGACTGCGCTGGGCGTCGCCCATATTCTCGAAGGTTCTGTTCGCCGCGGCGGTGATCGTTTGCGCGTGACGGCGCAACTAATTCGTGCGAACGACGGCTTCCATCTGTGGTCGGAAACTTTCGATCGCAAGCCGAAAGACGTCATTGCCATTCAGGAAGACGTGGCGTTTGAGATTGCGAACGCACTCAAGACCGCTATGGATCCGGCGGCGCTGAAGAAAATGGTTTCGGCAGGGACCGCGTCTGTCGCAGCTTATGAGGCCTATCTCGAAGGGCTCGCACTCGAAGGCAAATTTGGTGTAGACGGCAGTGTCGAAGATTGGCGTGCGGCCCTTGATCGCCATGAGCGTGCCACCAGGACTGACCCCAATTTTGCACAGGCCTATTATCGGCAATCGCTCTATTGGGTTGATGAGCTGGGGATTGCGAACATTGGGTACGGTGCAAGCGAATTCACCGCCGATGAAGTCATGGAAAATTTTGAGCGTACGATAGACGCGGCAATTCGATTTGCTGGCGATCCAACCATGAAATTGAGGTTTCAGGCCCTAAAAGCCTCTGCGGAACTTCGTTATCGCGACGCCATGAACTTTGCCGAGCGCCTTTTAGCCGAACACCCTTACGATTTTGATGGTCTGAACGCGGTTGTTAGCTCCGCAGCGATTCTGCGTGACAGGTCGACTGCCGAAAAATATTTGCCGCAAATCCAGCGCATTGTTAGCGACGACGCCCTGACCTTAAATCAGCTATTGAATAACATGCTGTTTGCCGGTTTGACGGAGGAGGCGGTCGCCATGACACGTGATGCTGTCAAACGCTTCCCGAATCATGCTTTTGTAGGCTATCAAGGGCATCGCGTATTGCTCTGGGGCGGCGCAACCGATGAAGCGCGAGCACTTATTGACTCTGTTCGGCGCAGCGATTTTCCAGAACAGAATGTCAATATGATGCTGCTGCGACAGGCCTGCGCGGAGGGCGACCTTGCTGCAGCAGAAAAATACTTCCAGCTTCTCGAAAGTGACGCCGATGATGTCGGCAGTCGTTTTGTCGTGAATGTCGTTTATGGAAATCCGCAGAAGGCTCATCAACTCGTTATTGATGCCAACCTGGACCTCCAGGGACTTTCCAGTTTTTTAGGCTATCCGTATTTCGATCATACGAAATTCCCAGCGTTGGTCGCGGTGCTTGAGCCACAGGGTATTTCTCCCATTAGCATCGACGGCCCGCCGTACACCTGCAAACATCCGGCTACCACGTCGCCCTGACGCTAAGCAGGAAATTTCGCCCCGGCGAATCAATGCCGGAGCCGTGTACACGATAGGCCAAACGTCGTTTGGCCTCCAGCTCGCCTTCGTTCCCAGGATCGCCCATCCCGCGGTGCCTTCCGGGTTAATCCGAACGTCGCGAATATCGCGATCACTGAGTCGATCCTGGTCAGCCGAGACTCTCAACCAGCTTTCCAATGTCCATTCCGCATTCAGATCGACCAGCAGGCCCAGTTCGCCGCTGAGTGGTGGAATTCTGTCGGCCGGTTGAGTCGTTCCGGTTTCCTGCGTCTCCCGGCCCCAGGTGTAATTCAGGACGGCGTGAACGCTAGCGCTGTCTGAGATATCGATGTCCAATCCGGCTTCCGCGCCATGTATGGAAGACTCAGTCGCGTTGATGCTCTGTACGACGTCGCGTCCGTCAGCCGTAACCTCGCCGGTGAGAACCGATGTGATTCGATCATCAAAACGCAGAGCGTAGATCATGAGTTCAAATCGAAGATCCTCAGTGTGATGCCGCACACCAACGTCCAACTGCCGGACACTCTCTTCCTTCAGATTGGTATTGGGTATGTTGAAACGATTCCCCGGTCGATCACCCAGTGTGCCGAGGTCAGCGATATTCGGCGCCCGGAATCCGAGCCCGGCGTTGGCGACTAGTTGCCACGTATCGCTAAATGAGAATACCCAACCCAGATCGCCACTGAATCGCTGTATTTTGATTGCTGCAGCATCATTTGCAGGCGTGTCTGGAATATCAATGTTCACGTTGGTGAATCGAATTCCACCGCTTACCTGGTGAGGATCCGACACGTGCCAGTCGATGTTTGCAAATACTGCAGCTTGATCTATTCGTGAGCTGTTTGGAAAGCGTGATTGCACCGTTGTAGATAGCATTGTGAAAATGTCTTCTTCCGTGCGAGCGCTCCTGATTTCGTCTGTTTCGATGTCGGTGCCAATTATCCAGGACGTGCGCTCCGTTTCACTGGTGGCGCTAACAGACAATGCAAACAAGTCGCTGCTATTTGATTCGTAGCGTCGTGTCGTGGCCTCAAAATTTCGCGTCGTTCGATCGTCGTCGACACGTTGCCAGGCTGCGTCGATGCGCCAGTCAAGCTCAAACAGTGCATCGTTACTCATATGCTGTGCATGTGCGAACAGCCGTCGGCTGGGTGAAAAGAAAAACTCGGAAGAAGAGGGCTCAGTCTGACCGAAGCCGGGTACCAGCTCATCAATCCTTGGAGTTTTCGGCTGTTCGACAAAATGAAGATCGAGCATCCACGATTGGTATTCCGTTGGTGTTGCACTAACAGCGAATCTGGCTGCCTTTGAGGAGTATCCAGAAGGGGATACACGACTACCGCCACCGATCCGTCGGTCGCCTGTCTCCAGATATTCGCCACTCAACGAAGCCGCCAGCCGCTGATTGCCGAAATCGACGATACCTTTGACCGATCTTAGTTGCTCGGCGGTATCGAAAGAGACCATCACGTCACGTCGGATTTGCTGGTCGGAGGAGTCGAACCTCGGTACTCGCGAGACAACCTGAATCACTCCGCCAACGGCCTGGCTTCCGTACAGCGAAGCAGGAGTCCCTCGAACCACTTCGACACGCTCTACCGCGGTCGTTGGAACAAGAGCGAGATAAGGCGTTGGAGCGCTGCGAAACATAGCGTTGCTCAGCGGCATACCATCGACCAGATGCAGTATCGCTGAACCTTTCAAGCCGCGAATGATTGCTGCTCCCTGGCCTGGTGTTGTTTGCTGCAGGTACACGCCGATATTCGACATCAGGGCATCGGTCGTTAACTTCTGCTGCAGGACGCTCTCTTGGTCGATAAGGCTTAACGCTGTTGAAAGCCCATCCGATCCGGCGGGCCGTCGGGACGCGGTGACGATCACTTCGTCGAGGTCAACGCCGTCTGTGTTTGCTGAAACCGGCGAGATAAGCGCTAGCCCGAGCGCGCACACCGGCAGTATTTGTCGCAAGTTTTCTATCCTGAGTTGATCACGAATCCCGAGAAAACGGGCCGCAATTGTAGTCGTTGAATTCTGCCGTCAAGCATAACAAGAATCTTCATACTTTAAAGGCTGATTTGTCGTGATAGACTCTGCGCACAATAATATAACGGCAGTCAATATCCATTAATGCATAGTCTGATCAAAGAGCTACGACGTCGGGAGGTTTTCCGTACCGTCGGCCTGTATGTCGGTATCAGCTGGATTCTGATCGAAGCTTCCAGCGTTATGCTGCCGGCATTCGACGCACCAGATTGGGCCCTACGCGCCGTCATTATTGTCGCGATAATCGGTTTTCCCGTCACCGCAGTGCTGGCCTGGGTTTACGACGTTACTGAATCCGGTATCGAGGTTCAGGCGGATCCAACCGATACGCTTATCCTGCCGTTTGGTGGGCGCAAGACGGATTTCGCCGTCATCGGGGTGTTGGTAGTTGCTCTCGTCTTCTCGGTGTACATGAATGTTACGGGTACTCGCACTGTAGTGGCGGTTGAACTTGAGCCGGTCTCGGTGCTTATTGCCGATTTTGATAACCAGACCGGCGATGCCATGTTTGATGGACTGTTGGAGCAGGCATTGACTATTGGTGTTGAGTCAGCTCCTCATATTTCGGCGTATCTTCGAACCAGTGCGAAAGAAATTTCGAAGACCTTAAATAAAGAAGGCAGTGATGAACTGGACGAAGCGACGGCCCAACTGGTCGCTGCGAGGGAGGGTGTCCGGATGGTTTTGGCGGGATCTATCATACCCGCCGGTGCTGGCTATGAGCTTGCCATGTCCGGGCTTGATTTATTCAGTAATGAACAGGTTTTCGATGTCAGCATTAAAGCAAGTTCACGCAACGACGTGTTGACGGCTGTCGGTAAACTTTCTGAAGAGGTCCGTGATGCACTGGGTGACGATTCGGCAAAGGGTAAAAATGTTGCGACAGTTGAGACTTTTACAGCGTCGTCTATTGAGGCAGCTCGCGATTACGTCAGTGCCCTGGCTCTCGCTTATGACGGCAAGCACGATGAAGCTATAGAGTTGTATCGAAGTGCGACAGAAAAAGACCCGAGTTTTGGTCGCGCATTTTCCGGCTGGGCCTTAAGTACGACGAAATTGGGGAAGACGGAGGAAGCGGACAAGCTGTGGAAACGGGCATTGACGCTGTTGGGTACGATGACTGAGAGGGAGCGCCTGAGGACTCTGGGATTGTATTACACGGTCGTCACAGGCAATTACGAGAAGGCTGTAGAGAGCTTTGGTTTGCTTGTAGATAGGTTTCCGAGTGACGCAGCGGGGCGCAATAATTTGCAGGTAGTTGCTTTCCTGACATTGGATTTCCAGCGCGCGTCTGATGAAGGCATTATTCTTTTGCAGCAGTATCCTGATAGCGCTCTGTACCGCTCAAACTTCGCGCTTTTAGCAACTTATTCCGGTGATTTTGAGGAAGCGGATCGAGTCGCTAGGGACCTTATTGAAGACGATCCCGATTATGCAGTCTCCTATCTGGCGGTGGCCGCCGCCGCGATGTACAGAGGAGAATACGATGAGGCGCGCGGTGCCTATCAGCAGATGCGGGAAGCGACCAAGAGTGAGTATGGGCAGTCTGCCGGAATCATCGGCCTTGCGGATGTAGAGTCCTACTTAGGCAATTATGCCGAGGTAAGGCAACTTCTTGAGGCGGAGGTGGAGTCCGCTATTGCCGATGGCAACACCGCGGGCGCGGCGAGCAAGCTGGTGATTATCGCTGAGACCTATCTGGCCGAAGGTGATTTATTGCGGGCGGCTGAAGCGGCACGCAGCGTCCTGGCAAATTCTCAGCAGACATCGCATAGCGTGGCAGCCGCTTTGGTTGCGATTGGTGCTGGTGATATGGAAACGGCGCGTACCGTTGCGGAGCGGTTGGGTAAAGAGCTGCAAATACAAACTCGCGCTTACGCAGAGATGATCAGTGCCAGCTTGCTGCGCGAGGAGGGAGACTATATCGCGGCTATCGATAAGCTGAGGTCGGCGCTTGAAATGTCAGACCTCTGGTTGATTCGTTTACAACTCGGTCGTGCTTATCTTGATGGCGGGCATTTTGCGGAGGCCGCAGATGAATTACGTACTTGCGCTGATACGCGCATTGGCGAGGCCACATTTGTCTTTCTGGACGATACGCCTACGTATCGTTATCTTGCGGAACTGCCTTACTGGCAAGGCCGTGCTGCCGAAGGCTTCGGTATGACCGAGGCTGCCGCAGATTACTATCAGGCATTTCTGCAGCTCAGACTGAATGGTGGGCCGTTGGCAAAAGACGCCAGCGAACGGATTGCTCAATAACTGATCAGCGTGAACCCGGGCCGCGACCGCGGCCCGGGATATTCGATTACCTTAAGTTGACGCACTCCGTGGCATTGTCCACAAACTTGCCCGGCGGCGAGATCGCCAGCCGGTAGTAGCCAATCAATGGGGGCGTCTGCCAGCTGAACTGCCACTGGTCTGAACTGAATGAATAGCGGAAGTCGCTGTTGCCGGAATCTTCACCTAACCCGGTGGACTCTTCGGGGACGTCTGTGTCCTGAATTTCACAGCTATTGTCTGTCATCTTCGCCCACGACACGCGGACTGGAATGAGGGAGCTGTCAATAATCGCGCCGCCATCCCATTCACGATAATCAAAGTCAATCGGTATGGTAGAGCCGGCGTGCGCGAGTCCTTTCGGCAGCTCGAGATTGATGTCGTACAGATAGCTAACCGTGAGTAAGAAGGACGCAGTCCCCGGGTTGCCTGACAAGTCTGATGCCGTACAGGTGATGCTGTAAGGCTCGTCTTCATCGAGAATGTCATCACCGTCAATGAACACGAAGTCAGAGTCGGTGAGAAGCGGAGGTAACGGTGCCTCGGGATCGGCTGGTGGTTCGATTTGTTCGGGCGGATCATCCCGGCTGCAGCTGAGGTTAGCGCTGCTCGTTATATCAACGCCACCATCGGTCACAGTCACTCTGGAGGATAGTTCAGCCGCATCTATGATTCCCCAAAATGGGTACATCATATTGGCATAGTCACGGTATACCGTACGGTTTGACGCGTTGATCGCTGGTGCAATTTCGTCCTTTGCAATGATCTGATATGTCACCATCGAGTCGTTTCCTGCGCTGTCGATCGCCGTACAGGTGACGGTGCTTTCGCTAAGAGTCGTTATGAGGTTCGGGTCCGCGCTGCAGCTGACATCAACCACGGTGTCCACGTTGTCGGTTGCAATGACGTAGGATGCGAGATCAAGCAGGCTAGCGTCCACGGTTCCCGTGGCCGGGTCCGCATCAACCTCAACAGTGCCGAACGGCGGCGTCAACACCGGCGGCGTTATGTCCTTCGCAATGATCGAATACATCGCCATCGAGTCGTTTCCTGCGCTGTCGATCGCCGTACAGGTGACGGTGCTTGCGCTAAGAGTCGTTATGAGGTTCGGGTCCGCGCTGCAGCTGACACCAACCACGGTGTCCACGTTGTCGGTTGCAACGACGTAGGATGCGAGCACAGCGGAGCTGGCGGTCACAGTGCCCGTGTCCGGGTCCGCATCAACCTCAACAAGGTCGCTCGGCGGGATCAACACCGGTGCCGTTATGTCCTTCGCGATGATCTGATATGTCACCGTCGATTCGTTTTCTGCTAGGTCGCTTGCCTTACAGGTGACCGTGCTTTCGCTAAGGGTCGTTATCAGGTTCGGTACTGCGCTGCAGCTGACACCAACCACGGTGTCCACGTTGTCGGTTGCAACGACGTAGGATGCGAGATCAAGGGTACTGGCGTCCACCTTGTCCATGTTCTCGCCCAAATCAACCTGAACAAGGCTGCTCAGAGGCGTCAACATCGGCGCCGTTATGTCCTTCGCGATGATCGAATACGTCCCCTCCGATTCGTTTCCTGCGCCGTCGCTTGCCGTGCAGGTGACGGTGCTTGGGGTAAGGGTTGTTATCGTACTCGGGTCCGCGCTGCAGCTGACACTACCCACGATGCCCACGTTGTCGGTTGCATCGACGTAGGATTCGAGATCAAGCAGGCTAGCGTCCACGGTGCCCGTGTCCGGGTCAGCATTAACCTCAACAATGTCATCCGGCGTTGTCCACACCGGCGGCACGCCGTCAATCACTTCAACAGAGAAATCCGCCGTCGTCGCATTCCCGGATGAGTCCGTCACGGAACAACTGACCGGCGTCGTGCCGATTGGGAACTTGTCTGCAAACCTGACGGTTAGCTCGTCGTTGTTGTCGCCACCAAGCGATACGTCAACTATGTCAACCATTTCACCGCCGATGGTACACGCGAAGTCGAGGCTGTCGAACTCGTCAATTGCCGTAATCGGCCAAATAATGGTGATCTCTATCGGATCCGAACTCGTCGTGGTGTAAGGCACTGGGGGTAAAAAGAGGCTCGGATCAATCGGAAACACAGTCGGCGGCTCGATATCCGGGCGAATCTTCTCGTCTTCATCGTTCAGACAGTCGCTATCGTCATAAACGGGAATTGGAAGACCAGTAGCCGGATCAATAACGGGTTCGCCGGTAACCTCATCAATCAAGACCTTCTCGCTCGTTGCACAACCCTGCGCACTCGCACCGAACTTGATCACGTTGCCAATACCCTGATTCGAACAATATTCCGGATCCTCTGCAGCCTGATCCTCATTCATGCAGGCGACCCACTTATTGAACTCCAGTACCATTTTGTCTTTGGTGCCACCCGTCGCCCAGGTTCGAACGGTAAGGGCGATTTTCTGATTCGGAATGCCGGTAAATGAAATCGTGCCTTTATAGGGGTTCTGTATTTCCGGATTAATGGTTTCCGGCAGATCCAACGCCTGCAGATTCAGCGCATCCAGTGTCGTAAAGGCGAGCACCTGTGCCTGGAAGCCTGGCTCCGGTCCGCCACACGCAGCTGAGCCTGTCTCGCTCGCGCTGTTAACGCTGTTTGGCGTCCACGCGATCAGCTGCACGACCGGGTCCTCGTCTACCAGAGGATTCGTCTTCAGCTTGTTGACATCCAGTTTAATGTCGGCTGAGTACGTGGTCGTGACGTTGGCATCCGTATTTACGATGTAGGTGACGTCTTGATAATAGACATTGTCACTGAGAACAGCCTGTTCGAGCTGGATCGTCGGACTGTTCGGATTACTACCGTCACCGAGGGACGGTGCCTGCAAATTGAGGGCCTGCAGATTCAAGGCCTGCAAATTGAGGGCCTGCAGATTCAAGGCCTGCAAATTGAGGGCCTGCAGATTCAAGGCTTGCAAATTCAGCGCCTGAAGGTTCAGTGCCTGGAGATTTAGCGCTTGCAGATTTAGTGCCTGCAGGTTGAGCGCCTGCAAGTTCAGCGCAGCTATCGTCGGCGCCTGCAGGTTCAACGCCTGCAGGTTTAGCGCGCCCAGCGCCGGTGCCTGCAGATTTAACGCCTGCAGATTTAGCGATACGGACGCTTTGATGACTGGCGCCTGCAGATTCAGGCTGGCCAGCGAAATATTGTGTGTCTCTTCGATAGCCGTCGGCAGACATGCGTCTGGCGTCGGGGTCGTAGCGCAATAACCGGATTCAAGAAGACTGCCATCGCTGATGAATATGCTGTTTTGCAGCGTGCCGTCGAAAGTGCTGGATGCGAGATTTGCACCACAAGCTTCAGTGCCATCATCAAGGTACGCATCGACGCGAACGACGTCATCCGCGCTCGCAAAAACAAATATTGCACGGGATTCGCTCGATCCTGGCCCCACGGTCACTGGAAGTCGCGTCAGCGCCGGTGGGTCTTGGCCCGGGCGAACATCAAAAGGAGGAACGGCCGGCAGCTGGAAGAACGAGGCGCGTCCGACTACGGGTGCACCTTGCGGCTGATTACTTATGACCAGGCAAAAATCTTCCGGGCCGGTCGTGTCGGGATTATTCAGCACCAGCGGGAACATGCGCTGTATCGTGCCGAGCGGCTTGTTGTTTGTCGGCGCTCTAAGACTCGGCGCATCGGCAACGACCGACCCATAAATGTTTGAATCGCGACTGCGGCTGAAATCTTGTCCGACGCTGCAGGTAAGTGTGTTATCCGCTGGAGTGGTCGGGTCCTCAGAGTCGTCGGACTCTGTAACGGCTTTGAGCTCGGAATCAACCTGCACCAGCGGCTCGCTGGCACCTTCCTGAATCTCGCCCAGTTTAAAACCAGTGGACGTCGTCTTGGCCGGGCCGCCCGGCGGCGTATAGGGCACTTGCCCGTCGTCGTCGTCTGCGGCCGGAAAGTACGGCGATGCGTAGTCAACCCGGACGTCGCGGTTGTCACCCCAAGCGACAAAGACATCCTCGAAAGCGGAAGGGGCTAAGTCCGAGCCGGAATCCACCGGCTTGCTGTTATTTACCCACGCGCCGCTCACTGTCTTCCGCAGCCGGGGCGTTTCGATGGCAATGTAGTCACCTTTAAACGCGAGCGTGCCGCTCGCATAGAGACGGTGATTTGGTAGATGCGCCTCGACCTCCAGGGGCGTGGCGTAGGGGACACCAGCCTCTTTGCTGGGTGCGAAGGCCACCGGGTATTGCGACACACGGACCGGTGATTGGATGTCGGGGACGCAGGCACCGCTCGAGCCACAGCCACTGGCGGTCAGGCGGGTCATCCAGACATCGGCTTTGCGCAACACTCTTGCGCTGCTTTGTCCATCGGTGCTGGTGTAGTCGTAAATCAACGGAATTTGCTCTTCGGGCGAGCCCGTCCCCTGAAGCGGCAAGCCCAAGGCTTCGCGGCGCGTGTCGTACCAGGCAAGATCGATTCGACCCTTGGTACCAACAGCGCTGGGCATCACCTGGAAGCCCAGCGGTTTGCCGCTGGAGTCGTCCGTGTTCGCATCTACAATAAATGGAATGTTTGGGTTAGCAGAGTCACCGCCGAACCAGTTGATGCCATCCGTAGACGACATGCCGACGATCCGTGGGATGCCGTCATAGGTACCCGGCAGTTCCGGTATGGGGTCACAGCTGGTGCTCTCCCCACCGGGCGCGTCGAAGCGCCGATCCGCTACAAAGGTCCAGAATCGATTACCGTCGTTGGCAACCCAGGGAAAGGCGAAGGAACGAAAACTTACGCCGGTCGCCGGCTGATCAAATGGGCAAAACGCGAATACTTCTGTGGGCTTCGTCCAGCTTGTCAGGTTATTGTTTTTGCTCACGGCACTAATAACCGCATCGGGATTATTGGTGTCTGCTTTTTGTCGCCAGGTCGCGACGACCTTTTGTCCAATTGCGGACAGGCTAACGCCGGTAACCTCGTTCAAGCTTTCCGAAACTTTCGTCGGATTCGACCAGTTCTCGCCGAAATCGATAGAGGTTTGTATGTAAACCTTTACGCTGCTGCTGCCGGTGAATACCGCGTAGGCAACCACCAGGGTCCCGCTCGTAACTGAGACATCTATGGGATCCCCAGGTCCTTCGATATTAATAGTCTTTTGGACATAGCTCTGGGAGCCAGAGTCGCTTGGAACAAAAAGAAATGCCGGCTTGTCGATAAACCGCCCGGACGAACCGTCTGCAATGATGAAATGTCGATTCTCAGGCAAATTGTGCCGTTGGTCTTCCTGCTCGTTATCGACAAAGCGCTGGGCGACAAGCACGCCGACGCTGCTGTCCCGGTTTGCGCCGATATAATTCAGGATTGTGAGCCCTGGCGAGTCAACCGAGTCAGAGTCTGGTAATGCGTAGGACCCCGGGATCGCCACAAGACTGGGATCTGCCGCGAAGCCCACACCTTGTACAGAGTTTGTGGGGTGCAATTTGTAGCCCGGCGCGAGGTAGCTCCGCCACGTCAGGCCTTTGTCACCGGACTCCGAGTAACCAATCCACGAATCACCCTGGACCTCAGTGTCGGACGCACGTAGATCATTGTATGCGCACATGATGTAGGCGTTGTTCGACGGCCTGATAACACAGGACGGTTCCTGCTGCTGCTTGAGGCCGAAATCGGGGATATTAAGGGGGTTTTCAGGATTTGGCGTAGCGCCGATGAGGTTGACATTGGGGCCTGGAGTGACGAAGTCCTGTCCGTTGACGGATACCCCGATCAGTAACAATAGTAAGAACGCTAGACCCGTCTTGAAACTCGGTTGACGCACCCAACGATTCAATCGAACATAAGATGTACGTCTTACAATGTGCTCGCTCATCAATACACTTTCCCAACTGCTGGCGTTTAATCGCCTTATCATTATTAGTTACGTCAGGACTTATCTGAAAGTAAACTTGCCAAATTGCTTGACACGCAGCGCCTAACGTATGTTCCGACTCTTTGTCCGGCTGGAGGGCAGTATAACGATTATTTCGACTTTTTACCCGTTGTAATTCGGATACAGGGCGTGCTCCATTGGATTTCGATCCTGTCGGAAAGCAGTACTTATCCAATTTCCCTAAAGGTGGCGGTAACGCAGGAAATCATCAGCGGGCACAATGTCGGAGGCCCAATTGGCTGATGTGAAGTTTATGTTAAATAAAGTAAGACGGGTGTCAGACCAGATCGGCAGTGGCCAGGACTCGATGAACGTTTTGTTGCAGCGGTAACATCCCGGTCAATAATTCGTCGGACTGTCGTTTTCCAGTGGTGTAGTCCCGGACGCAACGGAGTACGGCTGGAGAGCGCAGCATCGATTGGCGCGACTCGAGTTCGGGGAGAGTTGCCCAGCGCCTTGCGATTATTCCCTGATCCAGCTCCTGTTCTTCGTCACAGGAGATGAATTTGGCTTCGTAGGCAATTCTGAGGAACTGCTGGCGAGTCTGGGGTTGAATCCAGAGATAGACGCCAATGAGTTCACCGCACTCAACCACGCATCCGGTTTCTTCGAGTGTTTCGCGGACGACGGCCTGCTCAGGGGATTCGCCGGCTTCAATGTGGCCACCGGGTTGGCCGAGGACTTTTCGGTTCATTGCCTGTTCTTCGACAAGCAGGAATCGGCCATCAAGGTCGACGACAGCAGCGACTGTCAGATCGGTTGCATGCATCCGTGTGCCTTTCAAAAGATTCTAGATACCGAGTTGGCGAAATTCCATCTCGACTTCACTGGCTAACCAGATTTCGTCAAACATCGTACCGTACAGTTTGGCAACTGCCGGCTCGTAGGTATCGACGATTCCTTCCCAGCGGTCCGCCTGCAAGCGATAGACGAGTGCGGTTTCATCCGCGATACAAAATGCCTCGGCATGCGTTCGCAAGTCTTCGCGTACATGACGAAACTCGATGTAGGTGTTCAGGCGCCGACCCAGGTGCACAAAGTTATTGCCGTTTTTCACCGCTCGATTTGGGTTCGCGATCAATACACGAATGCGTGCGTAGGTCTGTGACAAGACCATTCGCTTGATGATCTCCAGGAACTCGGGCGAGTCGTAAATGCCGGGTTCGAGATCATGGGTGAAGATGGACACCTTTCGGGATGCTTCGCTAACGACATCGAGCGCCGCTTGCTGCATTTCTTCCCGAGTAGAGATGACCCAGCGTTTACCTTTTTCGCGTGTTTGTTCCATAGGTTGATAATAGTACCGGGCGTTGATCGTCCCCAGTGCTAACTGCGTCACGTTTTGGACGAGAGCCTGCCGTTGAAAATTATTCGCATGCCGCATGATTATTGGGTTTGGGAGAGGCTGCGAAATTAATCCCAGCCTATATTTACCTCACATATGGTCAGAAATTCTCAGGTACCTCAAAAAGGCCCTGCTGGATCATCCAGACAAGCATCTCAGCCAGTTCGATCGTCTCCAGAACCGGTTTGGATAATGTTCGTTGCGCACACACCCGGGCAAGCAAAGACGAAGCACCCGACGGCAATGGCGTGTTGTTGCCGTTGACGTACGCATTGCGATCATCGAAGGCAATATGGGACATGCCGTGAACATGGAGCTGCCCGCCTTTCTGCGCATGGTCGAACAGGAGCGCAGTTTCCTCCGGCGTAGGACTATCCGGTCGCAACCAGTCTTTGGGCTCGGTTGCAAATCGACCGAGGGCGCTGGCGACGTCATGTTGCCTGTCCCGCGGTAGCGCTAGTGTATTGATCGCTCGTTGAGTTGAGCGCTGGGATATTCGGCCAGGCTGAGCCTCGTCCGCTGTCAAGTCCGGATCGCGATAGAACGCCTCCGCATCGGAGACGGTGCTGTTCAGGGAATAGGCAACATCAGCTGCCTGCGGTGCACGCATTCCAATGGAATAAGTGATGCAGGCGCGCTTGGCGGTGCCCCAGTGTGCGACGTCCGGAGGCAGATACAGGACGTCGCCATTGGCGCAGTTGTAATCTTCTTTACTTGCAAACTCACATAGAAGTGCAAGATCACTGCTGGCCTCGGGATCGTCTGCGACTGCATCAGTTGTGAATCGCCAGTTGCGGATGCCGGTCCCCTGGCAGAGAAAGACGTCGTAATTGTCCTGGTGAGGGCCGACACCGCCACCGGGTGCCGCGAAACTGACCATCAGATCATCGAATCGCCAATCCGGAATGAACGGTACCTGGTGGAACAACGCTCGCATGGCGGGGAGGTGTTTCTCGACATCGTGGATCAGCAGCGTCCAGTCCCGTTTTGGCAGCTGTTGCAAGTACTCGACGTCGAAGGGTCCGGTTTCTGTTCGATATTGGGTCTTCGCGCCGCTTCTATCGACGAAGACCAGTCGGGACTCGACATCGTCCAGTGTGGCCAACCAGCCGAGCTCATTGCGGGAGATAGACGGTGTAACGCGACCCAGCGCAGCCGGCATGAACAAGGACTTTTTCTGCCAGTGTCGTTCGAGAAAAGACTCGGGCGTTAGTCGTTCTGGCATTTTAAGCATGCGGTTTGCGCTTAGATGTCGCGTGCCTGCTGTGCAGCAAGACCGATATAGCTTTCCGGCGTCAACGCCAGCAGACGCTCGACCTCATCCTTGGGTATGTCCAGCGTTGCGATAAATTCCTGCAGTATTTCTTTGGTGACGGCCTGACCGCGTGTCAGCGCCTTGAGTTTCTCGTAGGGCTCGGGAATGCCGTAGCGTCGCATGACCGTCTGCACGGCTTCAGCCAGAACTTCCCACGCTTCTGATACATCGGCAGCAATAGCACCGGCATTGACTTCCAGTTTGCCGACACCTTTCAGCAGGGATTGGAGTGCGATCACGATATGCGCGACGGCCGACCCCAGGTTGCGTTGTACCGTCGAGTCGGTGAGATCACGTTGCCATCGCGAAATCGGTAGTTTCTCGGCGAAGTGCCCAAGCATTGCATTGGCCATCCCGAAATTGCCTTCAGCATTTTCGAAATCGATCGGGTTCACTTTGTGCGGCATCGTGGATGAGCCGACTTCGTTTTTCGCCACCCGTTGCTTGAAGTAACCGAGCGAAATATAGGCCCAAACATCTCGGCTGAAGTCTATAAGTATGGTGTTGTAGCGCATCAGAGCGTGCGAATACTCGGCAGTCCAGTCATGTGGTTCGATCTGCGTCGTGTACGGATTCGGCTCAACGCCAAGCGACTCGATGAATCGATGCGCAATTGCTGGCCAGTCAGCGTCGGGGTAGGTCACCGCATGTGCGTTGTAGTTGCCAACAGCTCCGTTGAATTTGCCCAGTATTTCAATCTCGGTAAATTGCTTCTGGGTGCGATCGAGTCGTGCAATAACGTTGGCAATTTCCTTGCCCAGCGTCGTCGGACTTGCGGTCTGTCCATGCGTGCGGGACAGCATTGGCAAGTCTGCGTTCTCTTTCGCGATGTTATTGAGTTTGCTTCTCAGCTCACGCATCTGCGGTATCAGAACGTCGGTGCGTGCCGTTCTCAACATGAGCGCATAGGCAAGGTTGTTAATGTCCTCTGACGTGCAGGCGAAATGCAGGAAGTCCTTCAAGGCCTGCGTTTCGGGTCCGTCCCCAAGCTTCTCACGAATGAAGTACTCGACCGCCTTGACATCATGGTTGGTCGTCGCCTCGATCTTCTTCACCCGTTCGGCGTCGTCGATCGAAAAATCGTCGATGATGTGGTTTAACACGTCCTTCATTACGGATGTCAAAGGCGCGAGCTCAGGCACCGATGCTTCATCGGACAGGCACTGCAACCAGCGGACTTCAATCAGAACCCGAAAGCGTATCAGGCCGAACTCGCTGAAGATGTCACGAAGATCATTGACCTTGCCGGCATAGCGACCGTCAGCAGGTGAAATGGCTTTCAATGTAGAGATTTTCATGGGCATGGGACTTTCAGTGATGTGGGACTAACATGTGGGGAAAACCAGTGTAGACTTCGGCGCGCAAAGCGCGAATCATACACGAACTAAACCGACCAGACGGCGGATTTCCCGTACGGAGCAAGACAGGCAATGAGTAAGAAAGCATTTCGCATCGAGAAGGACAGCATGGGTGAACTTGAGGTTCCGGAAGATGCACTGTGGGGCGCACAGACGCAGCGCGCAGTCGATAACTTCCCGATTTCGGGGCTACCAATGCCGCGTCAGTTCATCGAGGCTCTGGGGCTCGTCAAATGGGCCGCGGCCGGGGCAAATTCCGAGTTGGGTTTGCTGAAAAGCGAAATCGCTGCAGCCATTCAGAAGACTGCGCTGTTGGTGTCTGAAGGCGGGTACGATGAACACTTTCCGATCGATGTATTCCAGACCGGATCGGGCACCAGCTCGAACATGAATGCGAACGAGGTCATATCGCATCTGGCGACGGCTGAGCTGGGCGCGGACGTTCATCCGAACGACCACGTCAATATGAGTCAAAGTAGCAATGACGTCATCCCGACCTGTGTTCACGTCAGTGCCGCGATCTCCATTCAGAAAAAGCTGCTACCGGCCCTGCAACATCTTGCAGGCGTCCTGGAGGCCAAGGCGGATGAAACCCGGGATGTTGTCAAGACGGGCCGCACGCACCTGATGGACGCCATGCCAGTAACGCTCGGGCAGGAGCTCGACGGCTGGAGGGCACAGATTGACCATGCAACAGAACGGCTGAATGACACAATGAAGCGTCTTGTGGCGCTCGCACAGGGCGGAACGGCTGTAGGCACGGGGATCAACGCACATCCGCGGTTTGGCGAAAAGGTTGCTGCTCTATTGAGCGAACAGGCCGGGGTTCCATTTACGTCTGCTGAATCCAGGTTCGAAGGTTTGAGCAGTCAGGATGCGGCCGTTGAGACGTCCGGTCAGCTGCGAGTTCTGGCCGTGAGCCTTACCAAAATCGCAAATGACCTGCGCTGGATGAACTCAGGACCGTTGGCCGGCATAGGGGAAATTGCCCTGCCGGCGCTGCAACCGGGCTCGAGCATCATGCCGGGCAAGGTCAACCCCGTGATACCGGAGGCCGTCGCAATGGTTTGCGCGCAGGTGGTCGGCAACGATGCAACCATCGCTATGGGCGGCCAGTCCGGAAACTTTCAGTTGAACGTTATGCTGCCGGTGGTGGCCTACAACTTGTTGCAGAGCATCGAGCTGCTGGCCAATGCCAGCCGTTGCCTTGCGGACAAGGCGATTGCCGGGTTCACGGTGAACCTCGACAACATCAACCGCGCTCTGTATCGCAATCCGATTCTTGTCACCGCCCTCAATCCGGTTATTGGATATGAAAAAGGCGCTGCAGTCGCCAAAGCGGCTTACAAGCAGGGTCGGCCTGTAAAAGATGTGGCTCGAGAGATGACGGATCTTACGGATGAGGAACTGGACCGCCTGCTGGACCCGGCGGAGCTGACTGAGGGTGGTATCAAACATTAGCGGTGACGTGATTTTTACGTCGGACCATATCAGGGCATGTCTGGCGGGCACGGAGCTGCCCTCGAGTCCTGCCGATATAATTATGCCGCCGGGCAGCTCCCGTTGGCCCGAACCGATGAGAGAGCAACTCTCGGGAACCTTAAAGCCTGCAGGCGTGCTGGTCCCGATTATCGATCGAGCGTCTGAGTTGACGGTACTGCTGACGCAACGATCTGCCGAGCTCAAACATCATGCCGGCCAGGTGAGTTTTCCTGGCGGGCGCATGGAAGAGCATGACGCGGATGTTGAGGCTACCGCCTTACGGGAGACTCTTGAGGAGGTCGGAATCCCTTCTCATCAGGTGTCCGTTATGGGCTACCTGCATACGATGCCAACGATCACCGGCTATGCGGTCACGCCGGTGGTTGGGATGGTGTCGGCTGACTCGGAACTTAGTATCGATAAAACAGAGGTGGAATATGCCTTTGAAGTGCCACTGTCGTTCTTGATGGATTCTGGCAATGACGTACGTACACAGTGGGCGGCTGAGGACAGAAAGATCCCCATGATCGAATTTCACTGGGAAGGTGAGCGCATCTGGGGCGCAACGGCATTCATGATATTGTCATTGAGGAAAATGATATTAAAACAATAAGTTATGGATAGTATCAATAAATTACTTGAAGTTATGCGTAACCTCCGGGACCCTGAAAACGGGTGTCCCTGGGACGTTGAGCAGGATTTCGCTTCAATCGCTCCTTACACCATTGAGGAGGCCTACGAGGTGTCCGATGCGATCGAACGCGGGAATATGGAGGACCTGCGCGATGAGCTGGGCGATTTGCTGTTGCAGGTCGTTTTCCATGCGCGCATGGCCGAAGAGGCCGGACTATTCGACTTTGAGGACGTTGCCGGTGGTATCGCAGAGAAGATGGTGCGGCGTCATCCGCATGTCTTTGGCAGTGAGGAACAGCGTGCACACGGCAAGCAGGACGGTAGCTGGGAACAAATCAAGGAACTCGAACGCTCGGAATCGAGCGATGAAAGCGCTCTGGCCGGCGTTACCAAGGCATTGCCGGCGCTAAAACGGGCCGAAAAACTTGGCAAAAGAGCGAGCCGCGTTGGATTCGACTGGCCCGACCAACGGGGCGTTCGTGAAAAAATCCACGAGGAACTCGATGAACTGGCGGAAGCGGTGGGCTCACGAAATCAGGACCACGCAGAAGAGGAGTGTGGCGACCTGCTATTCGCTGTCGTAAACCTTGCGAGACACCTCGATATTGACCCCGAAAAAGCGCTGACCGGCGCCAATTACAAGTTTGAGCGGCGCTTCCGCGAGATGGAGGGCGCGATCGCTGCATCGGGCAAACGCTTTCGAGACTTCAATCTCGAGACGCTCGAGACCTTTTGGCGCAAAGCGAAAGATCGAGTGGGTTAAAGCGCTTCGCTGATCACACCTACTTCGATTGTGCAGTAACGAATTCCCGAACGTCTTGCAGCAGCGCGGTCCTTGACGGCTCGTTGACGTACATCATGTGGCCGCCGCCGTAGTATCGGTATGCAATGCGATCGGCAGTTATGGAGTGGCGATTCAAGGTGTATTCGGCATCGAAGAACGGCGTAACCAGGTCATAGTAGCCCGACGCGACCAGAACTTTGAGACTCGGATTCAGCCGTAAGACTTTGGAGAGGTCCCGAGCGGTATTGACAGGCATTGGCTCCCAGGCCTCGCCATCCGGCACCGTTCTCCAGCGCCAGTTTTGACTGAGTTCATCATCCGCAGGCGCCAGGTAGACACGGTCCCAATCGACCCCAAGATTCGTTCGCATGTGATCCATCAGTGCCGCCTTGAAAGCAGGTGATATGGCGTCGCTCGCGGCGTCGCTTTCGGCATTTGCGGTCAAGTCGTCGACGTCATCGCGTGTATAACGAGCGTCCAATAATCCGATTGCGAGGCCCTGGTCGCGCAGCAGTTCCTTCGCAAATCGAAACCCGTTTATGCGCAGATCCGCACGTTCGATGTAGTCGGGCTGCAGTCCTGTGAAATAGGCGAGTCTGTTGCGCAGCTCGGCTCGGGCCAGAGGATCAAGAGTATTGCCTTTAAACAGAGCGGGCAGTAACTCATCAACCGCAAAATCACGTGCTTCCTGTACAAATTCCTCAAGATTGTCAGGCGCGGGATGAACTTTTCCATGATAGTGAGCCGCCGCTGCCATGGTGGGCAGATAGGTAACGAATGAGGTCAGGTTGTCCGCAACATAAGGCGAGGATCCGGCGTAATCGAGAGCCTGAGATATGAAAATAATCCCGTTCAGGCTCATCATCATTTCGACTTCAAGAATATTGGCGACGGCAGCGGCACGCGTCGTTCCAAAACTCTCGCCGAGCAGGAATTTCGGAGAATTCCATCGCCCGTTGGCGGTAACCCAGTCGCGGATGAACTCGGAGATGGAGTTGGCATCTTCGTATAATCCCCAAAACTCTATGCCTTCATGTTCTCCCAATGCCCGGGAAAAGCCCGTACCAACCGGGTCAACGAATACAAGGTCGGTCACGTCGAGAATCGTTTCTGGCGCACTGATTATCGGATAGGGCGGGTTGCCCGGGCGGCCGGCATCGCTCGGTACGGAGATGCGTTTTGGACCGAAAGTTCCCATGTGCAACCAAAGCGACGCGGACCCGGGCCCGCCGTTCCAGACGAACGTAACTGGCCGTATTTCATCCTTGTCCAGATTGGTTTTGGTATACGCGAACGTAAAAACGGCGGCCTTTGGCTTACCGTCCTTGTCTTCTAGATAGGTCTCGCCCGCGGTTGCAACATACTCGACTTTTTCGCCATTAAACTGGCCCGAGTGCCTTGTGATAAAGGCCGTAGCGGCTGGAACTCCAGTATTCTCGGGCTTTTTCCCCGCTTCGGCCTCGGTTTCGTCAGCGCATGCGGGGTTGACTATCAACAGGGATGCCAATGCTGTGGCCAGAAAAGCTCTCATAGAGTCGTCTCTCGAAGAAGCGCCAGAGGAACGTTAAAGTTAACAGCGATCCATCTGGCAATCCAGAACATCGAAAATTCCCCTGAATCGCTCCAGCAAACGCCTCCTCACGTTCAGCAACGGTTCATTGCCACTTCCGTAATCTTGTCCCCAGGCTGGCAAAAGGTCAGTCAAATGAGACAGACAAAGGACAAGACAATGAACAGTAAACCGAAACTCGCAGCCCTGGCGTCCGCAGCGATGCTTATCGGAACCTCTGCAAGCGCTTTGGCTGACCATGACTACCGTACCGCGCGCAATGACCGTGCCATGTACGACTATGCTCCGGTCATATCTAGCCAACCGATCATTAACTATGTGACCGTATCGACTCCTGTGCGTGAATGTTGGGAGGAGATGCACTATTACTCGGTTGATCGGCGAGCACGCGGAACCAGCGGCGGTACGCTGCTGGGTGCTGTTATTGGCGGCGTCATTGGGCACCAGTTTGGCAGTGGGCGCGGAAATGATGCAGCCACCGTCGCGGGCAGCCTGATTGGGGCAGCCGTTGGTAGCGATTCAGCGCGCCGACGTAACGGCGATGACTATGGGGTCGAGCGCCACGGGCGGCCCGTCGAACGATGCAAGACCAGCTACCAGGAGCGCCGTGAGGAACGCATTGATGGTTATCGGGTTACCTACCGCTATCATGGCCAGAAATACCAGACCGAAATGCCTTATGACCCGGGTAGGAAGATTCGGGTTCGGGTTGACGTTCGGCCGGCCGGGTAGGCCAGGAGACTTGATGTGACAGCCTGCGTTGCAATCGATCGCACGTCGTACCACACTTGGGATATGCGAATGCTACTGACATTGCTGATCCTCGTTGCGGCGGCTTGCCTGCCGGGGCCGGCATCCGCTTTTGAACTGGAGGAGGCTCTGAAAGAGCAGCACGTCCAGTATCAGGCCGACGCCGAATACCGGGTCGTGCAGTCCGATGGAATGACGCTGTCCCAAGCTATCGAATCGGTTCGCAGAAAGACCGGTGGCAAGGTTGTCAGTGCGGAAACACGAGTTCAGGGTGGCCGCGAAGTGCATCACATCAAAGTTCTCACCACGGATGGCAAGGTCAAGACTCACAAGGTCAATGGCCGTCGGCGCTAACCCTTAGACGAGGGACGGGAACATGCGATTACTGGTAATAGAAGACGACGACACGCTGCGCGAGACGCTGGCACAGAAGCTTGGTGACGCCGGCTTCGCTGTGGAACAGGCCGCTGACGGTAAAGAAGGCCTGTATTTCGCAGAGGAGTATCCAATTGACCTGGCGATCATCGACCTGGGCTTGCCGGAGATCTCCGGGCTCGAGATTATTCGTCGCGTCCGGGCCGCGGGCAAGACCTACCCGATCCTGATTTTGACCGCTCGCGACCGCTGGGAAGACAAGGTCGATGGCCTCAGCGCGGGCGCCGATGACTACGTTGTAAAACCGTTTCATTTTGAAGAAGTGAGCGCGAGAGTGAACGCGTTGTTGCGCCGCAGCGGCGGGTGGGCTTCTTCGCAGCTTGATGCTGGCCCTGTTTCGCTGGACATGTCGCGACAGGAACTCAAGGTCAACGGCGAAGTGCTGGAGCTGACGAGTTTCGAGTACAAGATTATTGAGTACCTGACGGTTCGTGCCGGGCAGGTCATATCCAAAGCAGAGCTGACCGATCGCCTATATGATCAGGACTTCGAGCGTGACAGCAACGTCATCGAGGTATTCATTGGCCGCTTGCGTAAAAAGATGGACCCGGACAACACCATTAAGCCTATCGAAACGCTACGCGGCCGCGGCTATCGCTTCGCGCTGGAGCGTAATCAGTCGGACTAGGTTGATCCATGTACTCGCTTAGCAGTCGGCTACTGATCTCCGTCAGCGTCCTGCTGCTGCTTTTCTTTGGTGTAACCATTGCCGTACTTGATACGGCCTTTACAGAAGCTGGAGAACAAGCGCGCCGCGATATTCTGGACGGTCACCTCGTTGCGTTACTGGGCGCGGCAGAACCGAATGACGCATCTGAACTGGCGTTACCTGACAGGCTCAGGGAACCTCGCTTCGGCCAAATCGGCTCCGGTTTGTACGGCGAGCTCAGAAAGGCCGACGGAGAGGTGTTGTGGCGATCCAAATCGGCGTTGGGGCTTGAGATTCCAGAAGGCGTCATCCCGGTGCTCGGCAATCACCTGTTCGCAAGAGAATCTTTGCTCGACGGGACGCCGCTCCTGACCTTGAGTCTTGCGGTCGAATGGGAGTTTGAAAACGGCAATTCAAAGTCCTATGTCTTCAAGGTTGCGGAGAGCCTGGACTCATTTAATGCGCAAATTGCCGGTTTCCGCGGTCAGTTGTTTGGCTGGTTTGCCGCTATTGCAGCGACGATGTTACTGGCGTTTTCATTTTTGCTGCGTGGACTGATGAAGCCACTGCGAAAAATCGAAACTGAAATTGGCGAGATTGAAGGAGGTGATCGCACGTCACTCTCGGACCGGTTTCCCACTGAACTGATCGGCGTTGCACGCAACCTGAATCTTCTGATTGACAGCGAACGCGCCCGCTCAGACCGCTACCGGTTCACACTCGATAATCTTGCACACAGTCTGAAAACGCCGCTCGCGGCAATGCGTGCGTTATTGAGTAGCGATAACCGTGATGAGTTTGGGGCTCGATTTGACGAACAGATTGATCGCATGGACGAGATCGTTCGTTACCAGTTGCGCAAACCCGCATCGCCGGTCGCCGACAAGCTGGTGCTTAAAACCGTTCACGTTGAAAAGGAAGTCACACGCCTGATCGATGGGCTGAAAAAGGTGTATCACGACAAGAGCCCGGTTTTTGAGGTAAACGTGCAGCCTGATATGCAGTTCCGGGGTGATACGGGTGACTTTTTGGAATTGGCCGGGAACCTGCTCGACAACGCCTGCAAGTGGTGCAATAAAAATGTGCGGATCAGTATTGTGCCGTCTGCGAGTGGTCGAGCGATCGCGAGCGGGATGGTGCTGACCGTTGCGGATGACGGTCCGGGTATTCCTCAGGACGCTGCAGATGCGTTACTGCAAAGGGGCATGCGTCTGGACGAATCAACGCCCGGTCATGGTATCGGGTTGGCCGTTGTGAAAGACATCGCCGCTTCTTATGGTGGGCAACTGTCCATTAAACAGTCGAAAAGCGGCGGCGCGGAGATTACAGTCTCGATTCCGCCGATTTCATCGGCCAAGTCGGATTCCTAACTAGTGCACATACGATTTATCACTACCGGTGGGACCATCGATAAAATTTACTTCGACGCTTTGAGTCAATTCGAGGTCGGGGAGTCTGTCGTGGAACACATCCTGACTGAGGGCCTCGTTGATTTTGAATACGACGTCGTTTCCCTGTTCCAGAAAGACAGCCTGGAGATTGATGATGCCGATCGAAAGCATTTGCGGGAGTACATTGAATCGGATGATGCGACGCACTACGTGATCACGCACGGCACCGATACTATGTCCGACACCGCCAGCGCACTCAGCGGTTTGGACGGAAAGACGGTTGTATTGACCGGCGCGCTAACACCGGGCCGCTTCAGGACAACCGATGCCGTATTCAATGTGGGAATGGCGGTTGCAACGGTTCAGATCGCAAAGCCGGGTGTCTATATATCGATGAGCGGACAAGTGTTCGAAGCCGGCGCAGTCCGAAAGAACCGCGCCGAAAATCGGTTTGAGAGTACCTGAGCGACTTTCTGTCGCGGCCTGGGGCCGCTCCTCCTACAGATCGAAGTTGATGCCCTGAGCAAGCGGCAAATCCTTGCCCCAGTTAATCGTATTGGTTTGACGGCGCATGTAGGCCTTCCATGCGTCACTGCCGGCTTCGCGACCGCCGCCTGTTTCCTTCTCTCCGCCAAATGCACCACCGATCTCGGCGCCAGAGGTACCGATATTCACATTGGCGATACCGCAATCCGAACCACCTGCAGAAAGGAAGTACTCCGCATTCTGCACACTATCGGTGAAGATCGACGACGATAGACCCTGTACGACGCCATTTTGCAGCGCGATAGCTTCGTCGAGCGTATCAAACTGGATCAGGTACAGGATCGGACCGAAAGTCTCGTGTTGCACGATCTCCCAGTCATTCTGCACCACCGCGATCGCAGGTGTGATGAAGTTTCCAGGTCCGTCGATGCGCTCGCCGCCACACAGAATCTCGCCACCGGCTTCGCGGACTGATTCGCATGCCGCTTCAACGGTTCTTACCGCCGCATCGTTGATCAGTGGGCCCATCAAAGTGTCGGGATCGAGTGGATCACCGATACGCACCTGGCCATAGGCTTTGACCAGCGTATTTTTTACTTCCTCGAAGCGCGAGCGATGCACGATGACGCGTCGTGTCGACGTGCACCGTTGCCCGGCTGTCCCGACGGCGCCGAAGACGATCGACGGAATGGCGAGGTCGAGGTTGGCATGCTCATCGACGATGATTGCATTATTGCCGCCGAGTTCGAGCACGCATTTGCCCATGCGAGTCGCAAGCCGTTCGCCAACGCCGCGGCCAACCCAGGTTGAACCGGTGAAAGAAATCAGATTGACGCGTTTGTCTTCGACAAAGGTGTTGGCCAGGTCATGTGAGCCTGGCTCTCCGTTGACCAGGAAGAACACCGGCGGCAGATCCATCCCCTCGAGTGCTTCGTTGATGATCTTCTGCACGGCGACGCCACACAGTGCCGTATTGTGAGACGGCTTCCAGATGTTGACGTTGCCGCAGACCGCAGCAATGCAGGCGTTCCAGGCGTACACCGCAACTGGAAAGTTAAACGCCGATATCGTGCCAACAAGACCCAGCGGATGCCATTGTTCGTACATGCGGTGCTGCGGACGCTCCGAGTGCATCGTGCGGCCGTACATCATGCGAGACTGGCCAACCGCAAAGTCGGCGATATCAATCATCTCCTGAACTTCGCCGCCACCCTCGGCCTTGATTTTGCCATTCTCGAGTGCCACGAGGCTGCCAAGTGCGTCTTTGTGTTTACGCAATGCAATAGCAATGTTGCGCACAGCGTCGCCGCGAACCGGGGCGGGCACGTTGCGCCAGATGAGGAACGACTCTTGCGCTGCCGTAATGACTTCCTCGTACTGTTGCATGGTCGTAGCTCGAACGCTCGCGATAAGCTCGTCTGTTGACGGGTTGGTGCATGAAATCAAAGGTGCTGATTCGTCGCTGCGTGATTCGGCACCAAACCAGGTACCGTCGTTGACTGAGCTAAGGCCCAGCCGTTCAAGAATTTCATTCATCTTTATGCTCCTAGGTCGGCGCGCATTGTGCCAATGTCGTGGCCAGCTTTCCACACTTGTGTCAATTGATGAAACACAAAATATGTTGCGAAAACAACAGCTTTGACAGAGATCGTGGCGAGAGCCTGAAGCTTCCTGAAAAAGCCTGTATAAACCGTTGATTGCACAAGAAACTTTTGAGCCCAAAATCGACCCGTGGCATAGTCCGCGTTTCCAGACCGGCACGTTGCCGGTCACCGCAAACCGAGAAGAACTAAAAACGTGAGCAGATCCGTACCGAAAACCGATTGGCATCCCGCGAGCTGGCAGAGCAAAGAGGCGTCGCAGCAGGCGTCCTATCCGGATAAGGCCGCACTCGACAGAGCCATCGCCGATCTAAGCCGCCTGCCGCCGCTGACGACGTCCTGGGAGGTCGACGCTCTCAAGGCGCACTTTGCCAAAGCGCAACGCGGTGAGGCTTTTGTGTTGCAGGGCGGTGATTGCGCGGAGACGTTCGATGAGTGCACATCGGAGAACATCGTCGCGAAGCTCAAAATACTGCTGCAGATGAGTCTCGTCATGATTTACGGGATGAAAAAACCGGTAATACGGGTTGGACGGATGGCCGGGCAATACGCGAAACCGCGTTCGGCTGATACGGAAACGCGGGACGGTGTGACACTGCCCAGTTTCCGTGGCGACTTGGTCAATCGCAGCGGTTTTACAGCAGATGAACGCATTCCGGACCCGCAAATGATCCTGCGTGGCTATGAAAGAGCGTCGCTGACGCTGAATTTCGTCCGCTCACTGATCGACGGCGGTTTTGCTGATTTGCATCACCCGGAATACTGGGACCTGGATTGGGTAGGGCACTCCTCGGCGGCGTCGGAATATCGCGCCATCGTTGCATCGATTTCCGACTCGCTGGATTTTCTTGAGACCGTTTCAGGGCGGCAGTTTCACAGAACGCAACGAGCGGATATCTACGCTGCCCATGAGGGCTTGCATCTGCATTATGAGCAGGCCCAAACACGGTATCTTGATCGTCGCGAGCGCTGGTACAACCTGACGACGCATTTTCCGTGGATCGGCATGCGCACGGCGCAGCTGGACGGTGCTCATATCGAGTATTTCCGCGGCATATCCAATCCGGTTGGCGTCAAAATCGGCCCCGGAATGACCCGGGAGTGGCTGCAAGGCATCGTCGAGACCTTAAACCCGAATAATGATCCGGGCCGGCTGACGCTGATTCATCGCTTCGGCGCGAAATCCGTTCAGGAACATCTGCCGGAAATGATCCGCATCGTGAAAGAGATGGGCGCACAGGTTCTCTGGGTTTGTGACCCTATGCACGGCAACACTGAAAGCACCTCGGACGGCACGAAGACACGTCGTTTCGACAACGTTATTGGAGAGCTCGAGGCATCATTCAAAGTGCACGAGTCAATGGGGAGTCACCTTGGCGGCGTGCATTTGGAGCTGACCGGCGAAAACGTCACCGAATGCACCGGAGGCGCGCGTGGCCTGACGGACACCGACCTTGCACGATCCTACAAATCGACAGTAGACCCCAGACTCAACTACGAGCAAGCGATGGAAGTCGCGATGCGAATATCAGGTCTCGACAAACCGACGTAGGAGCGGCCCATGGCCGCGAAGCGAAGCGGCGGCCGCCAGGCCGCTTAAGCCCCCAAAGCCGTCTAAGCCCCCAAAGCACCCCAAGCCTCATCAGTCGACATCTTGACGGACTCGCCAACCCCCAGTCCCTCAACCGACCAGGGCCCCACCGAACAACGAACCAACCGCAGCGTCGGCAACCCAACCGCCGCAGTCATGCGACGCACCTGACGATTGCGACCTTCCGACAAGGTGATCTCGATCCAGCTATCGGGCACATTCTTGCGATAACGAATGGGCGGGTCACGGTCCCAGAGTCCTGCGGGTTCCTCAATGCGTCTCGCGGAGACCGCTTTGGCCATCCCATCTTTCAGTTTGACGCCTTTTTGCAGGTTACCGAGCTGCTCATCAGTGGCCGTGCCCTCAACTTGTGCCCAGTATCGTTTTTGAATTTTGGACCTCGGCTGACTGATCCGGGCCTGCAATCGACCATCATCAGTAAGCAGCAGCAGGCCCTCACTGTCGTAGTCCAGCCGGCCGGCAGGATACACGCCAGGGGTGTCCACGTAGTCCGCCAAAGTGGCCCGCCCGTCGGGATCTGTGAACTGACACAGCACCTGGTAGGGCTTGTTTACAACAATCAGCACTTCTTGTGATCCCCGACGAACTGTACAATGCACGACTTTCCCGACCCTCTGGATCAACCATGCATTACGATCATATCAATGTTCCCGCCGACGGCGAGGCTATCACGGTCAATCCGGATCACACGATCAACGTCCCGGATTTTCCGATCATTCCGTATATCGAGGGCGACGGGATTGGATCTGACATCACACCGGTCATGCTGAATGTCGTTGAAGCGGCTGTCGAGATCGCCTACGGGGACGATCGCCAGATCCGGTGGATGCCCGTTTATGCAGGGCAACGAGCGACGGAAGTCTACGGTGACGATGTCTGGATGCCTGACGAGACTCTCGATGCATTGCGGCGCTTCGTCGTTTCCATCAAGGGTCCGCTGACCACGCCAACCGGCGGCGGAATTCGCTCATTGAATGTTGCGATTCGACAGACGATGGACCTGTACGCTTGTGTGCGCCCGATTCGCTATTTCCCGGGCGTCGAGACGCCGATGAAAGACTCGGACCTCGTCGACATGACGATATACCGCGAGAACACCGAGGATATCTACGCCGGAATCGAGTACGCGACAGGTTCCCAGGAAGTGCAGAAACTGATTCACTTTCTGCATACCGAACTTGGCGTGACCGAGATTCGATTCCCGGCCAGTTCGGGTATCGGCATCAAGCCGGTGTCACGCGAAGGATCGGAGCGCTTGGTGCGAAAAGCTATCCTGCACTGTATTGAACGCGACCAACGTTCGGTGACGCTCGTGCACAAAGGCAATATCATGAAGTACACCGAGGGTGCCTTCTGCCGCTGGGGATACGAGGTTGCACGCGCCGAATTCGGCGCGACCGAAATTGACGGCGGACCGTGGCTGTCGTTCAAGAACCCGGTAACCGGTCGAGAGATCACAATCAAAGACGTGATCGCCGATAACTTCCTGCAACAGATTTTGTTGCAGCCAGAGGACTACGACATTATCGCAACCCTGAATCTTAATGGTGACTACATTTCAGATGCGTTGGCTGCACAGGTCGGCGGAATCGGCATTGCGCCGGGCGGCAATATTGGTGATGGTCTGGCCGTGTTTGAGGCAACACATGGAACAGCACCAGGGTTCGCTGGCAAGAATCGCGTCAACCCGGGCTCATTGATTCTTTCTGCGGAAATGATGCTGCGTTATCTGGGTTGGACCGAGGCGGCAGACCTGATCATCAAAGGTGTTGCAGCGACGATCAAGAACGGTGAATTGACGTTCGACCTGGCGCGGTTGCGCAGTGCAATTCGCAAACCGAAGCGCAAGGCCAAGACTCACAGTAAGGAGGAGGTGCAAGCGCAGCTCGAAGAACTTATCCCGGGTGCCCGCCTGGTTGGTACACGGGGTTTCGGCCGGGCGATCATTCGTCACATGGGCGAAAAGTAGGTGCGACTTTTTGCCCTTTGGGTGCCAAGGCCGCGACACCACCGATGACCAGCATATTCGACAAAGACTGCCGAGCCTGCCCAAGACTTGCGACGTTCCTGGACGACGTCAAGGATCGTTATCCAGACTATTACTGTCGGCCCGTCCCACCGTTTGGTACGAGCGATGCTCGCTTTCTGATCGTTGGTCTGGCCCCGGGCATGCACGGAGCAAACAGGTCCGGTCGCCCGTTTACGGGTGACCATGCGGGTATTCTTCTCTATCAGATGTTGCACAAATACGGTTTCGCCAGCCGCGATCATTCCGCGGCAGCAGACGATGGTCTGGAACTCATCGATTGCCGTATAACGAACGCCGTAAAATGCTTGCCACCGGATAACAAACCGGTGGGTGCCGAGATCAATACCTGCAATGCGTATCTCGCGAACGAGTTGCAGACGCTACCGAAGGATGCGGTCGTGATGGCGCTCGGTGGGATAGCGCACCGGGCGATCATCAAGGCGCTCGGAATGCGACAGGCAGATTTCAAGTTCGCGCACGCAGCCGTGCACGATGTGGAGTTCTTCCGTTTGATTGATTCGTACCATTGCAGTCGCTACAACACGAACACCCGGCGACTGACCGAAGAGATGTTCGACGCAATATTTGCGAAGACTCGGGAGTTGCTGGATAAGTGACAACGTGAGTGATGACACACCCTTTGAAGTAAAGCCTTTTCTGCGAACCCTGACACACCGGCCGGGTGTGTACCGCATGCTCGACGCCAAGCACAAGGTCATCTATGTCGGCAAAGCCCGGGATCTGAAGAAACGCGTTTCCAGTTACTTCAACCGCACGCACGACGCGCCAAAAACAGCGGTGATGATGGAGCAGGTCGCGCGGGTGGATGTGACCGTTGCGAATACCGAGGCGGAGGCGCTGATACTTGAATACAGCCTCATCAAACAGCACAAACCGCGATTCAATATTCTGCTCCGCGATGACAAGAGCTACCCTTATATCTACGCGTCTACGCAGCACGACTATCCGCGCTTGAGGTTTCATCGCGGACCGCGTCGTGGCAAGGGGCGTTATTTCGGCCCATTCCCCAGTACGTCCGCGGTTCGGCAGACGCTTAACGAACTCGAAAAGCTGTTCCTGATCCGCAACTGCGCGGACAATTTTTTCCGCAATCGCACGCGCCCGTGTCTGCAGTACCAGATCAAGCGCTGCACGGCCCCTTGTGTCAATTTGATTTCCAAAGAGCAGTACGCAAAAGATATCGATGCTGCGATTCTGTTTCTTGATGGTAAGAACAGAAGCGTTGTTAACACGTTTGTCGAGCGTATGGAGAAGGCCGCTGCGGTTCAGGATTATGAACACGCGGCGCGCTTTCGCGATCAGATATCGAAGCTCAAGGAGATCGAAGCACGTCAGTTGGTGAAGCGCGGCGGCAAACTGGATCTGGATATTCTTGGCTTCGCGTCCAACAGCGCTATTCACTGCGTAACGGTCATGTTCATCCGCAATGGTTCCGTGATCGGCAGTCGGGATCACTTCCCGCGTTTGCAGGGTGAGACCGACAAGCAAAAGATTCTGAATGCCTTTGTTGCGCAGTATTACCTGGGTCGTGATGCGCCGACCGAGATCATTATTGAGACGGCTATCGACGACGGTGACTTGCTGCAAAGTGAATTGACCGAGCGCGTCGGGCACAAGGTGCAAATCCGCTCGCGGGTCCGGGGCGATCGACTGCGCTGGTTGCAGATGGCCCGGACGAACGCCGAGCAGGGCTTGAATCTCAAGGTTGCGAGTAACGCGACGATCAAACGACAGTTTGCCGCGCTCGGTGAGGCTCTGGAACTTGAGGAGACCCCACAGCGACTCGAGTGCTTTGATGTGAGTCATACATCCGGCGAGGCGACCGTCGCGTCCTGCGTTGTATTCAACACGGCAGGTGCTTTGAAGAGCGATTACCGGCGATTCAATCTCAGCCCCGCTGCACCGGGCGATGACTACGGGGCGATGTCTGAGGCTTTAAAAAGGCGCTATGCGCGGGTCAAGAAGGGTGAGGTGCCCATGCCCGACATTCTGTTTGTTGATGGCGGCAAAGGGCAGTTGGCTGCGGCGATGAAGGTCCTGGGAGAGCTGGGACTCGATTGGCTTACCGTTGTCGGGGTCGCCAAAGGACGTTCGAGACGACCGGGCGCGGAACAGCTGTTCAGGCCGGGCGAATCGAGGGCGATGACACTCCCGCCAGACTCATCGGCGTTGCTCCTGATCCAGCAAATACGGGATGAAGCGCATCGCTTTGCCATCACGGGTCACCGCCAGCAGAGGGCGAAGGCACGTCGAACATCGAAGCTTGAGGAGATACCGGGTCTGGGCCCGAAGCGGCGCAGAGAGCTGTTGCGGCAGTTTGGTGGTCTGCAGGGCGTGAGTGGCGCGGGTATTGATGACCTTGTGCAAGTGCATGGTATTAGTCGAAAACTCGCCGAAACCATATACAATGCCCTGCATACGGATAGTTGAGCCGCGGCCAGGATGAATCTTGAAGCTTAATCTTGCAAATATATTGACGCTGTTTCGAATCGCGGCCATTCCGATCGTGGTGGTGTGTTTCTATTCCCAAATGCCGAATGCCAGGCCGATTGCGGCCATATTGTTCGGCATTGCCGCGATTACCGATCTCATCGACGGCTGGGTTGCGAGGCGCTACGGGCAAACGTCGCGCTTCGGCGAGTTTCTGGACCCCGTTGCCGACAAGCTGATGGTCTCTATTGTGCTGGTCATGCTGGTGCAGGCTGAGGCGAGCTGGTTCGAGGACGTGATCGCGATGATCATTATCGGCCGGGAAATCACAATTTCGGCGCTGCGAGAGTGGATGGCGACGATTGGGGAGCGAGCCAACGTCAAAGTCTCGATGGCCGGAAAGATCAAGACGACGCTGCAGATGTTCGGTATTGCCTTCATGGTCTACCACAACGACCTGTTCGGAATACCCATCTATACCGTTGGTTTTGTCCTGCTGGTTCTGGCAGCGATCATGACGATATGGTCCATGATCATTTATCTTAAAGCGGCCTGGCCGTTCATCGTCAGTGATCAGGAGCCCTCGGAATAGCGAAAACTTGAAATTACGGCTTGACTTAAACCTGTCACAGGCTAGAATCTCGCCCCTTCGCGGGAATAGCTCAGTTGGTAGAGCGCAACCTTGCCAAGGTTGAGGTCGCCAGTTCGAACCTGGTTTCCCGCTCCAGATACAAAAGAAGCCCCTCTTTGAGGGGCTTTTTTGCGTTTTGGGACGAGCGTCTAGTCCGCAAAGTGAATATTGACGCGACGGTTCCGACGGCCTTTCTTCTCAACTTTGCCGATACGAATTGCGCCAATTTCACCTGTGGATCGAACATGGGTACCACCGCACGGCTGTAGATCAACGCTTTCAATTTCGAGTAATCGAATGTCGCCTTTTCCTCGAGGTGGCTGCACGGACATCGTGCGAACCAGCGACGGATTTTCATCCAGTTCCTGTTCGCTGATCCACCGGCATTGAACAGAATGATTGGCGGCCACGAGCGCGTTTAGTGCTGCACTGACGGATTCCTTGTCAACGGAGTCTTCAGTATCAAAATCCAGGCGGCTTTTTATCGCTGAGATGTTGCCGCCCGTAACGCCGTACTTGAGAATCGAGCCGAGTAAATGCAATGCGGTGTGCATTCGCATGTGCGCGAATCGACGGTCCCAGTCCAGCGTCAGTTCGACGGTGCTGCCGACGGGAGGTACTGCATCGCCGGGCTCAATGATATGGACGATGCCGTCCGCACTATTCTGCGTACCGACAACAACGATTTTCTTTTGGTCCCAGGATGCGGTTCCGGTATCGCCTGGTTGGCCGCCACCGAGTGGATAAAAAACAGTCTGATCAACGCAGAATCCCTGTTCACTGGTCGATGTAACGACACCAGTACAGGACTGCAAATAGGAATCTTCTCGAAATAGTGCGGTTGTCAATTTCGTGCTCCGGTCGGAATAGGGCTTGTGCAGGCTATTCTACGACCTCTTCTTCAGATTCCCCAGATCGTTGCGACGAAACTTGGCTTTATTGTTAGACCGCCACTGGATTGCAGCGAGCGGTGCCGCCAGTATTAAGCCGACAATGAGCACGCCGACGCCAAGATTGGTATCGCCAAAAAAGTAGATCAGACGATTAAGAAGCGCGTAGTCGGTGGGTTGAATGTCGGGTAGTACCGCGAACAGGGTCAACGGAATCCATCGACCTTCAACGTACGACAGGAAGCCCTGGTATCCCCATATCGCAGTTACGATGACGCCGGTGGTGATCGCAACCGACGAGAACAATAGATTCCAGAACTGCGCGGCCCTGTCAGCTGCCATGGAGACAAAACTCATCTCGACAATTTCACGTTCCCGACCAACCTCGGCGAGGATTATTTTCCGAGCGCGTTGGTGGCAAACCCCAAGGTAGATGCCGAGCGGCAAGAAGCCCGCAGCGATCCAGGCCTTCGCGATCTGACCTGTAATTAGAATGTACAGCGCACCAATCAGCGCGATAGCGGTCAGAATGCCCAACGGGCCTAACTTTGCCAATGGAAAGATCGATGTCTTTTTCACGTACGCAACCGTCTCCAGGGAGGAATTCTGTTATAAAGCGTTTTTCCTCGCTTTATGTGGTCCACGATCACATATTTTCACTTTTTCGTCCGGAGTAGTAGTTGGCGTTTGACCCACATCGCATGCGTTTTGTTGTCTTGGGCGTTGTCCTTTGCAGTTTCAACCTACACGCAACAAATATCGAGCTCCCACGCACGGAGGGTGAGATTGTCGTTGACGGCCAATTGGACGAGGAAGCGTGGCGTGATGCGGCACAGGTTGAACTGCTCTACGAAATTGAGCCGGGTGACAATTTACCGGCTCGCGTCAAGACGGTCGCTTACCTGATCGAGGATGGTGCCAATTTATACGTCGGATTTGCTGCCAGCGATCCCGATCCATCGGCCATTCGCGCCTATTTGCGCGACAGGGACGAGGCCTATGACGACGATTTCGTCGGGATTGTCATCGACACCTACAACGACAATCGACGTGCTTTCGAGTTTTTCTCGAATCCCCTCGGCGTGCAAATGGATTTGACGAATAACGAGGCGGCGCAGGGCGGTCAGTGGGGTAAAGAGGACGACTCCTGGGATGCTATCTGGGATTCGGCAGGCGAGATCAACGACGACGGGTATGTCGTTGAGATGAGGATTCCACTAACCCAGTTGCGTTTTCCGGCAAGCGAAGGCATCAAGACCTGGGGTTTCGATTTGACACGCACTTACCCCAGACGGGAGCAATTCAAGTTCTCCGCTGTTCCTCTGGAGCGCGGAGTGAATTGTTACTTGTGCCAGATAGGAGAACTCACCGGGCTGGCGGATGCGGAGCCGGGCCGGGATCTCGAGCTTGTACCCACGGTCACCGCGTCCCGATCGGAGTCCAGCGAAGACCCGGGCTTTGATCCAATGATTGGTGACACGACTTCAGAGGCGGGTTTGAGTGTGCGTTGGGGAATCACCCCGGATCTCACGGCTAATCTTGCGATCAATCCCGATTTTTCCCAGATCGAAGCGGACGTCGCACAGCTTGCCGTTAACAATCGATTTGCGTTGTTCTTTCCCGAGAAGCGACCTTTCTTTCTCGAAGGGGCCGATTACTTCTCAACGCCGATCAATGCGGTTTTTACGCGCACGATATCGAGCCCGGACGTGGGCGCGAAGTTGACGGGGAAACGCGGTGCTAACACCTTTGGAGTCATCGCGGCCGAGGATGCGATTACCAATATTCTCTTTCCTGGAGCGTTCAGTTCCGATTCCACAACCATCGAGCAGTCGAATACAGCATTCATTGGGCGCTACAGTCGGGGATTCGGGGATACCTCATCAGTTGGCGGCGTGCTGACTGTTCGCGACGGCGATGGCTATCACAATTATGTTGGCGGTTTCGACGCGCGTTGGAAAGTTGACGATCGACATACGCTGAGCGCGCAATACCTCGAGTCGGAGACCCAGACCGAATCCTTTGATGGCAAAGGCACGCTGCTTCGCTACGAATTCGACTCCCGTCACTGGTTCGGAAATCTGTGGTTCACCGATTTGTCTGAGGGCTTTCGGGCTGATTCGGGTTTTCAGTCCAAGGTGGGTGGGGACCAGATCAGATTTAGCGGCGGCCGGGTATGGCATGGCGAAGACGGTGATTGGTGGCACCGCATACGCCTGCACACTGGATATCGTATTGGGCATCTGGAGGATGGCACGTTTACCGATAAAGAGGTGTCAATGCGGCTTGGCGTCGGCGGACCTTTTCAGTCCTGGACGCAGATTTCGCTTGAAGCAGTCTCGGAACTTGAGGAAGGCGTGATATTCAACATGCAGAAAGTTGGTCTCTACATGAATATGACGCCTCGAAGCGGCCTAAGTCTTGAGTTCTGGGGGCAAGTAGCTGACCAAATTGACTATGACAATACCCGATTGGGCGATCAGATAATGATTCAGCCTTCCGTAAAGTGGAACGTCAATCGTAATTTTCTTGTCGATGTGCGCGGCATATTCGCGAGTCTCGATACCAAGGAAGGCGAAAAGATTTTTGATGCCAGTGTCATCGATGCACGGCTGACATGGCAATTCAGTGTTCGGTCTTTCCTGCGGATGACGGTGCAACAATCCAAGACAACGAGAAATCAGGACGTGTACATTGACGATGTCGATGCCCTGTCCAAAGACATCGGCAGACAGCTGTTGTACTCCTACAAGATCAATCCGCAGACGGTATTTTTTCTTGGCTACGCCGACCAATACGTCGACGAAGATCGTCTGGACAGTCTGACGGCTTCTGACCGCAGCCTGTTCATGAAGATTGGTTACGCCTGGAGCCTTTAACTCGACTCAGTCGTAAAACCCGATGATGGGTACTTCCACCGATACGACCTTACTCAGGTCGTTTATCTCGTCCGTCCAGGCCAGCATGAGCTTGTCGCCAACACGCAGCATCTGCGGAACGTTGCGCGCCACTGACGTTCGTCCAACGGTTCGAACCGGACCCAATTGCCCGTCAACGGTCCGTGCGCGAAGATTGATTGCGTAGTTTCCATCCTTGCCCGATTCCATCCAACTGATGACGTAAGTGTTCTTGTCGATCAGTGCAATGCCGACATGTCCGCTTACCCCGTTGGATGCGATCTCAATGGGCTCGGAAAAAGACTTGCCGGAGTTTGTTGAAAGAGCGGTCTTAACTTTGGGTTCGTTGTTGGCGGCCGTGAACCACGTAACAACCACCAGGTCGTCCACGGCAGCGATTGTTGGCCCATTGACGGGGCACCCCGCAATGACCCAGCCATCGTCTGAGATCGGTGTTCCTGGCTGCCAGCTGCCGTCAACGAAACGAGTAAGGTATATGTCACGTACTTCATCGTCAGTCCGGTTGCGATAAACCGCGACCGGACCTGTCTTCGCCACGGCGACGTCTGTTTGGCAGCAATCGCACACCATGTCATCCAGTTGTGTCTCGTCGCTTAAGCTGCCGTCAGACTTGAGTGTTGCACCGCGCAATGTCATTCCGGCGTCCGGGGTATTGCGACCGTCCAGCCAGACCAGCCCAAGGCCGTCCGTTGCAGGGTAGGTCGCCACAAATCCGTGCTCGGTCGGCGTTCCGTCGGTATGCGGGCTTACAGGCTCGCTCCACGTCATTCCGTTGTCATGCGAGAGGGCCGTCAGGACCTGATAGGCGTATGGAGCCTCCGCTGTGTAACTCATCCAGTGTGCCAGTAGCGATTGATCCCCAATCGGAGTTACCGCGGGAAGATCCGCCCAGTTGACGAACATGTGTTCGTCCTGAATGACGGTTGCAGAAGGTCCCCATGCCCCTTGTTGCAAAACTGAATATCGCAAGAACGCGCCGTCATCATTTCGTTCCATCCAGCTTAGGACGGCGCCATCGCCATCGCCTTGGGCCAGTCGTGGCCCATAGGCCGGTTTGCCACTCGGGACCGGTATCGGCTGCGGATCCTGAAAAACGGGGAGCGATTGTTCAGTACAGGCAACGAGGCCCGTGGCAAGAACGAACCCTAAAAAATAGTGTGTTAAACAACGTATTGATAGCATTTCTCTATTATGCAAACATTTGAGGTGGATTGCTGGAAAAGTCGCTGTATACTGCGACGCCTGCTCAGCGGAGTGGCTTCTGCCGCCGTTTCGTTTGATCCCAGAGGCTAGGTGGCAGAGTGGTTATGCAGCGGACTGCAACTCCGTGTACGCCGGTTCGATTCCGACCCTAGCCTCCATTTTTCTTGTCATGCCCGGGTGGCGGAATTGGTAGACGCA